>SKQL01000075.1 GCA_007119035.1 Nitriliruptorales bacterium | reverse complement strand
TCGAGGAGCGCGATGTGCGCTTCATCCGGCTGTGGTTCACGGACGTTCTCGGCTTCCTGAAGTCCGTCGCGATCACGACGGCAGAGCTCGAGGGCGCGTTCACCGAGGGCATCGGCTTCGACGGCTCTGCAGTGGACGGCTTCGCGCGGGTGCAGGAGTCCGACATGCTCGCGATTCCCGATGCCTCCACGTTCCAGGTGCTCCCGTGGAAAGGGGAGGAGGCGGGCGTCGCCCGGATGTTCTGCGACATCATGACGCCCGAGGGGGAGCCCTTCGCCGCGGACCCTCGCCACGTGCTTCGGCGCAACATGGCGAAGGCGAAGGAGATGGGCTTCTCGTTCTACATCCACCCGGAGATGGAGTTCTTCCTCTTCAACGGCCCCGACGACCCCACACCGCTCGACAATGGTGGCTACTTCGACCTGACGCCGTTGGATGTCCAGTCGGATTTCCGCCGGCAGGCCATCCAGACCCTCGAGGCTATGGGCATCTCCGTCGAGTACTCCCACCACGAGGTCGCTCCCAGCCAGCACGAGATCGACCTGCGGTACGCGGACGGCCTCACCATGGCCGACAACCTCATGACCTACCGCCTCGTCATCAAGGAAGTCGCGATGCATCGGGGCATCTACGCGACGTTCATGCCCAAGCCCCTCGCTCAGCACTGGGGCTCGGCGATGCACACCCATGTATCGCTGTTCGACGGTGACACGAACGCCTTCTACGACAGCGCGGATCCCTACCACCTGTCGACCACCGCGAAGAAGTTCATCGCGGGTGTGCTCCACCATGCCCGGGAGATCACCGCGGTGTGCTGCCAGTGGGTCAACTCCTACAAGCGGCTCATCCCCGGGTTCGAGGCTCCGGTATTCGTCTCCTGGGGTCGCCACAATCGATCCGCGTTGATTCGCGTGCCCATGTACAAGCCCCGCAAAGGCGCGTCAGCACGGCTGGAGTTCCGGGCACCCGACCCCGCCTGCAATCCCTATCTCGCGTTCAGCGTGATCCTCGCGGCCGGCCTGCGGGGGATCGAGAAGGACTACGAGCTCCCGCTCGAGGCCGAGGACAACATCCACGAGATGACCGACAGCGAGCGGCGGGCGGCTGGCATCGACCGGCTGCCGCGAAACCTCGACGAGGCGCTGCGCGACATGGAGGACTCCGAGCTCGTCGCGGAGGCGCTCGGGGAGCACGTCTTCGAGTACTTCCTGCGCAACAAGCGGGTGGAGTGGGATGAGTACCGGGCCCAGGTGACTCCCTTCGAGATCGAGCGCTACCTGCCGATGCTGTAGGCCGGTGTGAGCAGCCCCGCCCCTTCCCGCGACCCCGCCACAGCGCTGTTGACCCGCTTGCGGGTGAGCAGCAGGAGGGAAGCCATCAGGGCGCTCACCACCCTGGGGGCCTGGAGCGAGGAGGGCCTCGACGACTCGACTGAGGCGGTCGTCTCCGCCTTGACGTCGAGTCCCAATCCTGAGCTGGCCCTGCGCGTCGCCGAGCAGATCGCCGAGCGCCGAGGTGCCCACGTCCTCGAGGATTACGAGCTGCTGCGCCGGGTGGCCGTCATCGCGGGCTCGAGCGAGGCGCTCGGCGAGCTTCTCGTCGCGCGGACGACCGCCCTCGCGGTCCTCGACGGCGAGCTCGCACCCGACAGCGTCGATGACGTGCGGTGGCGGTGCGGCCAGGCGTTGATCGACGCGCCGGACGCCTCCCGTGCACTCGCGGTCGTGCAGCGCCTCGGCATCCTGCGGGTCGCCGCCCGCGACCTACTCGGCATGGCGGACACCCCCACCGCGGCGGCGGAGTGCAGCACGCTTGCCGCGGGGATGCTCGCAGGCGCGCTCGACCATGTCAGCGAGCCTGCCGTCCGGGTCACCATCCTCGGGATGGGCAAGCTCGGCGGGGATGAGTTGAACTACGTCTCCGACATCGACGTGATGTTCGTCCACGAGGGCGACCGCTCCGCCGCGTTGCGCGTCGCAGAAGGCGTGATGCGCCTCCTCGGCACGATGTCGCCCGATGGGCGGGCGTACGAGGTGGACGCGAACCTTCGTCCCGAGGGACGCGACGGCCCCCTGTCCCGGACGCTCGAGGCCTACCGCTCCTACTACGACCGCTGGGCGCAGACCTGGGAGTACCAGGCGCTCCTGAAGGCCCGTCCCGTGGCGGGCGACGCGGAGCTCGGCGCGGCGTTCACCGAGCTTGCGTTGCCCTATGTCTTCCCGGACCGTCGGGAGGGGACCTCGATCGACGACATCCAGCGCATGAAGGAGTCCGTCGAGACGTCCGCCGCGGTGCGCAAGTCGGGCTCACGGGAGGTCAAGCTCGCTCCTGGTGGCATCCGCGACATCGAGTTCGCTGTACAGCTACTCCAACTCGTGCACGGCCGCCACGATGGGAACCTCCGCAGCGCGAACACGCTCGCGGCGCTCGCGGCGCTCGCGGAGGGGGGCTATGTCGACGACGGGGACGCGAACCTCTTCGACGACGCGTACCAGTTTCTCCGCACGGTGGAGCACCGCCTGCAGCTGAGGCGGCTGCGTCGCACGCACATCGTCCCCGAGGACGACGAGGAGCGGGCCCTCCTGGCGCGATCCTGCGGCTTCCGCGACATCCGTGCCGCGAGCGCGCTCGAGCAATTCGACACGGAGTTCGCTCGCGTGCAGGGATATGTCCGTCGCCTGCACGAGCAGCTGTTCTACCGCCCGTTGCTGTCGCGCTTCGCCGAGCTCTCCGCGGCAGACCAGCTCCCGCTGCCCTCGGGCGACGAGCTCGGTGCGGAAGCGGCCGCCGACCGCCTGGAGGCGCTTGGCTTCACCGACTCCCGGCAGGCACTGCGCGACCTCGTTGCGTTGGCGGGCGGCGTCTCCCGCAGGGCGCGGCTCATGCGGACGCTGCTGCCGACGATGATGCCCGTGTTCGCGACCTCGCCCGACCCCAACGGAGGTCTCTCGGGATTCCGGGCGCTCGCGGAGCGCCTCGGCGAGACACCCGCGTTCCTGCGCACCCTGCGGGACAACCCTCCGGTCGGTGAGGTCCTCGCGCGTGTGCTCGGCGCGAGCCGCCTCGTGGGGGAGTGGCTCGAGCGCGAGCCCGAGCTCGTCAGCCAACTCGACGATCAGGCGCTCGAGGCGGGATTGGGCTACGAGGACTACGCCCGGGCTGCCAACGGCCTGCTGCGACGAGGCGACGGACTCTCGCGGACATCCGACGCCCTCCGCCGGCTCAAGCGTCGCGAGATCGCCCGAATCGCGGTGCGCGATCTCACCGACCGTGCCGACGTGCCCGAGGTCGCCGCCGAGTTGAGCGGGCTCGCGGAGGCCTGCCTGGACGCGGGACTCGACCTCGTCACCCGTGACCTGCCGGTGCGCTTCGCGGTGATCGGGATGGGCAAGCTCGGCGCGGGGGAGCTCACCTACGCGAGCGATCTCGACGTCATCCTCGTGTTCGATCCCCCTGAGGCCCGTCAGGACGCCATCGACGCGGTCGACGGGCTTGTGACCGCACTGTCGTCGATCACATCGGAGGGACAGGCGTTCCGCGTCGATCTCAATCTCCGGCCCGAGGGGCGCGACGGCCCGACCGCGCGCACGCTCGAGTCGACGTTGACGTACTACCGTCAGTGGGCGCAGACGTGGGAGCTGCAGGCGCTGACGCAGGCGAGGGTCGTCGCGGGCGATCGCGAGCTCGGGCGGGCATTGCTCGACGAGCTCTCGCCGCTGATCTACCCGGAGGACCTTCCCCTCGCCCGGATCCAGGCGACCCGCCAGATGAAGGCGCGTGTGGAGCGGGAACGCGCGGGCGGGCGTCGACAGCGGCGTACCCGGCCGGTGCGCGGTTCCACGGAGCACGGCGGCGTGCAGCGAGGGGACCGAGTCGACCTCAAGCTCGGTGAAGGTGGCCTGAGCGACGTGGATTGGACCGCCCAGCTCCTGCAGATGCGCTTCGGGGGCCGGGAGCCGTCGCTTCGCACGCCGGGCACCCTCGCGACCCTCGAGGCCGCGAGAGGATTGAACCTCGTCTCGACCGAGGACGCGGGTTGGCTCGTGGAGGGGTGGCTCCTGCTCACCCGGCTCCGCAACGCGTTGTACCTGCGGGGAGCGCTCGACACGTCCATCTTCCCCCAGGGGACCCACCAGGTCGAGCAGCTCGCGCGGATGCTCCGCTACCCCGCCCCTGGGGCGCAGAACCTCACCGAGGACATCGCGCGCGCGATGCGGCGCATACGGCGGGTGCACGAGCGGCTCTTCTACGATGTGCGCTAGAGACGGCTACGCCTTCCCCGTTTCGCGCTTGACCGCATCCCGACGGCGGAGGGCAGTGGGTCGACCGGGGTAGAGGTATGCACTACCTGCTCATGCTGCGCTCGATCGACGCGGTGACCGAGCCCTTCGCCGGCTACCAGCAGGCCGAGGCGTACCACCTGCGGCTGAGCGACGCGATAGACGGCCGCTGGGAGGACGCGAAGCTCGACGAGCCCCTCGGCCCCCACGCGTGGCGGGGATGGCGCTACGCCTGGGACGCCACTCCGGGGCAGCATGTCCTTGCGTGTCGGGCCACCTCCGAGGACGGTGACGCGCAGCCCAGTGAACCGCCGTGGAACGTGCAGGGGATGGCGAACGACCTCATTCAGGGGATCCCCGTCACCGTCCGTGAGCCCGAGGTGTAGGGTAGTCGGACGTCGCGGGCAGGGGAGTGGCTGATGTGGCCTTCGAGCGCATGCGCTCGGCTGGGAGGAGCGGGGTGACCCACGTCGGGGACGCACTCGTCGACCAACTGGTCCGCCGGGGAACTCGCCGCGCGTACACCGTGCCGGGCGAGAGCTTCCTTCCCCTCCTCGACGCGTTCGACCGGCACGAGGGCGCTCAACTCGTGTCTACCCGCCACGAGTCGGGTGCGGCGTTCATGGCCGAGGCGGACGCGAAGCTCACCGGCGTCCCCGCAGTCGTGATGGCGACCCGGGGGGTCGGAGCCTCCAACCTCGCGATCGGCGTGCACACCGCCCGCCAGGACTCCACACCGATGATCGTGCTGCTGGGGCAGGTCGAGACCTCCTACCTCGGGCGGGAGGCCTTCCAGGAGGTCGACCTCCCTGCGTTCTACGGAGAGTTGACGAAATGGGCGGAGACGGTCACGACCCCGGCTCGGTTGCCCGAGTCGCTCGACCGGGCCTGGCACGCCGCGACGAGTGGCCGGCCGGGACCGGTGATGCTCGCACTGCCAGCCGACGTCTTGGACGGAGAGCTGCCCGAAGGCGATGCGTGGCGACCCTCGGTGGCCGAGCCCGTCCCGGCCACGCTGCCAACCGACGCGGTCGAGCAGATCGTGGAGCGCCTGCAAGCCGCGCGGGCGCCGGTGATCATCGCAGGTGGAGGCGCGCAGGCGGCACGCGATGAGCTGATCGCGCTCGCCGAGGCGTCCGGTTCAGGGGTGTACGCGAGCTTCCGACGTCAGGACGTATTCCCCAACGAGCATCCGCACTACTGCGGCCACCTCGCACTGGGTCCGCCCCCCGAGACTCTGGCCGCCCTGCAGACAGCAGACGTGGTGCTCGTCGCCGGCTCCCGCCTCAGTGAGATCACCACCCAGTCGTACACGCTGCCGTCCCCGGGCGCGTGGGTCGCGCAGCTCGACTGCGACCCCCACTCGGTCGGAGCGGTGCTGCCTGTCGACGTGGGGGCGGCGGTGGACGTACGCAGCGCCCTGGCGGCGTTGACAGAGTGTGCGCGGGCCCATCCCACGCCCCCTCGCGACTGGTCGGCAGCGCACGACGCCTACCTGTCGTCGAGCAGCCCGGAGCGAGACCCTCATACCGCACTCGAGCCCCAAGGGGTCATGAGGGAGCTGGCCGCAGTCTTCCCCGCCGACACGATCATGGCGAACGACGCGGGCAACTTCTCAGCCTTCGGGCACCGCTACTGGCGCTTTCGTCACCCACGCAGTCAGTTGGGGTCGACGAACGGGGCGATGGGATACGGAGTCCCCGCCGCGGTGGCCGCCGCCCTCGCGGCCCCCCACCGCGACGTGGTGGGGCTCGTGGGCGACGGGGGCTTCCTCATGACGGGCCAGGAGATCGAGACCGCCGTGCGCCACAGACTCGACCTCACCGTCGTGGTCTTCCGCAACGGCCTGTACGGCACGATCGCGTTGCACCAGATGCGTGAGGTCGGACGCACGAGCGCGGTGACGATCGGCGACGTCGACATCCGAGGGCTCGCGCAGGCCTACGGCGCGGCGGCGTGGCGCGTGGAGGCCGGCGCTGAGTTGGCACCTGCGTTGGAGGGGGCCAGGGCGTACAAGGGGCCGGCCGTCGTAGATGTCCTCGTGGACCCCGACGTACTCAGTCCCTCGGTGCACCGGCGCGACCTGCAGTCCGGTGCTGGACAACCCCGGTCAGCATGAGGAGGATCGCCGCCTACCCGTTCGCGCGCTGAGATCCCGGCGGAGACTGGGCGTTGGCTGCTCCGGTAGCTTACGGTGCTCTGGCCCGTATGAGGTCGGTGCGGCGGTGGCTCGACGTGGAAGAGGGAGATCGATGGCGAGGGGTGGGGGTTCCCAGGGGGTGGAGGTGCGGCCGCGGGCCATTCGGCGTCAGGTGCCGAGCCTCGCGAAGTTGCGTGAGCTCACGGGCCTGCGGTGGCCGACGTTGGACCGCGCCGGACAGCGGCTCGGGCGAGCGAAGAGCATCCTTGATCTGCGTGCGCATGCGCGGCGGCGCACGCCTCGCGCAGTGTTCGACTACGTCGACGGTGGCGCGGACGGCGAGATCAGCCTGGTCCGGTCTCGGCGCGCGTTCGCGTCGGTGGAGTTCCAGCCGCGGGTGCTGCGCGATGTGGCCAAGATCGACATGTCCGCGACGGTGCTGGGTGCGCCGAGCTCGTTGCCGCTGGTCTTCGCCCCGACGGGGTTCACGCGGATGATGCACCACGAGGGCGAGGTCGCGGTCGCGCGTGCGGCGGGTCGGCTGGGTGTGCCCTACGCGCTGTCGACGATGGGCACGACGTCGCCGGAGCGGCTGGCCGCGGAGGCGCCCGACACGACGCGGTGGTTCCAGCTCTACGTGTGGCGTGACCGCGATGCGATGCACCAGTTGGTGGAGCGCGCCGGTGCGTCGGGGTTCTCGACGCTCGTGTTGACCGTGGACTCCCCGGTGCCGGGCCTGCGGTTGCGCGATGTCCGTAACGGGTTGACGCTCCCACCGGCGCTGACGCTGCGGACGTTGATCGATATCGCCCGGCATCCTGCGTGGTGGGCGAACCTGCTCACGACCGAGCCGCTGGAGTTCGCCGCCTTCTCCTCGTTCAAGGGCACGGCCGCCGAGCTGAGCAGCACGCTGTTCGACCCGTCGGTGACCTTTGAGGACCTCGCGGCGCTCCGCGAGCTGTGGTCGGGCTCGCTGGTGGTCAAGGGGGTGCAGACGACCGAGGACGCCCGTGCGGTGGTAGACCACGGCGCGGACGCGGTCGTGTTGTCCAATCACGGTGGCCGCCAGCTCGACCAGGCGCCCACGCCACTCGAGCAGCTGCCCGAGGTGGTCGCGGCGATCGGGGACCGTGCGGAGGTCTACGTCGACGGGGGGATCCTCAACGGCGCGGACGTGGTCGCGGCCATCGCCCTTGGTGCCGACGCCTGCCTGGTCGGCCGTGCGTACCTCTACGGGCTCATGGCCGGCGGCGAGGCCGGCGTCGAGCGTGCCGGGGAGATCCTACGTGCCGACGTAGCTCGTACCCTTCAACTGCTCGGCGTCAACTCCGTCCACGATCTCGAGCCAGAGTACGTGCGCTTCCGCCGCTGAGGCCCTGCGGGCGTGACCGTCTTCACAGGTCCCGTCTCGTCAGCAGCGTCGGGTAGCCGATGCGGCGCAGGATCCGCCATCGCGGGGCACGCTGGAACGGCTCGTAGCCGTGCCGGCGGTACAGCAGGACGGCCTGCTCATTTGCCTCGAGGACCTGCAGCACCACTCGGGTCTTGCCGCGCCGAGCGGCTGGCTCTGCAGACAGCTGAGCATCGCCCGGCCCAAGCCGCGGCCTCGGCGGCTTTGGTCCACGACCATCGAATGGATCTGTGCCTCCTCAGGCGCAGGAGGTGGGGCGACGGTGGTCGCCGCGCGTGGCTCATCGGACGTGGCTATCGCGCCCATGGCGGCGAGCCTGCCATCCTCCTCGGCGACGTAGCGGTTGCGGATCCGGAGATGGGCCTCCCGGGCCGTGAGCCACCCACCGAGCGCGTCGGGGTCGGCACGGGGACCGGTCAACAGCCCTGGCGCCTCGTGCTGATACAGGTCGACGAGCAGTCGGCCGATCTCGCCCGCGTCGTCCGCACGCGCCGCTCGAAAGTCCACTCGTGCCTGACCCTTCTGTGATGCACCGCACGTCAGCCTACGGGCAGGCGAGGCCTGCGCGGGCGCGGGTTATCCGGGGAATCCCGAGTCGTAACGCCACGAGTGCGTCTCGGTGGTGTCTGTCGCGTCCGGATAGGTGATCGTCCGTCCGCAGTCGACGCTGAACGCCCCACCGGGGCCTTCGATGTCGTAGGGATCGCCGATCCAGGAGTCGACCTCCGCCCAGGACTCGCTCAGGAAGGTGACGGTGACGGAGGCGTCGGTGTAGGCGGTCGACACCGTGATCGGATACGGCGAGTCGTTGGTCACCACGACATCGAGGATGTCCCAGGCAAGCGTCGCCTCCCGGCACATCGGATAGCGCTCGAAGTAGGTGGTGTGGGGACGGAACTCCTCGATCTCGATGCCCGCGAACCAGGCGGCGTTCACGAAGGTGGTGCCCATCTGGCTCACCCCGCCTCCCACGACGCTGACCACTTCCCCGTCCTCGTCGATGAAGCCGTTGGGCACGAACCCCCGGTCCGCGGTCCGCGGGCCGATGCCCGCGTTGAGCGAGAACGACTCTCCGGGATCGATCACCGAGCCGTCGATGTAGTCAGCGGCGAGATGGATGTTGATGTTGCGGTCCTGGCCGGGGACCAGATCGGTGGTGAACGACGAGACCGCCTCGGGACCGGTGTCGAGGCACGCACTGGCGGCGCCGACCGCGTCGTCGAGGAGCGCTTGGGACACGGCGGCCGTGCCTCCCAGTGCGCGGATCACGCTGATCTCCGGGCAGTTCGCCGACAGCCACTGCCGGGTGGGGGAGGAGAGCTCACCGGGCGTGGCGGCGAGGAGGATCGGGGCGCCGAGCGAAGCGGCGTGCGTGCTGGCCGTCAGGGCATCGGGGAAGTCGTCGCCACGCGCGAGCAGCACGGTTTCGCGCGAGAACCCTGGGAGGCGATCGACCAGGTTGTCCGCGACCACCGTTGCCGTCTCCGCTCTGTTGGCGCCCGCGAACCGCTCGACCGCGTAGTCCTGCTCGTAGACAGCGACCACGCCCTCACTGACGGCAGCTGTGCCACCGAGGACGATGATGCGTTCGATGGCGAGTGCCTGCAGTGCCTCGTCGACCGAGCCATCGGCGGCATCCTGCGGTGTGAGCAGCAACGGCAGGTTCGCCGCAGCGGCCGCGGGTCCCGCGCTCAACGCGTCCGGGAAGTCGTCGCCGCGTGCGAGCAGGGCCGTCCGGTCGCCATCCACCGTGCCCACCACGTCGGTGCCGTAGGTGGTGGCGATCGCCGAGGCGGTCTCGAAGCGGTCGACACCCGCGATGCGCTCTGTCCTGTAGCCCTCCCCAGCGAGGCTCGTCTCAACGGTCGGATCGATGGCCGCGGGACCACCGACCAGCACCACGGACTCGACACCGAGCTGGGCGAGGGCGTCCCACGTGACAGGGGGAATGGCGTCCTGCTCCACCAAGAGCACCGGGCCATCGACACTGCCCGCGGCGAAGGACGCGGCGAGGGCGTCGGGAAAGCTCTCACCTGCCGCCAGCACGGCGGTGCTGGCGGCGTCGAATGTGAGCGTGGCGATGTTGGCCGCCGTCTCGAAGCGGTCCTCACCTGCCACCCGAGCGGGTGTGACCTCGTCCTCGGTCTCCTGCGCGATGACAGGAGTGGGACTGAACAGCACCGCCGTCGCGCAGAGCAGGAGGAGGACCACGGCAGTGCCGCGGCCAGCGCGTGGGTGGATACGGGGAATCGACATGGGCGGGCTGCTTTCGGTCGCGGTCGGCGAGGTGAGCCGATGCCTGGCTTCCCCATTACCGCAACAGTGACTCTTACGACTCTCTCAGTGGCTGTGGAGGCCGAGGCCTGACTAACCGGCCCCGGTCGATGCCGCGGTCATGCGAGCGGCTACCGCGGGCGTGCGTGCGACGACGAGCGCTTCGGGGAGCTGACCTGTACGCGCCAGTGCGCGGGTGGCTCGACGAGCCCGGTCTCGTAGCCGGGCGGTTGCCTGTGGAACGGCGGCTCGCCGCCCACCTGCACGTGGCACGGGGCACGGTTCGTCTCCGCCTATGAGTAGTTGCGCGCGGAGGTGCTGAACGCGGAGGTGATGGTGCGGGCGGCGGGGAGGATCATCGGGGCGGGGCCGGCCCACGGCTACGCGGTGCTCGGGCTACCGGCGTTGCGCGCAGCAGACGATCTCCCTGGCGGTGCAGCTGCACGTGGGGGCCGGTGATCCGGTGGTGGTGGAGAAGTCGACCTACGCGGGTGCGGTTGCCGACACCGCCCGGGCACAGTGGCCACCGGGACGCCGGCGGACTTCATGCGGGGACGGCAAGTCCGGCCTCGTGGACGACCTCGAGGAAGCGGGCCTCGTGGTCCGCTCCCGAGGAGAGACGGATCGCCGCGTGTCCAAGGTAGGGCTGACGTCGGACGGCGAGCGGATGTTGGCGAAGATCTCCCAGGTCCTCCGACCACGACCACGAGCTGGCCGCATCCCTCGACGCTGGCGAGCGCGGGGAGCTGCAACGCCTGCTCATCAAGATTGCCGACTCCACTGCATTGGAGCCAGGCGTCCACCCCGGCTACACGAGGCCCTAGGGTTGGGCATCGGCAGGAGTCGAGTGCCGCAGTGGGCGCGTTTGCGAAGCGGGCAGGCAGCCATTAGTAGTCAGTGCAAAGGAAAAGCCTCCGCATCGGGGTCTGGGATGCGGAGGCTTCGCTCTGCGCCCCAACTGGCGGGTGAGACCCATTGGCGGGGGTTTCGTCACCGCCCAGGGACACCTTGAGGAGGGACGCCTGTCCCATCGGCCACGTAGGCTCGCCCGCCCTCCGGAAGCGCTCTCGCGCGCACGTAAGGGTCACCCGCCGTGCGCAGGACTCTCCAATAACGTGAATAACGTGCCGATCGTCTTCGACCTCCACGAGGACATCGATGGGCCACTCCTTTTCGCCATTATCGGCATTCGGAACTCCGGAGAACTGGATCCGACTCAAGAGCAACTTGCGATTTCCGTGCCACCAGGGCGGTCCTGACATGGCCATTGACAGCTGTATGCTCCACCACAAAGAGCCTTCCGAGGCCCGCTCAGGCGCCTTCCCGAAAGAGTGACTACTAATCGCCCTCTCTGGTCTGCTGCGCCCTAGAGGCGCCGGCACCACGCCCGGAGAAGAGGCCTTAGGGCGGGGTGAGACTGCAGCGAGGTGGCCCCTCAAACGTCGAGCAGCGGCCCACTTGGCCATCGACGGGCCGGTCTGCCTTAGCGGCTCTTCGTCTCGAAGTGCCGCATAAGTGGAGGTCAGGCCTATGACCTAGATGTCGTAGTACAAATGGAACTCGTAGGGGTGAGGACGCAGACGGACCTGGTTGACCTCTTCCTCCATCTTGTAGTCCACCCATGTCTCGATGAGGTCCTCGGTGAAGACCCCGCCCGAGAGGAGGAACTCGTAGTCGTCCTCGAGCGCGGCGAGGGCCTCCTCGAGGCTCGCGGGGACGCTCGGGAGGTTCTCGAGCTCCGAGCGTGGGAGGTCGTAGATGTCCTTATCGACAGGGTCGGGGGGCTCGATCTTGTTCTTGATCCCGTCGAGTCCCGCCATCAGCATCGCGCTGAACGCGAGATACGGGTTGCAGGAGGGGTCCGGCACCCGGAACTCGATGCGCTTGGCCTTCGGCGAGCGGCTGATCAACGGGATCCGGCACGCCGCCGAGCGGTTGCGCTGGCTGTAGACGAGGTTGACGGGGGCCTCGTAGCCCGGCACGAGCCGGCGGTAGGAGTTCGTCGTGGGGTTCGAGAACGCGAGGATGCTCGGCGCGTGCTTCAAGAGCCCGCCGAGGTAGTACCGCGCCATGTCCGACAGCTGCGCGTAGCCCGCCTCGTCAAAGAAGAGGGGCTCGCCGCCGGACCACAGCGACTGGTGCGTGTGCATCCCCGAGCCGTTGTCCTCGAAGATCGGCTTGGGCAGGAACGTCGCGGATTTGCCGTTGCGCAGCGCGACGTTCTTGACGATGTACTTGAACATCATCGTCTTGTCCGCCATGCGCAGCAGGCTGTCGAACTTGATGTCGATCTCCGCCTGCCCCGCGCTACCCACCTCGTGGTGTTGCAGCTCGACCTCGACGCCCGCGGCCTCGAGCTCGGCGGTCATCTCGCTGCGCAGGTCCTGGAAGTGGTCCATCGGTGGGACGGGGAAGTAGCCCTGCTTGTGGCGGGGCTTGTACCCGAGGTTGGGTCCCTCGTCCTTTCCGGTGTTCCACTGCGCCTCGATGGAATCGATGTAGAAGAAGCTCGCGTCCGGCCGGGTGTCGAAGCGGACGTCATCGAAGACGAAGAACTCCGCCTCCGGCCCGAAGTAGGCGGTGTCCGCGACCCCTGAGCCCTCGAGGTAGGACTCGGCCTTTTGGGCGATGTAGCGCGGGTCCCGACTGTAGTGCTCACCCGTCACGGGGTCCTTGACGAAGCAGTTCATGATCAGCGTCTTGTGCTTGCGGAACGCGTCCAACGCCGCGGTGTCGGGGTCGGCCACGAGGAGCATGTCCGACTCCTGGATGTCCTGGAAGCCGCGTACCGACGACCCGTCAAAGCCGAGCCCGTCGCCGAACGCATCATCGCTGAGCGCGTGGGCGGGGATGGTGAAGTGCTGCATCAGACCGGGCAGGTCGCAGAACCGGAAATCGACGAACTCGATGCCCTCGTCACGAACCTTGGCCTGAATGTCCTCCGGTGAGCTTCCCAAGCTTGCTCCTATCACTACATCTAATGGTGATGCGCTACGCCGTCGCGTCATGGAGTGGCTGATACGCCCCTCGGTCAACTGGAAAGGCTAGGTGGCGACGTTGACGGGACCATTACCCCTGTGTTTCCAGACCGTTACGACTACTGTGATTCGTTGTCCGGTAAGCCTGCTGCCGCACCTTGATCGTCGGGTGAGCTCTCATGACGACGCTTGCCGTGGAGGGAATCGTCGTGCTCCACCTGTCTCAGATAAGCTTGCCCGTTGCCGTCCGCCCTTGTCCACACCGTTCGTTGCGGGAACGGGATCACGATCCCCGAGACGTCGAACGCGGCCTTGATCCGCTTGCGAAGCTCGCGCTCGATCTTCCACTGGGTGCCGGGCGCGACCTTGATGGCGAGTCGCAGCGTTATCTCGGAGTCCGCGAGCGCGTGGACACCCCACGATTCGGGGGCCTCGAAGATGAGCTCCGCCCAGTCGAGGTCCTGAGCGAGGTCGTCCGCGGTCGCTTGGATGACGTCGATCGCCGTCGGCAGGTCGGTGTCGTACGCGACACCGACGTCGAGCAGCACCCTGGCCCACTCCTGGCTCAGGTTTCCGATGCGGCTGATCTGCCCGTTGGGCACGTGCCACACGGTCCCGTCGATGGCGCGGAGGCGCGTGGTGCGCAGCGTGATGCCCTCGATGACTCCCGTCGCCTCGCCGGTGTCGACGATGTCGCCGAGACCGTACTGGTCCTCCATGAGCATGAAGATGCCGGAGAGGAAGTCCTGGACGAGCTTCTGCGCGCCGAACCCGAGCGCTACGCCGACGATGCCCGCACCTGCGATCAACGGGCCGAGATTGATCGCGAACTCGCCGAGGATCATGATGATCGCGATGCCCCAGACGGCTGCGGTCGCCAAGCTCCGCAGGACGCCTGCGATGGTCTCCGCGCGCATGGTCGCCCGCCCGATGTCCATGGGCGTCGTGTCCTTGAGTGGCGCCCGCTGGCGAAGCGCCTGCATCCGCGAGATCCCCCCGCCCTCGGTGGCGAGATTGCGTACGAAGCGCTTGATCATCCGCCGCACCACGCGGTTCAGGAGATAGGCGACCACGATGATCAGCGCTATCCGGAGGAGCGGTGGGATCACCGCGGCAGCGAGGGTCGCTATGGCTTCGCGGTCCGTGAGCTCGGTGAAGAACGAGTAGACCGCTCCCGCCGCAGCTTCCGCGTCGGTCTCGGCGATCACAGGCAAGGCGTGGGACATGGCGGCGACAGAACCCATCTCATCGGAGTGCTTGACATGGCAGCGTACAAGCCTCCCGCCGGCTCACCCCTTGGCCGTCAGGCGAGCTGGCGTTCGGCGTCGAGCGGACGCGTCCACACGCCCGCGGACTCCGCCTGCCGACCTGCGCGGTAAGAGGAGCGCACGAGCGCACCCGCCTCCACGTGCGCGAAACCCATCTCCGCACCGGCGGTCGCATAGCTCTCGAACTCGGAGGGCTCGACGAAGCGCTGCAGCGCGAGATGCTTGTGGCTCGGTTGGAGGTACTGGTTGATCGTGAGGATGTCGCAACCCACATCGCGCAGGTCCCGCATGGCCTCCAGCACCTCACCTTCTCGCTCGCCCATCCCGAGCATGAGGTTGGATTTCGTGGCGGAACCCGACCACTGCTTCGCCCGGGACAGGAGCTCGAGGCTACCGTCGTAGTCGAATCCGGGCCGGACGTGGCGAAACAGCCGACGAGGTGTCTCGAGGTTGTGCGCGAGGACCTCGGGCAACGACTCCAAGACCGTCCGGAGTTGGTCCGCGTCGCCCCGGAAGTCGTCCACGAGCAACTCGACGCCGCAGTGCGGCAGGCGCTGCTTGATTTGGCGGCACGTCTCCGCGTAGAGCCAGGAGGCCCGGTCGGGGATGTCATCGCGGGCGACGCCTGTTACGACCGCGAAGTTCAGGCCCATGGCCTCGACGGCCTCAGCCACGCGACGGGGCTCCTCGGTGTCGTACTCCGTCGGCTTGCCGGTGGCGATCTCGCAGAAGCCACAGCGGCGTGTGCAGTCCGGCCCGCCGATCAGGAACGTGGCCTCGCGCGCTTCCCAGCATTCATGGATGTTGGGGCAGGCCGCCTCCTCGCACACGGTGTGGAGGTCGAGGTCGCGCATCGTGCGCTTGATGTCCCGGTAGTTGGGGCCCGCCAGCGGGACGTCGCGCTTCAGCCATGAGGGCTTGCGCTCGGCGACCTGAGGGACACCGACCAGAGTCAGCCGCTGCGCGCCTTCCGGGATGATGTTCGTCACTGCTGCAACCTCGCTCGCGGGGGCATCCATGCTATCCGGGGCCGATCCCGCACCGTAGACACCCTCACGCGGGTGCAGCGGTGAGGCCTATGTCGGCGGGCGACGCCTGGTGGATGGGCTTGTCGAGCGCCGTGCCGAGAGCACTGACGAGTCGGCGACGCACCTCGAGCACCGACGTCTCCACGCCCAACGCGGCAAGCGACGTCACACCCCGGTCGCTGATGCCGCACGGCACGATCCCCGTGAAGTGGTTGAGGTCGGGGTCGACGTTGAAGGCCAGCCCATGGCTCGTGACCCGACCGTCGATGCGCACGCCGATCGCCGCGAGCTTCGCGGTACCCACCCACACGCCGGTGCGCTCACGGTCCGCGGTCGCGTCGAGCCCGAACGACGCCGCGGTGCGGATGCACGCCTCCTCGAGGGCCTCGACGTAGGGGCGTACCGCCTTGGCGTGCGCGAGCTCGGTGATCGGGTAGGCGACGAGCTGGCCCGGCCCGTGGTACGTGACGTCGCCGCCCCGGTCGATGGGCACGACCCGGATGTCGGTGGTCCTGAGGACGTGCTCCGCGACGTTCGCGTGCCTGCCCGCGGTGTAGACGGGGTCATGGGTCAGGGTGAGCAGGACGTCGTCGATCTCGCCATCGCGCCGTGCCGCGACGAGGAGTCGCTGCCATCGCAGGGCCTCCTCGTAGGCGACCTCACCGCAGTGGACGGCGAGCATCGAGCTCAATAGCCGATCTCCGCGTCCCAATCGTGCGTCTCCACCACTTCCTTGACGTCGGTGACGAAGCGCGCCGCGTCCGCGCCGTCGAGGATCTGGTGGTCGTAGGTCATCGACAGGTACACCATGTCGCGGATCGCGATCGAGGAGCCGACCCCGTCGGAGACCACCACCGGACGCTTCTGGATGGCGCCGGTCCCGAGGATCGCCACTTCCGGGTGGTTGAGGATCGGCGTGTCCATCAGCACCCCACGGCTGCCCGTGTTGGTCATCGTGAACGTCCCGTTCTGGATGTCCTGCATCTCGAGCTTGCCCTTGCCTCGGGCCTTGTCGGCAACCTCCGCGACGCCCCGGGCGAGTGCCGCGAGCGTCAGATCGTCCGCGCCTTTGATGTTGGGGACGAGCAGGCCCTTCTCGGTGTCGACGGCGATGCCGAGATTCACGTACTCGTGGAATTTGATCTTCGCCGCTTCCCAATCGGCCTGCGCGTTCACCGTGGGATGGCGCTTGATGGCGAGCACTGCGGCCCGGCACAGGAACACGAACGGCGACAGCGAGGCACCCTCCCGCGCCTTGAACTCGTCCTTGATGCGCTCGCGGAGCTGCATGACGCGCGTGATGTCCGCGTCCTGGATCGTGGTGAGCTGAGCGGTCTGGTCCTGCGACTCCCGCATCTTCGCCGCGATGCGCTGCCGGATCCGGGTCAGGTCCTCGAGCCGCTCACGCTCACCCGCACGCGCGTCGGGCCGCCCGGAGGGCTGGGGCGCTTGTTGCGCCTCGGCCTGCGCAGCCGGAGCCTCGGCAGGTCGCTCCTTCGCCGCTGGCTGGGCGGGAGCCTCCGCGCCCTGATCGGCGATCGCGGCCTCGACGTCCTCGCGCGTGATGCGGCCACCCTGGCCGCTGCCGGAGATCTTCGAGACGTCGAGGTCGTGCTCACGCGCCATGCGCCGCACGATCGGGGACATGAGCTGCCCCTCCGTGACCGCGCCGTCGCCCTCTGAAGAGGGCTGGGGCTCCGGTTCGCGCTCGGGGGCCGGCTCTGGCTCGGGCTCAGCCTCGGGCTCCTCGCGGGCCTCCTCGGCAGGCTCCTGCGTGGCCTGCGCCTCGGCTTGCTCGGGCTGCTTCGAGGGAGCCTGACCATCGCCCCCCGCTTCGGAGGCCTCGCCGATCATGGCGACAACCGTGCCCACGTCCACCGTCTCGTCGACGTCCACCTTGATCTCGGTGAGCACTCCGGAGGTGGGTGCGGGGACCTCGGTGTCGATCTTGTCCGAGCTGAGCTCGAAGAGCGGCTGATCGGTCTCGACCTCGTCGCCGACAGACACGAGCCAGTTCGTGATCGTGCCCTCGGTCACCGACTCGCCGAGTTGGGGAAGCGTTACCTCTGTGGCCACTGCACTGCTCCTCTCGGAGGGTGCCGCTTCCGAGGCGGCACCCGTGGTGTGCTCCTGCTCCCGCTCCGGGCTCGGGGGTGGCGACTCATCCCTCGCGGGCTCCCGCGATCCCCGTCGTCGTCGGCGCTGTGAGGCGTCGGGCGGAGGCCCCCCTCGACGCCGTCGCCGGGTCTGGCCCGTGTCGGGTGGTCCGTTGCGTCGTCGGCGCTCAGCCAAGGTTTCCCATCTCCAAGCCCGTCGTCGTCTGACACAAAGCTATCCGTGCAACACCTTGCCAGCTAGCGCCATGTGCGCCTCGCCGACTGCCTCCGACAGTGTCGGGTGCGGGTGGATGAACTGGGCGACCTCGCTCGGAAGGGCTTCCCAGTTGTAGATCAGTTGGCTCTCCGCGATGAGGTCGGTCGCACGCGGCCCCACGATATGGACGCCCAGCACACGGCCGCCATTAGACTCCGCGAGCACCTTGACCTGGCCACCCTCCTGCATCATCATCGCCCGCCCGTTGTGGGAAAAGGGGTAGATGGCCTTCTCGTAGTCCCAGCCCTGCTCTTTGAGGTCCTGCTCGTTATAGCCGACGCTTGCGACCTCGGGGTGGCAGTAGGTGACCCGCGGCACTCCCGCGTAGTCGATGGGGGTAACGCTCTCGTCCGCAACCTGCTCCGCGACGAGGAAGCCCTCCTGAAAGGACGAGTGCGCGAGCCCGAGGGTATACGGAGGCAGGATGTCGCCGACCGCGTAGAGGTTGTCGGGCCCCGTGCGACAGTAGTCGTCGACCTGCACGAAGCCACGGTCGAGCTTGACCCCGGCCTCCTCGAACCCCATGCCCTCGGTGACGGGGCGGCGGCCGATGGCGACCATGAGGACGTCACCCTCCAGGGTCTGCTCCCCCTTGTCGTTCTCCATCGTGACGCGGACCCCGCCATCGCCCTTGTCGACCCGGGTCACCTTCGTGCTGGTGTGGGCCTTGATCCCTCGCTTCTTGAGCTCGCGCGCGAGGACCTTCTGGGTGTCTAGGTCCTCGTTCGGGACCACCCCCGCGAGCGCCTCGACGACGTTCACCTCCGAGGAGCCGAACCCGTTCCACACGGTGGCGAACTCGACGCCGATCGCTCCCGCCCCGATGACGATCGGCCGCTCGGGGACCCGGTCGAGATACAGCGCGTGATCGGAGTCGATGACGAGCTCGCCGTCGGTCTCCGCGCCTTCGAGGGGAAGGCCGCGTGGGACGGAGCCCGTCGCGAGGACGAGCGCCTTCGAGGCGGTGAGCGTGCGCTTGCCCTCATCGGTGTCGACCACGAGCGAGCGGTGGTCGGAGAGGCGGGCCGTGCCCGTGATGGTCTCCACGCCACGGGCTTTCAGCGTGGCCTGCAAGCCCTTGTGGTTGGCGTCGACGACCGACTTCTTCTGCTCGAGGACCGCGGCCATCTCCATGGCCTCGAACGTCGCCTTCACGCCGAAGTCGCCGGCGTGCTGCACGTGCTCGGCTATCTCCGCGGACTGCAGCAGAGCCTTGGTGGGGATGCAGCCCCAGTGCAGGCAGGTGCCGCCGACCTTGGCCTTCTCGACGAGCGCGACGCTCATGCCGAGCCCGGCCGCGCGCAGGGCGGTCGAGTAGCCACCGGTGCCGCCGCCCAGGACGACCATCTCATAACTGTCTGCCATCGAACTCTCCTGGCCTGCTTGCAGGGCTCACGCGATGGACATCCTACCGGCTCGTGATGCTGCGTCGGCGACGCGCCGAGGAGCGGGATCGGGGGACGTGATTCCCACGCGGGTAGGCGTAAGCTGCGTCAACGGTAGGCATGGCGCTCCCCGGGAGCGGCACACGTGGGGGCGGCTGTGGGGGGGCCATGGACGCGGTCAATGCGGTCCTTGATTGGCTCAGCGGGGTCGTGTGGGGCCCTGCCTCCTCATCCCGCTGCTCCTACTGACGGGGCTGTACCTCACCATCGTCCTGCGGGGCATCCAGTTCACCAAGCTCGGCTTCACCAAGCTCGGTTACGCGCTGTGGCTCGCACTGCTCAAGCGCAAGGAGGCTGGCGCAGAGGGCGACATCTCCCATTACCAGGCGCTCACCACCGCGCTCGCGGCGACCATCGGGACCGGCAACATCGCGAAAGGCGAGCAGTCCGGCGGGCCGATGTTCTACCCGACCGCCGGCATCCCCGGGCGCTTTGGGCTTGCTGCTCCTGTCCGGGCTCGTGGCGCGCGAGGCACGCGAGTTCCTCCGTGGCAACTGGCGAACGTTCGAGACGCCGGCCCAGTAGGCGCGACCAAGGACACCTCGCTTTGGATCGTTCTAGGATGTCCTCGTTCTTCCGCTGCTGCCCGTCCACCCCTTGACGCTATGAGGTGCTCGTGAAGGTCCTGATCGCGCCCGACAAGTTCGCAGGCACGCTCACCGCGGCCGAGGCCGCGCGCGCGATGGCCAGGGGATGGTCTCGTGCCCGCCCCCACGACGAGGTCGTGACGGCTCCCATGGCTGACGGGGGAGAGGGCACCCTCGACGTGGTGGCCGAAGCTACGGGTGCCGAGCGGGAGGTGTCCGACGTGCCCAACGCGCGAGGAATCGCGACCCAGGCCGTGTGGCTGCGACTGCCCGACGGTCGAGCCCTCGTCGAGGCCGCCCAGGCGGTCGGCCTCTCAGACCTCCCGGAGACCGAGCGCGACCCCCTCACCGCCACGAGCTATGGTGTCGGGGATCTGATTCGCCACGCCGCGGGGAGCGGAGCGGGCGAGGTGCTCGTGACACTGGGTGGCAGCGCCACCGTCGACGGGGGCGCGGGGCTCGCGACCGCGCTCGGGCATCGGTTGCTCCGCGCGGACGGCAACGCGGTCAAAGTCGGCGCGATCCACCTCCGGGAGCTGGATCGCCTCGTTGCGGGGCCAGCTCTAGGCGCCCGCGTGGTTGTCCTGAGCGACGTGGACAATCCGCTCCTCGGTCCCCGGGGAGCCGCTGCGGTCTTCGGCCCCCAGAAGGGCGCCGATGCGGAGGGGGTCGATGAGCTCGAGGCGCTGCTGACCCGCTTCGCCGATGTGGTCGAGCGTGACCTCGAGGGCGGGCCCTGGCGCTACCTGCCCGGAGCCGGTGCCGCAGGTGGGCTCGGCTTCGCGCTCGCTGCCTTCTGTGGCGCGAGCATAGTGGACGGGGCCGCGGCGGTAGCGGAGATGGTGGGATTCGAGGCTGCGGTGAAGGAGACCGATATCGTGCTCACCGGTGAGGGCAAGCTCGACAGCCAGACCGCGCACGGCAAGGCTCCCGGCTACGTCGCGGACCGGGGTCGCCAGGCTGGCGCGCGCCTGCTCGCGGTCGCCGGTGTCATCGCGGACGGGGCGGAAGAGCACTTCGAAGCCGCGGTCGACCTCGGGCCCGAGGGGCTCCAGAGAGCGGCCGAACTCGTGACCGAGCGCACCGCGGACCTCGCCGGCTCCCTGTCGTGAGCGACGCCCCGCACCGCAACACCGCACGCGTGGTGGAGGCGGCTGCCGCGCATGGCCTCCATATCGAGGTCAGCCGCTTCCCCGAGGGCACCCGCACCGCCGAGGACGCGGCCGCCGCGATCGGGTGCCCCGTCGCCGCCATCGTGAAGTCACTCGTGCTTGCGTGCGACGAGGGGCCGATGCTCGTGCTCACGAGCGGCAGCAACCTGGTCGACTACGGCAAGGTCGCGCAGGCGTTGGGTGCCCCGGGCGTGCGCAGAGCCGACGCGAAGGAGGCTCGCACCGCGACGGGCTTTCCCATAGGCGGGACACCCCCCTTCGGCCACGCGACCGTTCTCCGGATGCTCATCGACGAGGACCTCCTCGCCCATTCCCGTGTGTGGGCCGCGGCAGGAACGCCGGACACCGTCTTCCCGATCGAGCCGCATCTGCTGCGCGATATCAGCGGAGCGAGCCCCGCAGCGGTCTCTGCGGGCTGAGCTCTCTCCTGGCAGGGGGCAAGGCCTGCGGCGCGTACCCTGGCCTGACACCGGAGCACTGAGGACGAGGAGGACCGCGATGGCGCAGGCGACGTTCGGCGCAGGATGCTTCTGGGGCGTGGAGATCACGTTCCGCAATGTCGAGGGCGTGACCGACGTGGAGGTGGGCTACGCGGGCGGGCGCACGGAGCACCCGAGCTACGAGGAGGTCTGCACGGGGCGCACGGGGCACGCGGAAGTCGTGAGGGTGACGTTCGACCCCGATGAGGTGAGCTACGGGACCCTGCTCGACACCTTCTTCTCCGCGCACGACCCGACGCAGGTCGACCGGCAGGGACCAGACGTGGGGACGCAGTACCGGTCCGTGGTCATGGCACACGACGACACGCAGATGAAGGCCGCGGTGGAGAAGATCCGGGAGCTCGACGCGGCGGGGGCCGCGAAGGCTCCCATCGCCACCGAGGTCGTCGAAGCGGGGGCGTTCTATCCCGCCGAGGAGTACCACCAGCAGTACCTCGTCAAGCGGGGCCTCGCGTCCTGCCGAATCTGAGGGCGGCGAGGCCCCTGAGCCTGGCGGCATGTCCGCTACACTGGCGGGGCAATCTGCCACACGTCCCACAGCGTCCCAGCGAGGTTGGCACATGAGCGAGAGCATCGCGATCCCCCTGACCGTAAGCGAGCCCAAGGACGAGCCGATCATCCTGACGGACTCCGCCGCGGCCAAGGTCAAGGAACTCATCGGCCGTGAGGAGGGCGAAAAGGACCTCGCGCTTCGGGTGGCGGTCCAGCCCGGAGGGTGCTCGGGCTTGCGCTACGCCCTCTTCTTCGACGATCGTGAGCTCGACGGAGACGTCGCCGCTGAGATCAAGGGTGTTCCGGTTCGTGTCGACAAGATGTCTGCACCACATCTCACGAACACCCAGATCGACTGGGTGGACAGTCTGCAGGGAGCGGGTTTCTCGATCGAGAACCCCAACGCGCAGAGCAGCTGCGCGTGCGGTGACAGCTTCAGCTGAGCGGTCGCGTAGGATATCCCGTGGAGAGCACAGCAACCAACCGCAAGGTCACGGGTGATGAGTAACCAAGTCGAGCGAGTCCGCACAGTCACCATCCGCTTCGCAGGCGATTCCGGCGACGGGATGCAGCTGACCGGGACCCGATTCACCTCCGCGACGGCGGCGATGGGCAACGACCTCGCCACGTTGCCGGACTTTCCCGCGGAGATCCGTGCCCCGGCCGGTTCGCTGCCGGGGGTGTCGGGCTTCCAGCTGCATTTCGCCGACCACGACATCCTCACCCCCGGTGACGCGCCGGACGTGCTCGTCTCCATGAACCCGGCCGCGCTCAAGGTCAACCTCGGAGACCTCGAGCCCGGGGCGACGGTGATCCTCAACGAGGACGCGTTCACCCCACAGAACCTCAAGAAGGCGCGCTACGAGGCCGACCCGCGGGAGGACGGCACCCTCGAGCCGTTCCAGGTCGTCGAGGTGCCCATCACGACCATGACGGTCGGGGCGCTCGAGAAGTACGAGGACCTCGGCAAGAAGGAGAAGCAGCGGGCTAAGAACATGTTCGCGCTCGGGCTCATGTCCTGGATGTACTCCCGCCCCACCGAGCCCACCACGGAGTGGTTGGCGGACAAGTTCTCCGCGCAACCGTCGGTCGCGGCCGCCAACATCGCCGCCTTCGACGCAGGATGGGCCTTCGGCGAGACCACGGAGCTCTTCGGGCACCAGTACGAGGTCGCCCCTGCGGATCTCCCGCCGGGCCGCTACCGTCAGATCACCGGCAACCAGGCGATCTCCTGCGGGCTGGTGGCCGCGGCGGATCGCTCGGGCCTGCGCCTGTTCCTGGGGGGCTACCCGATCACGCCCGCCTCTGACGTGTTGCACGAGCTCGCGCGGTACAAGCAGTTCGGCGTGCAGACCTTCCAGGCCGAGGACGAGATCGCGGGTGTGGGCGCCTCACTCGGTGCATCGTTCGCGGGCAACCTCGCCGCGACCGTCACCTCCGGGCCCGGCATCGCCCTCAAGGCCGAGACCATCGGCCTCGGCGTGAGCGTGGAGCTCCCCCTGCTCGTGCTCAACATCCAACGCGGGGGGCCCTCCACGGGGCTGCCCACGAAGACGGAGCAGTCAGACCTCCTCCAGGCGCTGTTCGGGCGCAACGGGGAGTCGCCGGTGCCCGTCATCGCGGCTGCGACACCAGGGGACTGCTTCCACACCGCGATCGAGGCCGCTCGGATGGCCCTCACGTACCGCACGCCCGTACTCGTGCTCTCCGACGGGTACCTCGCGAACGGCGCAGAGCCGTGGCGGATCCCCGAGATGGACGAGCTGCCCGACCTGCGGGATTGCGTGAGCTTCGCCACGGAGACCAACCACAACGGCGAGTACTGGCCGTTCCTGCGTGACGAGGGCTCGTTGGCCCGGCCGTGGGCGATCCCGGGAACCCCGGGCCTCGAGCACCGCATCGGCGGGCTCGAGAAGGCCGACGGGACAGGCAACATCTCCTACGACCCCGACAATCACCAGCACATGACAGAGGTGCGCCAAGGCAAGGTCGACCGCATCGCTGAGGACATCCCCCCGCTCGCGGTCGACGACCCCGATGGCGACACCCGCCTGCTGATGCTCGGCTGGGGGTCGACGTACGGCCCGATCGCCGCCGCCGTGCGGCAAGCACGGGACGAGGGCCACGCGGTCGCCCAGGCGCACCTGCGCCATCTGAACCCGTTCCCCGCGAACCTGGGGGAGATCCTCGCTCGATACGACCGCGTCCTCCTCCCCGAGATGAACACCGGCCAGCTGCGTATGCTGCTGCGCGCGCGCTACCTAATGGATGTCCGGGGCTACAACCGGGTGTCGGGGCTGCCTTTCACGACCCAGGAACTCGTCCGGGAGATCACCAACCAACTGGCGCACGTGTAGTGCTAGGGAGGCCTCGAGCATGACCGATACGACTGAGCTGCCCCAGCTGACCAAGAAGGACTTCGCGAGCGATCAGGAGGTCCGCTGGTGCCCGGGCTGCGGGGACTACGCGATCCTCGCCAACATCCAGGGTGTCATGCCGACGCTCGGGTTCCCCAAGGAGCGGATCGTCTTCGTCTCCGGCATCGGCTGCGCGGCACGCTTCCCGTACTACATGGACACGTACGGGTTCCACTCCATCCATGGCCGTGCCCCCGCGATCGCCACGGGGATCAGCTCGAGCCGTCCGGACCTCAAGGTGTTCGTCGTCACCGGCGACGGTGACGCGCTGTCGATCGGTGGCAACCACCTGATCCACGCACTGCGCCGCAACGTGAACATGACGATCATCATGTTCAACAACCAGATCTACGGGCTGACGAAGGGCCAGTACTCGCCGACTTCCGAGCTCGGCAAGATCACGAAGTCAAGCCCTTCGGGATCGCTTGATCACCCCTTCAATCCCGTGAGCCTCGCACTGGGTGCGGAGGCGAGCTTCGTCGCCCGCTCGGTCGACAACGAGCGGGCCCATCTCGCGGAGATCATCGAGCGCGCCGCCGCTCACCAGGGCACGTCGTTCGTCGAGGTCTACCAGAATTGCAACATCTTCAACGACGGTGCGTTCGACGCGGTCCGTGGGAACAAGGCCAACCAGATTCGACTCGAGCACGGGCAACCGATCCGGTTCGGTGCCGACCACGAGTACGGCGTCGCGTTGGCGTCCACGGGGCAACTCGAGATCGTCGAGGTCGCTGATGTGGGCGAGGGCGCGTTGCTCGCGCACGACGCCCACGGAGACGATCCGGGTTTGGCCTTCCTGCTGTCCCGGTTGTCTCACACGCCCCACGGCCCGACGCCCATCGGCGTGTTCCGCGAGGTAGCGAGGCCGGTCTACGGCGCGGAACTGCAGGGCCAGATCGATGATGCGATCACCCGCAAGGGGCCCGGCAAGCTCGAGGACCTCATCGCGGGACCCGATACCTGGGACGTCAGCTGACGACCACTTCGCCGAGCCCGCGGCGGCGACGGGCCCGGGCGTGGCATCATGCCCTAATACCTTCACGTCGATGTAGGAGCCCCAGGTGCATGTCCTTCTCGTCACAACCGGTGCACAGCTGACCGACCAGGTGCTGACTGCGCTGGTCGACGGTGACGACGTCAGCTACACCGAGGTGTGGACCCCCCAGCGGGCGCTCGCGCTCCTCGACGAGGGGCACGACTGCGACATCGTCGTCGCCGACAACGACACCCAACCGTCGGGTGGCTTCTTCCTCTCGCGCGAGATCAAGGCCCGTGCGCGTATGGGCCAGGACGTCCCGCCCGTTCTGCTGCTCGTCGCACGTGAGCAGGACGACTACCTCGCACGTTGGGCGGAAGCCGATGCGTGGGTGCTCAAGCCCGTCGATAGCTTCGATCTGGCGGAGGCGGTCTGGGCGCTCGTCGAGCGACGGCACATGGCCGAGCTGCCGGGCGTCAAGACGTTCGAGTCGGAGGGAGGCATCAAGGGGCCGGGGCAGGCGGGTGAGTTGCCACCCCGACAGGACCTCGCGGAAGTCGAGGGCACCACGGGAGCGCAGCGATGACCCGACCGCACGACTGGGCTGCGATGCTCCAGGCGTTGCTGCGCGGGGAGGACCTCGACGCGCGGACGACCGCGGAGGCGATGGCGGAGATCATGCGTGGGGACGTCGCCCCCGCGCATCTCGTCGGCTTCCTCGTCGCGCTGCGGGCGAAGGGGGAGAGTGCCGGGGAGATCGCGGGCCTCGCGGCGTCGATGCGCTCGTTCGCCCTCCCGCTGAAGATCCCGGCCGGGGCGGTCGACACGTGCGGCACCGGCGGGGATCGCGCGGGCACGTTCAATATTTCCACGGTGGCCGCCCTCGTCGCCGCCGGCGCCGGCGCGGAGGTTGTCAAGCACGGCAACCGCGCGGCCAGTGGCAAGTGCGGCTCGGCTGATCTGCTTGAGGCGTGGGGAGTCGTCATCGACCTCCCGCCCGAGGGTGTGGAGGCATGCGTCGACGCGCTCGGGATCGGCTTCTGCTTCGCGCCGACGTTTCACCCCGCGATGCGTCACGTGATGCCTACCCGTCGCGAGCTCGGGGTGCCCACGGTGTTCAACTACCTTGGGCCCCTCACCAACCCCGGTGGCGTCACCCACCAGACCATCGGGGTCGCGGACCCGGCGCTGGCGCCCAAGATGGCCGCGGTGCTCGCCCGCCTGGGAGCCGATCATGCGCTGGTCTTCCACGCCGAGGATGGTCTCGACGAACTGACGACGACCGCGGCATCGCACATATGGGAGGTCCGCGACGGCGATGTCCGTCAGTGGCGGATCGACCCCGAGGAGCTGGGCCTCCCGCGCGCACGGCTGAGCGACCTCGCTGGCGGAGACCTCGCCGACAACCGCCGCGTGGCCGAAAGGGTCCTCGAAGGGGAGCGAGGACCATGCCGGGACGTCGCGGTCCTCGGTGCCGCTGCAGCGCTCTACGCCGCGGACAGGGTCGGCTCGATCGCCGAGGGGCTCGACGCCGCGCACGCCTCGATCGACGAGGGCGACGCGGCGTCGCTGCTCGATCGCTGGGTGGCGCTGTCCAGGCGCCAGGCCGCTGCACAGGACAGCTAGCGGGCTCGATGACACCTCTGGGTGAGCACCAGCTGCTCGTGTTCTGGGTGCAGTTGGCTGTGCTTGTCATCGCGGCGAGGGGCCTCGGCGGGGTGATGCGCCGCCTCGGCCAACCCGCGGTGGTCTGAGAGCTCGCGGCGGGCCTCGTGATCGCCGCTGCTCTTCGCGACGGCGGGGTTGTTCGTCGACCTGGGTCTGCTACTCGAGGGGCAGGCCTGGCTATGGGCGCTGGCGGTCATCGCGGCGGCCGCCCTGACCAGGCTCCTGGGCAGCTTCATCGGAGCCACGCTGAGTGGGATGGCATCGGGGGACGGCCTCGCCGTCGGGGTTGGTCTCAACGCTCGTGGCGCACTCGAGATCGTGGTCGCGACGATCGGCCTGGGCCTCGGTGTCCTCAACCAGACGTCCTACCTACACGATCGTCGTCGTAGGCGGGACCGGACGAGGCCGCAAGGCTGGAGCGCGAGGCCGTGCTCGAGTCGAGCGTGGTCGCCCAGACGCACTCAGCGCTCCTCCCAACGCGCGGCGGCGACAACGACGGTGTGTTGCTCGGCCATGGGGTCGAGTACGTCCTCGAGCACGCGACGCAGACGGTCCTCGTCATCGTCTTCCTCGGTGCCGGCCCCACGACGACTAGGGCCGCCGCGTCGGGGAAGTGATTGGACGCTACCCTGCGGGAACAGGTTCTGAGAGGAGACAGTCGATGACCGAGTACGCGGGCCCCGGTCCCGGCAAACGATACCGTTGTGACGGCTGCGGGAATCTCACCCGCTTCGATGTCGAGTCAGTGGAGAGGGTCCGGCGATTCTGGCACGCCGACCTCTCCGGTGCGGGCGCGGTCGAGGACGAGCAGCGCCTCGAGGTCTCGAGCGAGGTGGTCACGTGCCGATGGTGCGCGACCGCAGCCCGGGTCGAAGTGGTGGATGTGCCCGATCCCGAGCGCAGCACCGGCTGACGCCCCCATCGACGGAGCGGGGATGAGTTCGCCGGGAGACGAGGAGAGCCACGCCCGCACGCTCCACGACCTCCCACGCCCGGTGTTGGAGCCATTGCTACGGGCGTTTCGCAGAGCGGCCGACGACCTGCCTCGAGGGTCGCTTCCCGCCGCGCTGCGCCCGTTCGCGGGCTGGCGTCCCGAACGCCTCCATGATCCCCGGGCACGGGGCGTCCTCGCCTCCGCGCTCGTCTCCGACCCTGTGCTGCGGGAGGCTGTGGCTGAACGGCTCGACGTCCATGTCCCGATGGAGGAGGCGGCCACCGTGGATGTGGCGAGGCTCACCGATTCGTACGGAGAGGGGGTCGCGGTCGCTGCGCTGGTGGTCGCGGCACGCTGGGGCGACCTCGCCACGCTAGCTGCGCGACTCGGAGAGGAAGAGGCGGTACGGGGCGAGGTCGCCGCCGAGCGGGCGACTGGTCCGCCCGTCGATGAGCGGCCTTTCGACGATCGGGACGCCCGCCGGGAGGCGGAGGAGGCCGGCCGACTCGCCCGCCGCGCGCAGGCGGCCGAGGAGCGGGCCCGCAAGGCAGAGGAACGACTCGCCGAGGTGGCGGCGGAGCTCGAGGCGACACGTCAGCGCCTCGACGGGCACCGTGAGCGCGCGGAGGTGCGGCGCAGGCGCGACCGCAGCCGCATCGCCCGCCTGAAGGAGCAGTTGCGCCACCTCGAGGCACGCCCGGTGATCGAGGCCCAGGCGGCCGCCCGGGTCGCTGATGAACTGGAGGCCTTGGCGGGCTCGCTGCGACAACCGAGCTCGGAGCCGTCATCGGAGCCCGCGCCGCCGAGTCCCTCAGCCGGCCCCCCCGTGCCGCGGGAGCCGCCCTCAGCTGAGCCCGGACGCCCGTGCATCCTGCCACGCGGCCTGAGCGAGGACAGCGCCGACGGCGTACGGTCACTGCTGCGCGTCCCCGGCATCCGCGTGCTGCTGGACGGTTACAACCTCACGCTCGACACGTTCGGCCGCGCCGGGCAACGACTGACCGAGCAGCGCAGGTGGCTCACGGGCCTGGCCGGCAGCGCGGCTGCACGCTTCGGCGCCAAGCCGGTGGTCGTCTTCGACAGCAGCGGTGGGGAGACGGGGGCGGGGCCGTCCGCCCGTGACGTCCTCGTGCTCTTCACCGCAGCCGACGAGACCGCCGACGACCGGATCGTCGAGATCGCCGCTGCTCTCGACCCGGGCGCCCCCGTCCTCGTGGTCACCAGCGATCAGGAACTGGGCGAGCGGGCCTCGGCGCTGGACGCGAACGTGGTGAGGTCCGAGGCGTTCCTGAAGGCGGTCGACGGTTGAGTGTCGCACCTCCTTCGTATGTTGCGTGCACTGACGCGACGGAGGACGGAGACGCCATGCTGATCGATTGCGACGACTGCGAGATGCAGCACACCGACGTATGTGACGACTGCGTCATGACATGCCTGCTCGACCGCTCCCAGGGGGCTGTGGTTCTCGACCTCGTAGAGGAGCGGGCGGTCCGCAACCTCCAGGAGGCGGGCCTCGCTGCCGCTACCCGGTTCAGTCCCGTATCGGGGGGCACCGGCTCTGTCTGAGCCGTATTGCGACCACTCTCGTGCTCGCGGATAATGGAGCGACGAATGGGATATCAACCACGTTGAGTGGGCCGGACCTGGACGTGGCCCCGGAGCGTCCGTCGAGTCGCACCGGCCAGCGTGCGCTGCACATCGCGGCCGCCGCGGTCGTGGTCGTCGGCGTGGGCGTCACGGTGCTGCGCCCCCTCGCTCCCGATCTGGGACCCATACCCGACCCCGGCCGATGGTTCGATGCCGCCTATCTCGAGGAGGCCGCGGCCTTCCGCGGGCCTCGGTACATCGTCGCCGCACTCGGGCTGGCTCTCCGGATCGCGGTCCCGTGCTTGGTGGCCTTCACCCCGCTCGGCCGTAGGCTCCTCGCGCGGCTCGTCGACCGCGTCGGGGCACATCGGCCGGTGCTGGCCGCCACCGCGGTGATCCTCGCGGTGGTCGTGGCAACGGACCTCATCGTCCTGCCGGCGGCGTTCTGGATGGGCTATATCCACGATGGCGCCTACGGATTCCGCACCCAGGGACTGGGTGGCTGGCTGAGGGATTGGCTGCTCGCATCGGCCCTCGCGTGGGGGCTGGTGGCGTTGCTCGCGAGCGCAGGCTGGTGGTTGGCGCGTCGGTTGCCCGACATCTGGCCCCCCGTGGCCGGTCTCTCCGCGTCGGTGGTGCTCGTGGTGATCGTGGCTGCGGCCCCGCTCGTGCTCGAGCCACTCGAGCTCCGGACCGAGCCGCTGGCTGAGGGGAGCACCCGCACCGCTGTCGAGAACGTTGTTCTCGCCAGTGGCGAGGAGATCAACGAAATCGTGGTCGGGGACGCGAGTCGACGGAGCACCCGTCAGAACGCGTACGTCTCCGGCCTCGGCGCCACCCGTCGAATCGTCCTCTACGACACGTTGATCGAGGCTCAGCCGCCCCCCGTGGTCGCGCAGGTCGTCGCGCACGAGCTCGCCCACCACCGTAACGCGGATCTCGGGCGCAGCACGTTGCTCGGCGCGGCAGGTCTGATACTCGCGGCGTACGGCGTCCAGGCGCTCATGGCAGCGCGACAGCGGCGGGGCGGTGGGGCGCCGACCGACCCCCGGTCGGCGGCGGTGGTCCTCGCCATCGTCGTGCTGATGCTCGTTGCCTCGCATCCGGTCCAGAACATGGTCAGTCGCCAACTGGAGGCCGCAGCCGACCTCGGAGGCCTCGAGCTCACGAATGATCCCGTTACCTTCATCGAGCAGCGGAAGGCTGTCACCCGCGCCAATCTCGGGGACCCCGCACCGCCCCGGTGGGCCTACCTGCTGTGGTCGAGCCACCCGGCCGGCGCCTCACGCCTCGAGATGGGGGAGCGATGGCCGCAGGAATGGCGCGGCCCGGTCCGTCCCTGACTCGCGATCGCGCCGAGGTCCGCTTGCAGTCGGGGGATGATCCTCTCCCAGGAGAAGTGCTCGCGCACGAACGCACGCCCCGCGGCGCCCATCCTCGCCGCATGGGGACGGTCGGCGAGCAGGCCAGCGACAGCGTGGGCGATCTCCTCGACCGAGGCTCCGTCCACGAGGATGCCCGTCTCACCCTCCCGCAGGGCCTCGGGAGCGCCCCCGCTGCGGCCCGCGACGACCGGCCGTCCGCGGGCCTGGGCCTCGAGGAAAATGATCCCGAAGCCCTCCTGCTCCAAGCCCAGCCAACGGGAGCGGTTGGGGTGGGCGAACACATCGCCTGCCGCGAAGTACCCCGGCAGCTCGTCCTCCGGCACCGACCCGGCGAACACGACCGATCCTGGCGCCAGGCGGGCCGCGTCCCGCTCCAGTCGGGGACGGAGCCTACCGTCACCGACGAGGAGGAGCCGCGTGCCGGCCACCTCCCGGCGGATGCTCGGGAGGGCCGCGAGCAGACGATCCTGACCTTTGCGCGGCACCATCCGGCCGACACAGGTGATGACCGGGGCGTCACCGAGGCCCAGGCGCCTCCTGACCGCACACCCCGGATCTTGCCCGGGGGCGGCCTCGAGCGGCACGCCGTTGCGCAGGAGCTTTATCGGAGGCCCATCCGCGCCGACGAACGCCCGCAGACGCTGTGCGGTGTAGACGCTGACGGCGAACAGCATGTCCGCATCGCGGAGCCTTCGGCGCGTGAGCGCGGCGATGCCCGGTGCCCGGGCGGGGATGTTGAGCTCCGCGCCGTGTGCCACCACAGCCCACGGGGCGCCGACGGAGGGTCCCAGCAACCCGAGTGGCAACGGCGAGCAGAACAAGACGACGTTGGCGTGGTGGGCGGCCACCGCTTCCCGTATCCGTGCCGCGCTCCGTGGGGTGGGCAGCATGAACGGCTCGAGGCTGCGCATCACCGGGAACCCGAGCCCGCGGTCGTGCGCTCGTGCGTCCGGATGGGCGCCCGCGAGGACGGCGGTGTCGCCGAGGCGGGACGCGAGCTCGTATGCGAAGCGCTGGATCCCCCCTATCGCGGGGGGGAAGTCGTTCGTCACGAGCAGCGGCCGCAGCGATGAGTGCTCGCTGCTCCGTTCGCCCGTGGGCGGGGGAACCTGGCTCAGCATCTTCTCCTTGGCCGCGGGCAGCCTCATGGGTTTCCACCGTAGTTGTGCGTATGCTCTGACGCGCTGTCGCGGAGACTGGGAGATTGATGGGCTGGCAGGAGTTCGCGCTGGCTGCGGGGGGCCTCACGATCGTCCTCCTCGCGGTCGCGCTCGCTCGGCTCACGTGGGCCGGCAAGGTGGCCGAGCAACGGGCCGACGCTCTCGGCACCTGGCTTGAGCGCATCGGGCACTTGAGTCATCAGGTCTCGCTCGATGCCGCCGATGCCCCCTCGATCATCGAGGAGGGCCTGCGGCAGTGGGGCTTCACGCAGCCGCGATTGCTCGTCTACGACGAGCCTGCGGAGCAGTGGCAACCCTATGCGCGCACAGGCGACGTCGCTCCCGTGGAGCGCGAGATGGCCACCGCGGCCGAGACGGTGCGAGCGCACGATGGTGCGCTGGCCGTCGGCTCGGATGGACGTCGGCTCATCGCCTGTCCGGTCGTCGCCGGACCCGGGGTCGTGGTCTTGGTCGCAGGCCCGCCCACGAGCTGCGACGAGGAGCCCGCACGCGCCGTGGTCGAGGTATTCGCGGGGCAACTCGGTGCCTCACGGGAGTGGCGGAAGCATCCGGTGACCGCACGCATGCCCTCCCCCTCGCGAGACAGCGGCGCGATCGACAGCCTCACAGGGCTCGCGAGCCCGGGCGGCTTCATGAGCGCCCTCGAACGCAGGTGTCGTTCCGGTGACGGGCCTCTCGCGCTTCTGCTCGTGGCACTCGACGGGGTGGAGACGGTGGGTCGCGACCTCGGCTGGCGATCAGGCGAGGAGGTCCTGCGCATCGGTGCGCGACGCCTCGAGCGCTGCCTGCGCTCCGACGACGAGCTCGCGCGGATCGACCCGGAGGTGTTCGGGGTCCTGCTCGGCGATGTCGCGGACCTCGACGCCGCCGTTGCGGTGGCGCAGCGGGCACTGGGTGCGCTGAGCGGCCCGGTCGCGGTCACGGGAGGAGAGGTTCGGGCGCATGGCCGCGTCGGCCTGGTCTGGGACTCGGGCGGAGGGAGGACCGAGCCGGGGCGGTTGCTCCCCGATGCCCGGGAGGCCCTAGACCGCGCCGACGGTGGTGTGGCCACGTGTGTCCGCCTCGGCGACTCAGGAGTGCCGATGCGGAGCGGGGCCCCCGTACGCTCGGCCTCGCGGGTCACGAGCAGCCCGCGGGGCTAGGGGCGCCCGGCGACTTCGTCGTCCTCGAGCTCACGCCCTCGCGTCTCGGGCAACAGGAAGTACAGAGGCCCGGCGAGCGCAGCCGGGGTGAACAACAGCCAGGCGGTGGTCGCGGGCCCGACCTGGTCCCACAGGAACCCGAAGGCCAGCAGCCCCAGTGACGCACCGAGGACGCCCGCCACGGTGAGCCAGCCTGCCACCGTCGCTCGGAACGAGGTGCGGAAGAGCTCCGCGTCGAGTGCGCCCGCCGGCGCAGCGTAGGCCGCCTGCCCCGCGATGGTGAGCAGGTACCCCGCGAGCAAGGCCTCCACCGGACCGCTGTAGAGCAGTATGCCGCCCGCCCCGGCCACCACCATGGCGAGGGCCGCGCTCACGCGACGACCCAGGCGGTCAGCCCCCCACCGGCCGAGGAGCAGCCCGACGAGCCCCAACGGGCCGGTCGAGAGACCCGCGAGCGTCAACGCTCCGATGGACAGGCCGAGGTACTGCTCGCCGTAGATGAACACATACGTGTTCGCGGGTCCCGTGATGAGCCCTATGCCCGACGTGAGCACGCAGAGCAGCAGCAAGCGGGGGACCCACGGGCGCGGTACCCGTCCGAGGGCCGCGGGGCGCTGCTCGGCGGGGAGTTCCGTGAAGTACCGGGTCTCCCGGAGCTTGCGCGCCGCGAACGGCAGCAGCAGCACAGGGACGATGGCGAGGCCGAACAACCCACGGAAGCCCAGGCCCTCGCCCCCGGCCCAGCGTGCGATCAGCGTGATGCCCGTGCCGATCGCATAGCCGGTGGCGATGAGAACGATCGCGGCCGCGCGGTTCTTCGTATCCGTGTACTCCGCAGCGGTCACCCCCGCTACCGCATTGGTAGCGGAGAGGAAGGGGCGACCGAGCGCGAAGATCGCAACGAATGCCCAGTAGGAGGGACTGAGTGCGGTCAGGGCGGTGAGCATGAGCCCCGCCGCACAGGAGAACAGCAGCACCCGGCGCCGACCGAACACGTCTGCCGCCCCCGCGATGGCGAGGCTCCCCAGGGAGGCGAAGCGGATGATGCTGAGCCCGATGCCGATGACCGTCCCCGAGAGAGCCAACTGCTCCACCGTCTCCGGGTCCACCGCGACATCGCCGAACTCCGCGGCCACGTCGGCGAGTGCGGCAGCCGGGCCGAACTGGGCGAACCCGGCGGCCACCGACAGCAGCGCCGCGGTCAGAACCGCTGGTTGACGCCAGCTGCGGTTGGGAGCAGGTGCCTCAGGCGTCATAGATTAGGGTGCGGCTCGCAGCACTCGGGGTAAGAGAGTCGGGATGTGCCCTGTGCACTCTACCGGGCATAGGCCCGGGTCCGACCGACAGACGACCGAGGATGGAGATCAAGCGTGCGTGTTTGGCCAGGAGAGCCCTATCCGCTGGGGGCCCGTTGGGATGGCACGGGGACGAACTTCACCCTCTTCACTGAGCATGCGGAGGCGGTCGAGCTCTGCTTGTTCGACCGGGACGGTCAGGAGCAGCGCATCGACATGGTCGATCAGACCGCGTTCACCTGGCACTGCTACCTCCCCGGCGTAGGCGCAGGGCAACGGTACGGCTACCGCGTGCACGGGCCCTACGAACCGAGCGCGGGTCATCGCTTCAACCCCAACAAGGTGTTGATCGACCCTTACGCTCACGCCATCGACGGGGGCGTCGACTGGGACAAGTCGGTGTTCGGCTACCCCCTCGGTGGGGACGACCTCGAGTTCGACGCGCGGGACAGCGCCCAGGCGATGCCGAAGTCGATCGTGGCCAACCCTTACTTCGACTGGCGTGAGGACCGCCATCCCCGCACCCCCCAGAACGAGACGATCATCTACGAGACCCACGTGAAGGGTCTCACGATGCTCCACCCCGACGTCGATCCGGAGTTGCGTGGGACCTACGCGGGACTCGCCTCGCCTCCCGTCATCGAATACCTGCTCGACCTCGGCATCACCGCGGTCGAGCTGCAGCCGGTCCACCACTTCGCCCACGACCACTTTTTGGTGGAGAAGGGCCTGCGCAACTACTGGGGCTACAACTCGATCGGGTTCCTCGCCCCCCATGACGAGTACGCGGCGTTCGGGGCCGACGGCCGGCAGGTCTACGAGTTCAAGTCGATGGTGCGCGAGCTCCACGCCGCGGGCCTCGAGGTGATCCTCGACGTGGTCTACAACCACACCGCGGAGGGCAACCACCTGGGCCCGACGCTGTCCTTCCGTGGGATCGACAACCTGTCCTACTACCGGACCATGGACGACGATCCGCGCTACTACATGGACTACACCGGCACGGGCAACTCCCTCAACGTGCGCAATCCCCAGGTGCTGCAACTCATCATGGACTCGCTGCGCTACTGGATCCTCGAGATGCGCGTGGACGGCTTCCGCTTCGACCTCGCGTCCGCGCTCGCCCGGGAGCTCCACGACGTCGACCGGTTGTCGAGCTTCTTCGACATCATCCAGCAGGATCCCGTCATCAGCCAGGCCAAGCTCATCGCAGAGCCCTGGGACGTGGGGGAGGGGGGCTACCAGGTCGGAAACTTCCCCGTGGCGTGGACCGAGTGGAACGGCAAGTACCGGGACACCATGCGCGACTTCTGGCGCGGGGAGTCCGCAGTGATCGGCGAGACGGCGACCCGCCTCTCCGGCTCGAGCGACCTCTACGCGCACAACGGCCGGCGCCCGTACGCCTCGATCAACTTCATCACCGCGCACGACGGCTTCACGCTGCGCGACCTCGTCAGCTACAACGAGAAGCACAACGAAGGGAACTTCGACGGCGGGGAGTCCGGCGAGGACCACAACCAGTCATGGAACCACGGCGTCGAGGGGCCAACCGACGACCCCGAGGTGAACGCCCTCCGGGTGCGCCAGCAACGCAACTTCCTCGCCACGCTCTTCCTCTCCCAAGGCGTGCCGATGTTGCTGGGGGGCGACGAGTTCGGCCGAACGCAGCACGGCAACAACAACGCCTTCTGCCAGGACAACGAGCTGACCTGGTACTCCTGGGACTGGACACCGGAGCAGCGTGCCCTGCACGCCTTCACCCGGTCGGTGATCGAGCTGCGGCGAGAGCACCCCGTCTTCCGCCGCCAGCAGTTCTTCCGCGGTTACGAGAGCGGTGGGATCACCGATCTCGACTGGCTTCAACCGGACGGCACGTCCATGGCCGACGAGGACTGGGAGCAGCTGCGCGTGCAGGCGCTGATGTTCTTCCTGAACGGCGACGCGATCCCCACCCGCGACGAGCGGGGGCGCCCCATCACCGACGAGAGCTTCCTCGTCATGCTCAACGCCTCAGAGTCCGATGTCACATTCACGATACCCGCCGACCGCTACGGGAAGCGGTGGCGCGTGGTCCTCGACACCTCCCTGCCCCGCGCCGAGAACGTGGGGGCGTGGTGGCCCGAGGCCGGCGACGAGCGTGAGGTCGCAAGTCGCTCGCTCGTGCTCATACGACGCGTCGACAACGGAAACACCGCATGAGCGAGGGCGTGCGCGCGGCACGCTCTGCCCGTCCCGTCCTCGCGACCTATCGCCTCCAATTGGAGCCAGGCGCTCTCGGCTTCGCGGATGCGGCGGGCCTGGTCGGCTACCTCTCCCAACTGGGTGTGACACATGTGTACTGCTCCCCGGTGCTCGAGGCACAGCCGGGCAGCTCTCACGGCTACGACGTGGTCGACCCCACCGCAGTCCGGGGGGAGCTGGGTGGTGAGGAGGGCCTGCGGGCACTCGCGGACGTGGCCCATGCCTCGGGACTCGGCCTGATCGCGGACCTGGTGCCCAACCATGTGGGCGCAGGCCCGGCGAACCCGCTTTGGCAGGCCCTGCTTCGGGAGGGCCCGCAGGGGCATGCCGCATCGTTCTTCGACGTCGACTGGGAGCCCGCGCTCCCATCGTCCGCCGGCAAGGTGATCCTGCCCGTCCTCGGAGGGGTGTACGGCGAGGTCTTGCACGCGGGGGAGCTCGACCTCGTGGACGAGGGGGAGCTCCGGGTGCGCTACCACGAGCACTCCTTCCCCCTGTCGGACGAGAGTGCGGACGCCGTGTCGAGGGCGGGCGGGCTCCACGCATACAAGGGGGAGCCAGGCGAGCCCGCGAGCTGGGACCGTCTGCACGAGCTCCTCGATGCGCAGCACTACCGCCTCGTGTGGTGGCGTGCGGGCGGGGACCTCGTGAACTACCGTCGCTTCTTCTCGATCGACGAGTTGGCAGCGGTTCGGGTCGAGGACGGTGACGTGTTCGACCACACGCACCGCAAGATCTTGGAGCTCGTCGAGGACGGCGTGCTGGACGGGTTGCGCATCGACCACCCCGACGGGCTCCGCGATCCCGCGCGCTACTTCGAGCGGTTGGCGGATGCCTCCCACAGGGTGTGGACGGTTGCGGAGAAGATCACCGCACCGGGTGAGGCGCTGCCCGACTGGAAGGTCGCGGGCACGACGGGCTACGAGTTCGCCAACGACGTGCTCGGGTTGTTCGTCGACGGGGACGCACGCTCCTCCCTCGAGGAGGTCGACCTACTGTTCGGCGGCAGCGGCGAGCCGTTCGTCGCGGTGGCCGCGGCCGCGAAGGCGGAGGCGCTGGAGACCGAGCTCTCCGCAGACGCCGATCGCCTCGCCGCCCGCCTGTGGGCAGTCGCCCAGCGGCATCGGGCGGTGCGCGACGTCACGTTCGATCAATGTCGGGAGGTCCTCGGGCGCATCGCCTGCGCGCTCGAGGTGTACCGCACGTACGTGGATCCCGAGACGGGGAAGGCACGCCCCGAGGACGTGCAGCGCCTCGAGACGGCGGTCACGCGAGCGGCCTCGAGGATGCCTGACGGCACACACGCCCGTGCGCCTGCCTTCCTCTACGACTTCACCAACCGCGTGCTCAGCGGACGAGCTGGCGGCGACGACGAGCACCTCGAGGTGATCGCCCGCTTCCAGCAGCTGTCGAGCGCACTCGAGGCAAAGGGGATCGAGGACACCGCGCTGTACCGCCACCACCGCCTGCTGGCCGTCAACGAGGTCGGCGGTGACCCGGACCAACTCGGAATGGAGGCGGGGGAGTTTCACGCCCGCAACGCTGAGCGCGCCTCACGCCACCCCGCAGGGATGTTGACGACCGCCACCCATGACACCAAGCGTGGCGAGGACGTCCGGTTGCGGATCGCGGCGCTCACGGAGCTGGGAGCACGCTGGCCCGCCGCAGCCGGCGCGTGGCGGGAGCACAACGCCGGGTGGGTGGTCGGGACGCGCTCCGGTCCCGCTCCCGATCCGGCCGCGGAGCTTCTCATCTACCAGAGCCTCGTCGGTGTATGGCCTCCGGACGGCTCCGACCCCGACGAGCACGTCACCCGCCGGCTCATCGACTACACGATCAAGGCTGCGCGGGAGGCGGGGGAGCGGACCACGCATGCGGACCCCGACCCCGACTACGAGAACGCGCTCGTGGGATTCGTTGAGGCCATCCTCGACCGCTCCCGCAGCGGTGCCTTCCTCGACGAGGCGGGAAGCCTCTGCGCGGACGTCACCGAGATCGCGATCGCCTCCGGCGCGGCGCAGGCACTGTTGCGCATGACCTCACCCGGCGTGCCCGACACCTATCAGGGCAACGAGTTCTGGGACGATTCCCTCGTCGATCCCGACAACCGGCGTCCCGTGGACTTCCAGCGTCGACAGGCTGCCCTCGACGACATCGACAGGAGCCCGCCCGCGGATCTCCTGGAGGGGCGTCACGACGGACGGCTGAAGCTGTGGGTCCTCTCGCGCGCCCTGCGTGAGCGGCAGAGCTCCGCAGAGGCGTACGGGCCGGGCGGCCGGTACGTGCCGCTCGCGGTGGAGGGTCGCTTGGCCCCGAACGTGGTCGCGTTCGCGCGGACGGCTCCGGACGGGTCACGGGGGCCCATCACCGTGGCCCCCCGGCTACCGGGACGCGTCATCAACGCCGCGGGTGGGTTGCCCATCGGGGGGGCGTGGGGCGATACCACCGTCGTGATCCCCGAATCCGTGACGGGGTCCTGGAGGGATCGACTGACGGGACTCGAGCACGCAGGTGACCGCCTTCCGCTGAGCGACGTGCTCGCCATCCTGCCCGTGGCGTTGCTCACCCCCTCGGGCTGAGCGCCGCCACGGGCCCCTGCGCGCCGCGTCAGCTCCCGCCCCAGCAGCTCGGGGCGAGGCCCAGCGCCTCACCGAGCCTCGCCGCGGTTGCGCAGTGCGACAGCTCCTCGTCCCGGGCGCGTATGGCGAAGGCGTAGGCCTGCTCCTGGGCACGGGAGAGGTCGACGCCGCACCCGAGGTCCCCGGTGACAGCCGCGAGACGCTCTACGCGCTCGACCGTCCGGTCGCTGTGGCTGGTCGTGGCCTCGGCGGTTGCCTCAGCGATCGCCTCGCTCAAGGCCTTTCGCAGACGCTCGAAGTCGCTGGGGTGCCCCACATCCCGGGCCTCCCGCAGCGCTGGGAGGCGGTCCAGGACAGCCTCGGGCGCGGTGCGAAGCAGCGCGATCGCCTCCTCGACCCCGCCGGCGAGCCGGGCTTGCCGGATCATCCGGGCCTCGGGTGCCAGCGGTGCGCCTGCCGCATGAAGGGCCTCGAGCGGCCCCTCATAGCGGTCGGCGACCTCACCGAGGTCCTGGCGCAGGGACCGCGCGATGCGTTCCCGTGCGAGCGCGACGATCTCCATCCGGCCCGAGGGAAGCGCGTCGTCGAGCGTGTACGCGTGACCCCCGAGGCGTAGGTCGAGCTCGGTCAGCAACGTATGCGGTGAGGTCTGCCGCAGCGTGGCGAGCAGCTCGTCGGGTGAGGGGCTCGTGCCTCGCACCGCCCGGGCGTGCAGATCAAGGTCATGGAGGCCGCAACCCGCCACGGTGAAGGCCTCGGTCCTGCCGGTCGCGCGCGGGGTGACGTGCACCGTCGCGGCCGTGAGGGTGGTGCCCGCCAACTCGAGACGCCGGGAATCCGTCAGCACTACGTCGTGGCCCTCCGCACCGGTCATGGGGTCGAGGCCCGCGACCGCGCAGAGCGCGGTCTGCGCGGCGATCCGCTCGGGGGAGACCGCGTAGGGCTCCACCTGGTCCCGCCAGACGTCCGCCCCCGAGCCGATCTCGGGGCGGTTGCTGCGCGCGTCGCTCAGGCGGGCGAGGACCGCCTCGCGGGGCGCGTCCACGCCGAGGCCCGCCAACAGATCGCATGCGCGTGCGGCGAAGCGCATGACGTAGACGGTCTCGATCCCCGAGACGTCTGCGAAGAACCAGCCGCAACTCGTGTACATCGCCATGGCGTTGCGCTGCGCCTCGAGCAGCGACCACACCTCCGACTCCTCCCGCGTGGAGAGCTCCCCCCTCGCGTGGTCGGCGAGGAACTGCGCTGGGGGCACCGCTCCCACTAGGACCTCCACATAGGCGTCCCGGGCGCCCCATGGGTCCACGAGGAGTTTGCGGCCCCGCTCCTGGAAGGCGGTGTCGGTGAGCTCGGCAACGAGGTCGAGCGCTTCCCGGAGCGGTCCCCGCCACTCCTGGTCCCATCCCGGCTGCGCGTCGGTCGAGCAGCCGCAGTCGCGCACCCAACGGCCGACGCCGTGGGCGCAGCTCCACGAGCTTCCCTCACCCTCGACGAGCTCGACCTCGTCGGTGGGAGGGCACGCGGCGAGGTACGAGCCGTAGTTGGTCGGCTCGAGGCCGCGGCGGGGCCCCGCTTCCGCGAGCGTGTAGGCGAGGCCCAGCTCGCCGAACCGGTGGTGGTGCCCGAAGGTCTCACCGTCCATCGCGGCGTGCACGAGTCCCGAGCTAGCCGCGGTGCAAAGCGCATCGACCATGACGCCCGAGTCCATCGTCTCCGGGTCGAAGGCGAATCGCTGCGCGAGATCCCCGTCGTAGAGGAAGACACCGAGCCTGCGGCCGGAGCCGTCGGAGTGCCTGATCAGGTACGGCCGTGTGGTATCCGGGTCGCCATCCAGGGCGCGCCATTGGCCGCCGATCTCGCGAACGCGGCCGACCTGTCGTGGGGCGAGGACGGTGAAGACGATGCCCTCGTCGATCAGGGTGTCGACCACGGGCTGGCTCACCGCGGCCTCCGGCAGCCACATGCCCTCCGGCTCACGACCGAAACGGTGACGGAAATCGAGGACGCCCCAGCGGACCTGAGTCCGGCGATTGCGCTCCGTGTCGAGCGGCAGGATCGTGTGGTGGAAGGCCTGCGCAAGGGCATTGCCGTGCCCGGTGCGGACGAGGCTGCGACGGTCCGCTTCGAGGACCCTCGCGTACGTCGCCGGATGCGTGCGCTCCATCCACGCGAGCAGGGTGGGCCCGAAGTTGAACGAGACATGCTCGTAGGTGTTGACGATGCGCTCGACGCGGCCCTCGGCGTCGTAGATGCGGGCGAACGCGTTGGCGCGATACGACTCCTCGTGGATGCGCTCGTTCCAGTCGCGGAAGGGGGCCGCGCCCTGTTCCGGGTCGAGCGCCTGAGTCCACGGGTTGGCCCGCTCAGGTTGATAGAAATGCGTGTGTAGTACGAAGGGTTGCACCCGCCGATTGTACCGCGTTGGGCACTATGTCAGTGTCCTCCGAGCAGTGCGGCGCTGCGGGAGGGCACGGTGACGCGTCCCTGGCGGGGCATCGGGCCCTCGCCCCGCCCGCCGTAGCGGACGCTCTCGCTCGACCAGATCGGCGTCCATGGCCCGGGGCCCGCTTCGAAGGTGACGGGCTCGTCGGCGAGATTGGCGAGCACGAGAACCGCGCGTCCCTTTGGGTGGTTTCGTCGGACCGCGAGGCTGTGGTCGTCGGCGTGGGCTACATCGAGGAGCTCACGGCGCCCGGTCGCGAGGGCCGGCTCGGCCCGACGCAGGGCGAGGAGGTCCTTCCACAGCGCCCATCGAGCCCGACCCCCCGGGGTGCTCGCCTCCCTGTGGTCGAGCACGCTCGCGCGGAACGTGGCCTCGTCCTGGGGATCGGGCACCTCTCCGGTGAATCCCGAGAAGTCACCGAACTCCGCGCGACGCCCGGTGCTGACCGCGGCGGCGAGCTCGGGCTCCGGATGGCTCGAGAAGAACAGGAACGGCCTCGTCTCCCCGTACTCCTCGCCCATGAAGAGCATGGGCACGGTCGGCGCGCTGCAGAGGAGCGTGATCAGCACCCGGAGGCGCTCCGGGTCGGTGAGCGTCGTCAACCGGTCACCGTGCGGGCGATTGCCGACCTGGTCGTGGTTCTGCACGCATGCGACGAGACGGTCGCTGGGCACGTCACCCAACGGCGCGCCGACCGTCCGCCCTCTGACCACGGAGTAGCGGCCGTCGTACACGAAACCCCGCTCGTATGCGGCGGCGACGTCGACCAGGCCGTTGTAATCGGCGTAGTAGCCCTCCGCCTCGTTGGTCACCGCGACGTGGAGCCCGTGGTGCAAGTCGTCGAGCCACTGGGCGTCGAGCCCGTGTCCTCCCGCGGCGCGGGACGTGACGGTGGCAGGGTCCTGGCGGTCCGACTCCGCGATGAGCTGCAGCCCACGTGCGACCCGGCTCTCGAGGCCACGGACCGCATCGGTCAGGGCAGCGAGGATGTGTTGTGCGGACGTGTCCACCAGGCCATGTACCGCGTCGAGGCGCAGCCCGTCGACGTGGTATTCCTCGAGCCACATCAGGGCGTTGTCCACGATGAACGCGCGAACCTCGTCGGAGCCGGCTCCGTCGAGGTTGAGCGCCTCGCCCCACGGTGTCTCGTAGTGGTGGGTCAGGTAGGGCCCGAAGTGGGGAAGGTAGTTGCCGCTCGGGCCGAGATGGTTGTAGACCACGTCGAGGATCACCGCGAGGCCCGCGCGGTGGCAGGCGTCGACGAAGCGCACGAACTCGGAAGGGCCGCCGTACGGCTCGTGGACGGCGTACCACGCGACGCCGTCATAACCCCACCCGTGGGTGCCGTTGAACGCGGCGACGGGCATCACCTCGACGTGGGTGACGCCGAGCTCGGCGAGGTCCTCGAGGTGGACGTGGGCGGCGGACAGGGTCCCCTCGGGGGTGAACGTCCCGATATGCAGCTCGTAGATGGCCGCGGCGGCCAGCGGCGCGGGGCGCCAGGTGGCCTCTCCCGGCGACCATTCGAATAGTCTCGCGTCGACGATGGCGGACGAGCCGTGCACACCGTCGGGCTGATGGCGTGAAGCGGGGTCAGGCAGCGGGTCGTCGCCGTCGAGGCTGTAGGCGTACCGCTGCCCGGAGAGTGCGGGGGCACGCATCGTCCACCAGTCCCGTGGCCCGGGGCTCATCTCCGTCCGTTGGCCGTCGGTGAGCAACTCGACCCGCTCTGCACGGGGCGCCCAGATGCGATAGGTCGCCGTGCCGTCGTCGTGGAGTGCGGGACCGTGGCGCGGTGTCGTCGGCATGGCACTATGCTGCCCTATATGCGCGTCTCCAACATGCTGCTGCAAACCCTTCGCGAGGCGCCGGGCGACGCGGAGGCGGTCAGCCACCGCCTCCTCGCTCGCGCGGGCTACCTGCGACGCCTCTCGTCGGGGGTGTACAGCTATCTCCCCCTCGGCCTCCGTGCCGCGCGGAGGATCGAGACGGTGCTGCGGGACGAGCTCGACGGCATTGGGGCCCAGGAGCTGTCCATGCCTGCGCTCCATCCCGAGGACCTGTGGGAGGCCAGCGGCCGTGCGCAGGCCATGGACGAGATACTCCTCCGCGTGGAGTCACGGGGAGGGAAGTTCCTCCTAGGGCCGACCCACGAGGAGGTCGTGACCGCCCTCGTCGACGGTGAGATCGACAGCTACCGGGACCTGCCGCAGCTCGTGTACCAGATCCAGACGAAGTTCCGGGACGAGGCGCGGCCCCGGTTCGGCCTCCTGCGCACCCGTGAGTTCGTGATGAAGGACGCGTACTCGTTCGATGCGGATCCCGAGGGGATGCGGGAGACCTACAAGCGCTTCTACGACGCGTACTGCCGGATATTCGACCGATGCGACCTGCCCTACACGCCCGTCGAGGCGCTCGCCGGAGCCATCGGCGGCGACGTCAACCACGAGTTCATGGTGCCGAGCCCGATCGGCGAGGACCATTTCGCCTCATGCGAGATGTGCGGGTATGCGGCCAACCTCGAGGCTGCGGAGGCGGGGGAGCCGAGGAAGCCGACAGCGGGCGCGCCCGAGGAGCTCGTCGCCCACCACACCCCCGACGCCCCCGGCATAGACCTTGTCGTGGAGCACTTCTCGGAACGCGGCCTCACCGCCGACCGGATGCTCAAGTGCATCGCGGCCGTCGACACCTCGGGGGAGCCGGTGGCACTGCTCGTCCCCGGTGACCGACAGGTGCGCCTGGAGGGAGGACTGCGCCCGTTCGAGGACGAGGACTTCACCGCGCACCCCGATCTCGTGAAGGGCTACATCGGCCCCATGGGGCTGCAGGAGCACGGTGTGCGGGTCGTTGCCGACCCACTCGTGCGTGCAGGCGGGCCCTGGGTGACGGGAGCGAACGAGTTCGAGCACCATGTGACCGGCGCCACCCTCGACCGCGATTTCACGGTCGACGAATGGCGTTCGATCGCCACCGTCGCGCCGGGGGACCCCTGCCCGAGGTGCGAGGGTGCGCTCGATATCGTGCAGGCCGTCGAGGCCGGCCACACTTTCCAGCTCGGGACCGTGTACTCGGCCGGCACCCCGGGCGCGACCTATGTCGACGCGGACGGTAACGAGCAGGTCTGCTGGATGGGCTGCTACGGCATCGGCGTGGGTCGGCTCATGGCCGTGGTCGCGGAGACGCACCACGACGAGGACGGCCTCGTGTGGCCTGCCGCGGTGGCTCCGTACGCGGTGCATCTCCTCTCACTCGGCGCTGGGCGCAACGAGGAGGTCGCCGCCGCGGCCGAGGAGTTGTACGAGCAGTTGCGTCACGCGGGCGTGGACGTGCTCTACGACGACCGCGACGTCTCACCCGGGGTGAAGTTCGCGGACGCGGACCTGCTCGGCATGCCGACGCAGCTGATCGTCGGCGGCAAGGGCCTGGCCCGTGGCGTCGTGGAGCGCAAGCTCCGTGCCTCGGGGCAGCGTGACGAGCTCCCGCTCGGCGAGGCTGTCGCAGAGCTCAGCGTCTAGCTAGTCGGGAACCAACCAGATCGTCCCCAAGGGGGGGAGGGTCATCCGGGTGGAGGCCCGTTGGTCCTGCCAGGGCTCCGCACTCGCCTCGACCCGGCCGAGGTTGCCCACGTTCGAGCCGCCGTAGATTCCCGCGTCGGTGTTGATCGCTTCTCGCCACAGGCCCGTCCGCGGCAGGCCGACCCGGATCCCCTCCCGCACCACGGGGGAGAGGTTGGCTGCGCACACGAGCGGGTCCCCGCTCGAGTCCCACCGCGAGAAGATGATGATGTTCTCGTTCGCGGCGTTGGCCTCGATCCACCCGAACCCCTCGGGGTCGGTGTCGAGTTGCCACAAGGACGGCTGCTCCCGGTAACGGGCGTTGAGGTCGCCCACGAGGCGCATCAGGCCCGCATGGTCGGGTTCGTCGAGTAGATGCCAGTCCAGTTGGCGCTCCTCGGACCACTCCCTCCACTGGCCGAACTCCTGACCCATGAACAGCAGTTGCTTGCCCGGCTGCGCCCACATATAGGCGTAGAGCGCCCGCAGGTTCGCGAACTTCTGCCAGCGGTCGCCGGGCATCTTGTCGATCAGGCTGCGCTTGCCGTGCACCACCTCGTCGTGGGACAGGGGCAGCACGTAGTTCTCGCTGAAGGCGTAGAGCAGCCCGAAGGTCAGCTCGTGGTGATGGTGGCTGCGGTGGACGGGGTCGTAGGAGAAGTATTCGAGGGTGTCGTGCATCCATCCCATGTTCCACTTGAACCCGAAGCCGAGGCCACCGAGGTGCGCGGGCCGCGACACCCCGGGCCAGGCCGTCGATTCCTCCGCGATGGTCATGACACCGGGGTTGCGGCCGTAGACGGTGGAGTTCAAGGACCGGAGGAACTCGATGGCCTCGATGTTCTCGTTGCCGCCGTACTCGTTGGCGAGCCACTGCCCCTCGGAACGCGAGTAGTCGAGGTAGAGCATCGACGCGACGGCGTCCACTCGGAGACCGTCGATATGAAGCTCCTCGACCCAGAACAGCGCGCTCGCGAGCAGGAAGTTCCGGACCTCGTTGCGCCCGTAGTTGAACACGAGCGTGCCCCAGTCGGGGTGCTCGGCCTGACGGGGGTCCTCGTGCTCGTAGAGGGCGGTGCCATCGAATCGGGCGAGCGCGAACTCGTCCTTGGGGAAATGGGCGGGCACCCAGTCCACGATGACGCCGATGCCTCGCTGGTGCAGGTAGTCGACCATGAAGCGGAAGTCGTCGGGGTCACCGAAACGTGAGGTGGGCGCGAACTGCCCGGTCACCTGGTAGCCCCAGGAGCCGCCGAACGGATGCTCGGCGGCGGGGAGGAACTCGACGTGGGTGAACCCGAGGTCATGAACATGGTCTGCGAGCGCGGCCGCCAGCTCCCGGTACGAGAGCGCGCGACCGTTGGCGGAACGCCAGGAGCCGAGGTGCATCTCGTACACCGACATCGGGTCACGGACATGCTCGGCATGCCGGCGGCGCTCGAACCACTCGTCATCGCCCCATTGGTACTCCGAGCGGAACACGATGCTCGCGTTTCCCGGCGGCACCTCCGCGTGGAAGGCATACGGGTCGCTGCGGAGCGCGAGATGGCCGTCCGCGGTGACCATCTCGAACTTGTAGCGCGTGCCCTCCCCGAGCTCGGGGACGAACAGCTCCCAGACGCCGGAGCCTCCGAGGAGGCGCATCGGGTGCAACCTGCCGTCCCAGCTGTTGAAGTCGCCCACGATGCGCACGCCCCTCGCGTTGGGCGCCCATACCGCAAAAGAAGTTCCCTCCTGCTCGTCGACCGTTCGGAGATGTGCGCCCAGCCGTCGCCACAGCTCCTCATGACGCCCTTCCCCCGCGAGGTGCAGGTCGATCTCTCCCAACGTCGGCCAGAACGCGTACGCGTCCCGCAGGTCGAACGTGTTGCCGTCCGGGTACGTGACCCGCAGGTGGTAACTGGTCGGCGCGACCGGCTTGTCGATGCGCGCCTCGAAGAAGCCCTCGGCGTCGGTGAGCGCGCCGCGGACGACACTGCCTCCGTCCAGCACGACGTCGACGGCGTCCGCTCCCGGGCGATAGCTGCGGACGACCGCGCCGTCGCTGGTCTCGTGCATGCCGAGCACCGCGTGCGGGTCGGAATGCGTCCCTGCCTTCAGGCGTGCGACGTCGTCTTGGTCTGCGCGCCAGGTCATGTGCTACCTCCAGCAGTCGAGGAGTCGAGCAATCTCAGGATCCCCCGTACGGGGATCGGCACCCAACGCGGACGGTTACTGAGCTCGTAGCCGAGCTCGTAGACCGCCTTGTCGAGCTCGAACGCATCGAGCAGGAGCGCTCGCGACACGGGCTCGGGCAACAACGGGTTGCCCGTCTGAGCGTAACCCTCGAGGAAGCGTTCGCGGGCAGCGTCGCGCCAGGTGACGGCTTCATGCGGGATCTCCTCCCCGTGCGGTTCCGCCGCAGCGTAGTCGAACGAGCGGAGCATGCCCGCCACGTCCCGTAGGGGTGACGAAGCCGCGCGTCGCTCCGGTAGCGGTCGGACGGGCTCCCCCTCGAAGTCGAGCAGCAGCCAGCGTCCATCCGTGTCGAGCATGACCTGCCCGAGGTGGAGGTCGCCATGCACGCGGACGAGCATGCCCGCGTCGCTGAGGTCGTCGACCTCCTCGAACCGCTCGCGAATCTCGTCAGCGCGGTCACGCAGTGCCACGGTCGCCTCGGGCGCACGTGCCCGCGCGGCCGACAGGACCCGCTCCGCCTGGCTCCACATGGCGTGGGCCCAGCCCTGGGTATCTGCAGCGGCCGCCCCCCGGCTGCCGAGCACACGCGCCAACGTGAGGTGCATTCGCGCGACGGCCGTGCCGAGAGCGGTGAGGGCGCCCAGCAGGGGGCCGGCGGCGGTTGGCTCCGCTGTCTCCGCGGTCGCGAGCTCCCATCCCTCCCGGGCTCCTGAGGCGAACTCGGAGAGCACCGCCAGGGCCGTCGGCTCGTCCTCCTCGACCACGTGCAGCGACCCCAGCTGCGCGGGAACGTTCGGGAACCCCTCGGCGGTGAGCGCGGCGGTGAGCTCGATGTCGGGGTGCGTGCCGGGCTCCAGGCGACGAAGGACCTTGAGGATCCACTCGTCCCCCAGCACCGCGGAGCTGTTGGATTGCTCGACGCCGAGGCTGCGCACGGGCAGGGCGGGCCGGGGGCGGTCACCCGTCACGGGGCGTCCCTCGAGCCGCCCACCCGCGCGGGTCGGTGTCGCGGTGGACGAACAGGCCAGGTCAGCGATCAGCCGGACGGCCTCGGGGCTCGCGAGCGCATCCATGAAGCGTCGGCCCCCGAAGCGCAACGGCCCCTGCTCCTCGGCGGTCACAGGCAGGAAGTAGCGGTCGGCGCCCCCGTCCTCGTAGCCGACACCGACGACGAGCAGCACGAGGCCCCCCGGCAGGTCGCTGCGGTCCACGACGGAGACGCTCGCGATGGTCCGGTCCTTGCCCTGGTACCAGCGTCGCGTGGGCAGCCACTCGACCAGCTGGGCGGCGAGCTCGTCGTCTGTCATGGGGGCCTAGTAGTACTCCACGTCGGCCAGGTCAAACCAATAGAAGCCGTACGGTCCCATGGTGAGGAGGTAGGGCAACTCGCCGATGCGGGGGAAGTACGTGCCTCCGAGTAGCTCGATCGGCGTCTTGCCCTGGAACTCCTCGAGCTCGAGCTCGACGGGCTGGGCGCTCGCGGCGAGGTTCGTGACGACGAGGACGACGTCGTCTTCGCTTCTACGGAGGAAGGCCAGCACCTTGCTGTTCGAGGGCTTCAGGGCCTCGAAGCTGCCTGTGCCGAACACAGGATGCTCCTTGCGGACGTGGACGAGGTTGCGTATCCAGTGCAGCTGTGAGTTCGGGTGCTTCTGCTGCGACTCCACGTTGATGACCGGGTAGCCGTACACCTGGTCGAGCAAGGGCGGGAGGTACAGTTCGGGGAACTCCGCTCGGCTGAAGCCCGCATTGCGGTCGGACGACCACTGCATCGGCGTCCGGACCCCGTCGCGGTCACCAAGGAAGATGTTGTCACCCATCCCGATCTCGTCCCCGTAGTACATGACGGGGGAGCCGGGCAGCGTGAACAGGAGGGCGTGGAAGAGCTCGACCTGGCGGCGGGAGTTGTCGAGCAGCGGGGCGAGGCGCCGTCGGATGCCGACGTTGGACTTCATCCGCGGGTCTGCGGCGTACTCCTTGTACATGTAGTCACGCTCTTCATCGGTGACCATCTCGAGGGTGAGCTCGTCGTGGTTGCGGAGGAAGATCCCCCACTGGCAGTTGTCGGGGATCTGGGGGGTGGACTCCATGATCTCGGTGATGGGCCGCGCCTCCTCCCGGCGCACGGCCATGAACATCCGGGGCATGACGGGGAAGTGGAAGGCCATCTGGCACTCGTCCCCGTCGCCGAAGTAGTCGACGACGTCCTCGGGCCATTGGTTGGCCTCCGCGAGGAGCACCTTGTCCTCGAACTCGTCATCGACGACCTTTCGCACCTGCTTCAGGTACTCGTGAGTCTCGGGCAGGTTCTCGCAGTCCGTGCCCTCGCGCTCGAAGAGGTAGGGCACCGCGTCCAGGCGGAACCCATCGAGACCCAGGTCGAGCCAGAAGCGCACCACGTTGAGCATCTCCTCCCGAACCTCGGGGTTGTCGAAGTTGAGGTCGGGTTGGTGGCTGAAGAAGCGGTGCCAGTAGTAGGCCTTGGCCTCGGGATCCCACGTCCAGTTCGAGGACTCCGTGTCCACGAAGATGATCCGCGCCTCCCCGTAGCGCTGATCGCTGTCGGACCACACGTACCAGTCCCGCCTGGGTGAGCCGGGCCTCCGCGACTCCTGGAACCACTCGTGCTCGTCTGAGGTGTGGTTCATGACGAGGTCCGCGATCACCCGCATGCCACGGGCGTGCGCGGCCTCGAGGAGGTCCGCGATGTCCTCGGTGGTCCCGTACTCGGGGAGGACGGACGAGTAGTCGGAGATGTCGTAGCCGCCGTCGCGGAGGGGGGAGTCGTAGAACGGCAGCAGCCACAGGCAGTCGATGCCCAGCCATTGCAGGTAGTCGAGCCGCTCGATGAGCCCCCGGATGTCACCCGTCCCGTTGTTGTCGGAGTCGTAGAATCCGCGGATCAGCACCTCGTAGAAGATCGCCGTCTTGTACCAGTGGGGGTCCGGCGTCAGGTTCAAGGACGCTCCTCCTAGAGGCTTCGCAGCCTGAGGACGTGCGAAGGCTCGACGTGGGGGTCGAGGCGGACGTAGTTGCTCGCGCCGTGCCAGATGTGGGTGGTGCCCGTCATGAGGTCGTGCGCCTCGATCGGGCCCGCTCCCTCGAGGCCGAGCTGCCACAGGTCCAGGTTGGTGACGCCTTCGTGCGGGCTGTGCGGGTCGAGGTTCACAACGACGAGGACGGGCGAGGTCCGTTCGGGGCCGACCTTCGAGAAACACAGCAGATTTGGGTTGTCGAGCTCGTGGAACCAGATGTTGGTGAGCTCCCGGAAGGCGGGCTCCCCCCGACGTATGCGGTTGACCCGGGTGATGTACGGCGCGAGCGAGTCCTCGCGCCCCCAGTCGCGGGGGCGGTACCGGTACTTCTCCGACTCGAAGTACTCCTCGGACCCCGCCTGGAGGGGACGGTTCTCGATCAACTCGTAGCCTGAGTAGATGCCGTAGGAGGGCGACAGCAGGGCCGCGAGCACGAGGCGGAGCTTGAACGCGGGCCGCCCGCCCGTCTGGAGGAACTCGGTCAGGATGTCGGGGGTGTTCGGCCAGAAGTTCGGTCGGTAGTAGTTGGCCATCTCGCCGTGGGAGAGCTCGACGACGTAGGAGGTCAGCTCCTCCTTGGTGTTGCGCCACGCGAAGTACGTGTAGCTCTGGTTGAATCCGATCTTCGCGAGCGTCTGCATCATCTTCGGCCGGGTGAAGGCCTCCGCGAGGAAGATCAGGTCAGGGTGCTCCTTGCGCAGCTCGGTGATGACCCACTCCCAGAACGGGAGCGCCTTGGTGTGGGGGTTGTCCACCCGGAAGGTGCGGATGCCCCGCCCGATCCAGAAGTCCAGGACCCGCTTGAGCTCGCTCTGCAGCCCCTCGAGGTCGGGGGTCTCGAAGTTCAGCGGGTAGATGTCCTGGTACTTCTTCGGGGGGTTCTCCGCGTAGGCGATGCTGCCGTCGGGGCGCTGCTCGAACCACTCGGGGTGCTCGGTCACCCAGGGATGGTCGGGAGAGCACTGGATGGCATAGTCGAGGGCGACCTCCAGCCCGTTGCGCCGGGCCTCAGTCACGAACGCGTCGAAGTCCTCGAGTGTCCCGAGGTCGGCATGGACCGACGTGTGGCCACCCTCCTCGCTGCCGATCGCCCAGGGGACGCCCGGCGCATTCGGGTCGGGGTCGAGGTCCTGGGGGCCGCCCACGCCCTTGCGGCCGGTGTGCCCGATCGGGTGGATGGGCGGCAGGTAGACGATGTCGAAGCCCATGTCTGCTATGTCGGGCAGACGCAGCGCTGCGTCTGCGAACGTGCCGCTCGACTCCGCGGACGCCCCCTCCGAGCGGGGGAACATCTCGTACCACGCGGAGAAGCGCGCCCGCTCCCTGTCCACCCAAAGGGGGAGGACCTGAGCGGTGGTGAGGTCGAGGCGCTCGGGGAAGCGCCCGAGGAGCGCGAGCAGCTCAGGATCCTCCG
>SKQL01000063.1 GCA_007119035.1 Nitriliruptorales bacterium | reverse complement strand
GCGTGGCCCCGCCTCGGAAAACTGACCACGCAGGTCGAGGTGACGGGCAAGCGCCTCGTCGAGCGCCTTGCGGTAAGGCCCGAGTACGTGCGCCGGCCCGATCCGTGGATCGCAGGGCGGATGCGGCCCGTGGTGCAGGCGCTCGCCGACGCGGACGGTCACGCGCGTCCTGGTGCCCGTCCCGAGCCCGTGGCGTGGCAGGACCCGGAGTCGCTGGCAGGCGAGTCGGTGGGCGACGACCAGCGGTGGCACGCGGGCGAGGGCGCAGGTCAGGGCGTGCTCGGCCATCTTCGTGGAGCGGGGATGCTCCGCGAGGACGCCGACGACGTCTACGGTGACAGCGCGCTGATCGCGGAGGGAACACTGTCCGCCCACCTGCGCGGCGGCGACACAGGCCCTGTCGAGGGGGCGCTCCCCCGTCGTGTCGGTCAGGAGGTGCGATCGATACTCCGTCGTGCGGAGAAGGGGGTCATCCCCACCGAGGGGGAGGCCCGGACGCTGCTCGGTGCTCGGGGGCGGGAGCTCGACGCGCTCGCGGCCGCGGCCGACGCGGTGAGGGGCGAGCGGGTCGGCGACGAGGTCACCTACGTGGTGAACCGCAACGTCAACTTCACCAACATCTGCTACACGGGCTGCCGGTTCTGCGCCTTCGCGCAGCGCCGGGACGACCCCGACGCATACCAGCTCTCGCTCGAGCAGGTCGCGGACCGTGTGGAGGAGGCATGGCAGGTCGGTGCCACGGAAGTGTGCATGCAGGGAGGGATCCATCCCGACCTGGGCGGTGACTACTACTTCGCTCTTCTCGACGCGGTAAAGCGCAGGGTCCCCGACATCCACGTCCACGCCTTCAGCCCCATGGAGGTCGTCAACGGCGCGAGCCGCCTTGGCGTCTCCGTGCGTGAGTGGCTCGCCGAAGCCAAGGCTCGAGGTCTGGGCACCATCCCCGGCACCGCCGCGGAGATCCTCGACGACGACGTCCGTTGGGTGCTGACCAAGGGAAAGCTCCCCGCAGACGCCTGGATCGACACGGTGACGACCGCCCATGAGCTGGGCATCCGCTCGAGCTCGACGATGATGTTCGGCCACGTCGACACCACCGACCACTGGGCCGCGCATCTGCACCTCCTGCGCCGCCTCCAAGAACGCAGCGGCGGGTTCACCGAGTTCGTGCCGTTGCCCTTCGTGCATCAGCAGGCGCCGATCTACCTCGCCGGCCTCGCTCGTCCCGGGCCGTCCTGGGAGGACAGCGTGCGCGTGCACGCGGTGGCGCGCCTCGTGTTGCAAGGAGCCATCGACAACATCCAGCTGTCGTGGGTCAAGCTGGGTACCGAGGGTGCGGTCGCCCTGCTCCAAGCAGGCTGCAATGACCTGGGCGGCACGTTGATGGAGGAGACGATCAGCCGCATGGCCGGCGCGGACCACGGCACGAGCCAGACACCGGAGGGCCTGCGCGCCATCGCTCATGCCGCGGGACGCTCGCCGGTGGAGCGCAGCACCGACTACAGCCGACTGGAGCCGCGCGGGATTCGCTACCTCATCGAGGACGCCAGCACCGTGTGACCGGGCACCGCGCACCCCCCGCATCCGTATGTCGTGTCGCACGGATCGGGGCACAGGGGTCGCGCTGTCGGCCCCGGAGGCACGAGTGCGGCTCCTGATCGGCATCCCCGCGCGCGACGAGGTGGACGCCCTGCCCGTCTGGAGCGCGGCGTGGCCCGAATGTGGCCAGACGTCACCGCGGAGCTCGGAACGCGGTCGACCTAGCTGACCACGCGGCCCTGCGGGACATGGTGGGCCTGTCGCAGGAGGAGCTGCGGGAGGCCTGGGCGCAGCGGCTCCTACCCGCCCGCCTCCGCGGTCTTGCGCACAGCCTCGGCCACCGCAGGCGCCACGTCGCCGTGGAACACGCTCGGGATGATGTAGTTGGGTGACAGCTCGTCGTCTGCGACCACCGAAGCGATCGCGCGCGCCGCGGCTATCTCCATCGGCTTGGTGATGCTGCGGGCCTCCGCGTCGAGTGCCCCACGGAATACCCCGGGGAATGCGAGCACGTTGTTGATCTGGTTCGGCTCGTCGCTGCGGCCGGTCGCCACGACGGCCGCGTGACGGCGTGCGCCCGCAGCGTTGACCTCCGGTGTGGGGTTCGCGAGCGCGAACACGATCGAGTTCTCCGCCATGACGGCCAGGTCGCCGGGCTCGAGGATGTCGGGCCCGCTCACCCCGATGAACACGTCCGCGTCCTTGAGGGCGTCCTTGAGCGAGCCCTCCCTTCCCTCGGGATTCGTGTGTTCGACGATCCACGCCTTGGATGGGTCGAGCCCCTGCTTGGCGCTGTGCAGCAAGCCCTTGGAGTCACACGCGAGAAGGTCGGTGGCGCCTTCCGCCATGAGGATCTTGAGGATGGCCACGCCCGCCGCGCCCGCCCCTGACAGCACGATCCGCACGTCCTCGAGGCGCTTGTCGACCACCCGCAACGCGTTCGTCAGCGCGGCGAGCACGACGATCGCGGTGCCGTGCTGGTCGTCGTGGAAGACAGGGATGTCGAGCAGATCCCGGAGTCGCTCCTCGATCTCGAAGCAACGGGGCGCGGCGATGTCCTCGAGGTTGACGCCCCCGTAGGCGGGCGCGAGAAGCTGCACCGTGCGCACGATCTCGTCGGTGTCCTGGGTGTCGAGGCAGATCGGCCACGCGTCGACCCCTGCGAACTCCTTGAAGAGGACCGCCTTGCCCTCCATCACAGGCATCGCCGCGGCCGGCCCGATGTCGCCGAGGCCGAGCACCGCGGAGCCGTCGGTCACGACGGCGATGGTGTTGCCCTTGATCGTCAGGCGACGTGCGTCATCGGGGTTCGTCGCGATCGCCTCGCACACGCGGGCGACCCCCGGCGTGTAGGCCATCGACAGGTCGTCGCGGGTCCGCAGCGGCACGGTGGGCGCGGATTCTAGCTTGCCACCCAGGTGCAGCAGGAACGTGCGGTCGCTGGCCTTGTGGACATGAGCGCCCTCCACGTCGTCGACGGCCGAGCGCAGCGTGTTCGCGTGCTCCCCGTTCGCGGCGTTGACGGTGAGGTCGACGACCATGTGGTTGCGGTGCGACTCGACGATGTCCACGGCCACGAGAGCGCCGCCCGCCTCGCCCACCGCGGTCGTCACCCGCCCCAGCCCCAGCGGGTCGGTCTCGAGGTGAACGCGGAGGGTGACGGAGTACGAGGCGCTCGGGATCACGGGCTCACCTTACTGAAGTCGGTGTGTCGAGATCTGTTAGCGTAACCCAGCCGCCTCCCCTAGGTGGAAAACCCTTTCCGCCATCTTGCGTGAGGCCTCGTCGATCATCTTGCCGTCGAGGGTGATCGCTCCTCGCTCGGCCTCGCTTGCGGTGGCGTACGCCTCCAGGACACGTCGGGCGTGCTCGAAGTGCTGCGCGGAGGGCGTGAACTCCTCGTGGACGATCTCGATCTGTGAGGGATGGATGCACCATTTGCCGTCCACGCCGAGCGACTTGGCACGGCGGCTCGATTCGCGCAGCCCCTCGGCATCGGAGTAGTCGCCGTAGGGCCCGTCGATGGCGTCGCATCCGACGGTACGGGCGGTGACCACGATCTGGGCGAGGATGTGGTGCCATTGGTGGCCCGGGTAGTCGGGGTCGACCGCGCCGATGTCGAGTTGGAAGATCCCCAGGTCGGCCGCGTAGTCGCCGGGTCCGAAGATGAGCGACTCGATCCGGTCGGTGACGCGGGCGATGTCGGTCATGTTCACGCTGGCTGTGCCCGTCTCGATCTGCAACTCGAGACCGATGCGCCGCGCGAGCCCGTGCTCGGCCTCGAGTTGGCCCAGCAGGTGCTCGAGGAACCAGACCTGCCCGGCGTCCTGCACCTTGGGAACCGTCAGGACGTCGATGTGGGCACCTGCCCCCGCCACGATGTCGACGATGTCGCGGTACTGGTACGGCGTGGTGGCATCGTTGATCCGCACCCCCACGATCGCGCCCCCGTAGTCGTTTGTGTTGAGCGCCTCGACGACCTGTTCCCGTGCTGCCTCCTTGCCTGCGGGGGTGACCGCGTCCTCGAGGTCGAGGAACACCTCGTCGGCGCCGAAGTCCGCGGCACGCGCCATCATCCTCGGGCTCGAGCCGGGCACCGACAGGCACGATCGACGCGGCCGCATGGGGCGGCTCGGCTTGGAACCGACCGCATGGAACGGGTTGATCATGGGTCCTTCTCGTCGCTCGGGGCCCGGACGCGGCTCATGCTAGCGAAGGCGAGCCGGAGGGAGAGTGCCGAGCACGTGTGGGCAAACTGACCGTGGTGGTCCCCCACCGCCCCACGGCCCTACCGCCACAAGGCGATGACGAGGAGGGACTGCGACGGCCACCTCGACGGAGCGAGCCGTGCGCACCCGGTACGTGTACGAGTTTCCGGAGGGCGACCGGACACAACGCGACCTGCTCGGGGGCGAGGGCGCCAACCTCGCGGAGATGACCCGCCTCGGCCTGCCGGTGCCTCCCGGCTTCATCATCACGACGCAGGCCTGCAGGCGTTTCCTCGAGGGTGGGGAGACCTTGCCATAGGGCCTCGAGGGGACGGTCGACGTGGCGTTGGGGCGGCTCGAGGAGGAGCACACGGGGGCCGGGGGCACGTGACCACGCGCCCCCGGCCCCCGGCCCGATGTCCGGGGAGGCTAGCTGCGGCGGGAGCTCCGCGATTGCGCGCGGCGGTTGCCCCCTCCTGCGCCGGGGGCCCCGTGGCCCTGGCCGGCGTTCCTGCTCGCCCCGTTGCGACCGGGACGGCCGGGCCCGCCATTGTTGCTCCGAGGCTGGCCTCCCCTGCGGTTGCCCGACGGGGAAGCTTGAGCCGGCTTCACGGGGATCTCGACGGGGCGAGGCTGGTCGAGTTGGTCCAGAGCGACCTGGTGCACGCCCTTGGGCATCGACAGGGAGCGCTGCAGTTGCTGGACGTCGCGCTGCTTGTCGGGGGCCACGAGGGTGATCACGACACCGTCCGCTCCCGCCCGGCCGGTGCGGCCCGATCGATGCACGTAGTCCTTGCCCGTGGCGGGAGGATCGAAGTGCACGACCATCCCGACGTTGCTCACGTGGATGCCGCGCGCGGCGACGTCGGTGGCGACCAGGGTCGTCACCCGGCCCGCGGTGAAGTCGGCCAGCGCCCGCTCGCGTTGGGATTGCGACCGGTTGCCATGAATGGCCGCGGAGGTGACGCCCTTGCTCGACAGCTGCCTCGCGACCCGGTCCGCGCCGTGCTTGGTGCGGGTGAAGACGATCGCGGAGTCAACGGTGCGCACGATGCTGCTGGTCACGTCCACCCGGTCGTGCGGCTCCGAGCGCCAGAAGTGATGGCGCACCTCCCCGTGGTCGTCCTCGTTGTCCGCCTCGTGGCGTGCGGGGTCACGCTGGTACCGCCGGATCAGCACGTCGACGTCCCCGTCCAGCGTCGCGGAGAACAGCAATGTCTGCCTGTCCGCGGCGGTCTGGTCCAGCAGGCGCTTGACGTCCGGGAGGAACCCCATGTCCGCCATGCGGTCAGCTTCGTCTATCACGACGAGATCGACGTTCGCGAGCTTCGCATCGCGACGCTGCACGAGGTCGGTCAGGCGCCCCGGGCACGCGATGGCGATGTCGACGCCCTGCCTCAGGCGACGCTGGTCGCGGCTGATCGTGGTGCCGCCGAAGAACGTCGCCACCGTGCGCCCGCGGGCCTCGGCCAGGGGCCGAAGCTCATCTGCTACCTGGGTGGCGAGCTCACGGGTGGGGACGAGGATGAGCGCGCTGGGCTTGCCCGGGCCGCCGCGCTTGGCGCTCATCGCAAGGGGGATCCCGAACGCGAGTGTCTTGCCGGAGCCGGTGGGCGCGCGTCCGCAGACGTCGCGGCCCGCGAGGGTGTCGGCGATCGTCGCCGCCTGGATCGGGAAGGGCATGGTAACGCCTCGGGTGGCGAGGCTGTCGACGAGCGCGGAAGGCACGCCGAGGTCACTGAATGTCTGCAAGTTGCATTACTCCTGCCCGGTGTCTCGGGCGCTGAAGGGCGCGCCGCGATGGGGCGGCGCCGCGAGAATGAGAAAAAGGGTTGTGCCGCGTCGTCCCGCAACGGGCAACGCGATGTGATGTACCTTCCCGCACGACCAACCCTAGCGTGCGCGGCCTCCTTACGCTGCGTGCGGGTGCAGAGGGCTGGGAGAGGAGCGAGCAGTGACGTACGTGGCCGCGGACGATCGGTACGAGCGGATGCCCTACCGCCGGTGTGGGAGCAGCGGGCTCGAGTTCCCGATGATCTCGCTCGGCCTGTGGCACAACTTCGACGACGGCACCCCGATCCAGCGCCAGCGCTCGATCATCCGGCGGGCCTTCGACCTCGGAGTGACCCACTTCGACCTCGCGAACAACTACGGGCCCCCGCCAGGCTCTGCCGAGGCGAACTTCGGCCGGATCCTCGCCACGGACCTGCGCGACCACCGCGACGAGATCGTGATCTCCACGAAGGCCGGCTACGACATGTGGCCGGGCCCGTACGGCGACATGGGATCGCGGAAGTACCTCCTCGCGAGCCTCGATCAGAGCCTCGCGCGCATGGGCGTCGACTACGTCGACGTCTTCTACTCCCACCGCGCGGACCCCGACACCCCGCTGGAGGAGACCATGGGCGCGCTCGACATCGCGGTGCGCCAGGGCAAGGCCCTCTACGCGGGCATCTCGTCCTACTCACCGGAGCGCACCGCGCAGGCCGCGGACATGCTCGCTGCGATGGGAACCCCGCTGCTGATCCACCAGCCGTCCTACTCGATGCTCAACCGCTGGATCGAGGGGGGCCTGCTCGGCACCCTCGAGAGCAAGGGCGTGGGCAGCATCGTCTTCTCCCCCCTGGCCCAGGGCCTGCTCACCGACAAGTACCTGGAGGGGATCCCCGAGGGCTCCCGGGCGGCCCGGGGCAGCTCCCTGTCGCGGGAGATGCTGACCGACGAGACCCTTGCGAAGGTCCGGAGCCTCGACAAGATCGCGCAGCGGCGTGGCCAGAGCCTCGCGCAGATGGCCATCGCGTGGGCGCTGCGCGACCCCCGGGTGACGACCGCGCTGGTCGGCGCGAGCAGCGTGGGTCAGCTCGAGAGCAACGTCGCGGCACTCGACCGGCTCGACTTCACACGCGAGGAGCTGGAGGAGATCGACCGGTACGCCACCGACGCGGGCATAGACCTTTGGGAGCGTTCCCGGCAGGCCTGACGCCGCGTGCTCACTGATACGAGATGAACAGCGGCGGAGGTTCGAGCTCG
>SKQL01000085.1 GCA_007119035.1 Nitriliruptorales bacterium | reverse complement strand
GACGAGCGCTCCCACCGCGGCCTCGCGCGGCCCCGCGCCCACCAGGACACAGCGGAGGGCCGGAATGGACACGTGGAGTTCCGCGACCGCTCGCAGCAGCGTCTCGTGGTCCTTCTTCGCCTCGAAGTTCGCGACGCTTCCCACCAGCGGGGCGGCGGGGTCCACGTCGAGGAGTTCGCGTGCGGCGCGCCGCGTCTGCGGGCTCGTCGCGATGGTCCGCTGGTCGGAGCCGTGGTAGGCCACGGCCACGGGCGGCCACCACGCGCGCAGGCCGGGCAGCGGCCGGGTCGCCCGGTCAGCGACCGCGCCGGAGACGGCCAGCACCCTCCGGTTGCGAGGGTAGGTCAACGCGTTGGCGACTCTCGTCGCGAGGTGGTGCTGGCGCCACGGGCTGTGCTCGGTGTGCACGAGCACCGCCCCCCTAGGGGCAAGCAGCCGGGCGAGCGCGGCGGGCGCGGGACTGTGGGTGTGCACGATGTCGTAGCCGCCCGAGGCCACCAGCGCCCGCAACGGACGCAGCCACCGGAGCGAGGCGGTACGGGGGCCACCGAGGTCGTGCACGACCACGCCCGCTGCCTCGAGCCGTGCGGCCAACGGGTTGTCGCCCGAGAGCACGTGGGCGACCTCGACGTCGAATCGGGCGTCGATGCGCTCGGCCATGCCGCACAGCAGCCGTTCCGCGCCCCCTCGCCGCAGGCCCGCGACGAGCCACAGGACCCGTGTGCGGGTCATTGTGGCGCCCTCAGGGCCGCCTGGCCGCGTTTCCACCAGCTGCCGACGCTCATCCTCCGGCTGTCGAGGTACGCGCGGTCGGGCAGCAGCATGGACCGCAGGTAGATGGCGCGGGAGCTCACGCTGGGCGTCGTCCGCAGCGTCGCGATCGTGCGGTGCAGTTGCCGGCGGTCGGTGCGCTGGAATGCGGCGAGCGCGGCTCGTTCGCTGCGGCTCGGCCGGTATGCCGCAGCCCACCGGGCCACGGGCGCGGCGGCGTCGAGCGCGTACGTCGCCCACGCCCGGGTGACTGCGTCCGCGACGACCGCACGCGCCCACCACCGCTTCGCCACCCCGAGCACGCGAGCCAGATCGAGCTCCGAGCCCGACGCGATCTGGGCGAGATCGCGCAGCGGCGATAGGCGCACCGGGAAGTTGCCGAGGCTCGCGTGGTAGCACGCGAGCAGGAACCGCTCCTCGGTCGCGAGCGCGGTGAGCCGCCGGCCCGTCACCTCGAACGGCTCGGCGGACGCGAGCAGCGTCTGTTCGTCGATGCGCAACCCGAACGGCTCGAGCGCGAGCGTGCGGTGCAGGTCGATCTCCCACCCGTCGGGGTCGACGACCTCGAGGGACTTCGCGAACCGCTGGTCGAAGCCGCGGCTCACCTCGGGGACGCGCCGCTCCGCGCCGAGCTCACGCAGCGAGGCGAGCGTCACGGGCAGCTGCGGGCCGGGCACGAGCAGGTCGAGGTCGCCGAACTCGCGCATCGACGGGTCGGGATAGTCGAGGTGGGCGGACGCGGGGCCCTTGAGCACCTTCCACGCCACACCCGCGTCGTCGAGCACCCCGGCGATGCGCAGGAGACGGGCCTCGAGCTCGAGCGCCACGCCCATCGCGTCCTGATGGGCCAGGGAGACCGCGGAACGCTGCGCGGGGGTGACAGGCAGCGCACCGTCGGCGACCGCCGCGGCGAGGAGACCAGTGACCCGCTGCCGGCGCACGTCCGTGAGCAACGCATCCCACTCGGGGTCGGCCAACGGCGCGCACGGGAGCGCGGCACGAGACTCGGCCAGCCCGTGGCCCGCGACCGCGACGAGCACGTCATCGCCGCCGCTCACGACGCGGACTCGAGCAGCCCGCGGCCCGCGAGGTCGGCGACGAGCGCCTCGAGGTCGGCTCGGATCTCCGCGTCGCTCGCGCCGGTGCGCGCGGCGAGCACCTCCGCGGCCTCATCGACGCTGTGCGGCGACGCGAGCACGTCCCACAGCGCCGCGGCGGAGGGGGACAGCAACGCGACCTCGCCGTCGGGCGGGCGCAGCAGCAACCCGTCGAGCGTCCCACGGTGCACGACCTGCGGGGCGCGTTGCCACCGGCTCGTGGTCACGGGGCCGGTCGCGGCCGTGTCACTATTCCGAGCCCGCACGCGACGACGCGCCCGCGGTACTGCGCCACCGCCGCTGCGCGGGACCGGGCACCGACCGGAGCTGGGCGTAGTAGGGCTGGCCCGACGAGCTGCGCGGCACCGCCACGAGCGCGACGCCGACCACCGGCGCGCTCATGCGCCCGAGCAGGTCCACCGTCCGGGCCGCGGAGTCAGACGTCGTCCGCCCGCTGCGCGCGACGACGACGACCGCGTCGGCCTGGGGCATCAACGCGGACGGGTCGTTGACCGCGAGCACGGGGCCCGCGTCGACGATGACGATGTCGGCAAGGGACCGGGCCTGGCGGATGATGTCCTGGTCGGGGCCGAGCAGCTCCCCGGGGTTCTCCGCGAACGAGCCGTTGGCGACCAGGCGCACGCCGGGCACCTGTGTCGGCTGCGCGAGCGCCTCGAGCTTGGGCCGGCGGGGCCCGCGCGCGAGGTACTCCGTCACCCCCGGCGTGCGGGAGACGTCGAAGAGGTGGTGCTGCTGGGGGTTGCGGAAGTCGCAGTCGAGCACGAGGACCCGCTTGCCGAGCTCCGCGTAGCTCGCCGCGATGTTGGCCACCGTCGACGTCTTGCCCTCCGCGGCGCCGCCCGAGGTGACGAGGACGACCTGCACCTCCTCCTGGCGCCGCTCCGCGTGCCCGTTCGTGGCGTTACCCACCTCGGTGGGGTGGTGATCCGCGGACGGGCGCACCCAGCGCGGCGCCATCTGCAGCGACAGCCGCAGGATGCGGTAGGCCTCCGCGGCGAACGACGCGGGCTGCGCGACGGTGATGATCTGGCCCTGCACGCCGCGGACGTAGGGGATCTCGGTGAGGACAGGATGGCGGAACGCGCTCTCGGTCTGGCGGCGGTCCCGCAGCCGGGTGTCGACCCGGTCGGAGAACAGCGCGACGGTTCCGCCGAGGAACAGCCCGAGCAGCGTGCCGAGGCCCGCCCGGGTGTTGCGGTTGCTCGGCACGGTGATGCCGCCCTCGACCACAGGCACGGGCGCGGCCTCCTCGAGCGTGACGATGCCGATGCCCGCGACCTCGGTGGAGTCGAGGTCTGACAGCTGCTCGGTCGCGATGCCGTACTGGCGGGCGATGGCCTCGCGCTCGCTTGACAGCAGCTCCGCCTCGACGCTCTCCGGCGGGACGTTCTGGAGCTCCTGGTCGATCTCGCGGGCTTGCTGCTCGAGCTCCTGCTGACGCTCGCGCAGCCGCGTCGAGCGCTCGTCGTACAGGCCGCTCTGGCGTCCCTCGAAGTAGAGCAGGATCTCCTGCGCCCACGTGTTGACGACACGGGCGGCGTACTCGCCGTCGCGGTCGTTCATCGTGATCGTCAGCGTCCCGATGTCGGTGTCGGTGCTGATGGTCACCTGGTCGGCGAGGACCTGGGGCTCCACGTCGGCGTCGACCTCCTCGGCCACCCGCCGGGGGATCTCGCCGGTGCCCGCGAGCAGCGCGATGGTGGAAAGGCCCACGTCGGTCGAGCCGGGGGCGTTGGGGTCGTCGAAGAGGGTATGCGTGGCGGTGTAGCTGCGCTGCTCGTCGATGGTCTCCGGTGCGGGCGCTAGGAGCCAGGCGACGAGGCCCCCGAGGAGGGCGGCGGCGAGCACGATCGGCCAGCGGCGCTTGAGCGCACGCAGGTAATCAAGAGGTTCCATGGCACCGGTCCGTTCACGACCCTACCGGAGGCGGGAGGGTCATCTCCCCTTCGGGGATACTCGGCCGCTGGGAGGCGAGGTTGAGCAGCTCACCCCGCACCGCCTCGTGCTCCCGTCGCTTCGCGAGCTCGAACAGCCGCGGCAACCCTTCCACCACGTTCAGGCTCAGGCTAGCAGGTTCGAGGGCCACGATTGACTGATGGGGAGTGGGACTGGGGTGCTCCTCGGCGTTGCGCAGCTCCTCCACGAGCTTCTCCCCGCGACGCATGCCGGTGACCTCGATCTCGATGTCGTCGCCGACGCGCCGGCCCGACAGGCGGATCATGCGCTTGGCGAGGTCGATGATGCGCACGGGCTCGCCCATGTCGAGCATGAAGACCTCACGGTCCTTCGCGAACACCCCGGCTTGGAGCACCAACTGGACCGCTTCCTCGATGCTCATGAAGAAGCGGGTCATCTCCGGGTCGGTCACCGTGACGGGGCCGCCCTCGCGGATCTGGCGCACGAACGTGGGCACGACGCTGCCGCGGCTGCCGAGGACGTTGCCGAACCGCACCGCGCACCAGTGCGCCCCCTGGGGGGCGTAGGTCGCGATGAGCAGCTCGCCGAGGCGCTTCGACGCGCCCATCACGCTGCTGGGGTGCACCGCCTTGTCCGTCGAGATGAACACGAACCGGTCGACGCCGTGGTCGGCGGCGGCGCGCGCGACGTTCTCCGCGCCCTGGACGTTGGTCTGCACCGCCTCGGACGGGTAGTCCTCGAGGATCGGCACGTGCTTGAGCGCCGCGGTGTGGAACACGACCTCGGGACGGTGCTCGGCGAACACGGCGTCGACGTAGTCGGCGTCGCGGATGTTTGCGAGCACGGAGACGCCCTGCTCGCCGATGCGCGCTTGCGCGTCGTGCAGGTGGGTCTCGTCGTGGTCGAGCAGCAGCAGCTCCGCGGGTTCGCACGCGTGCACCTGGCGGGCGATCTCCGCACCGATGGACCCACCCGCCCCGGTGATGAGCACCCGCCGGCCCACGAGGGTCGAGCGGACGCCGTCGAGGTCGGTGACGACCTGGTCGCGGCCGAGGAGGTCGGCGATCTCGAGGTCGCGGACGTCGCGGACGCCCAGCGAGCCGTCTGCGAGCTCTTGGGCGCGGGGCAGCACCTTGACTGCGACCCCGGCCTCGTCGGCGCCGAGCACGACCTTTCGCACGAGCCGGCTGTCCGCGGTGGGTATGGCGAGCAGGACGAGGTCGGCGCGGTAGCGCCCGATCGTGTCGGCGAGGAGGTCGAGGTTGCCCACGACGGGCACGGTGGCGATGTCGCGGGCGTGCAGCCGCGGGTCGTCGTCGAGTGCGGCGACTGGCACGAAGCCCTCGCGGGGGTTGCGGAGCATGTCGCGGATCACCGCGCCGCCTGCCTCGCCGGCGCCGACCACCACGACCCGGGAGGCGTCCTGCCCCGACTGGTCGCGGCGCAACGCGAACAGCCGGGCTTGGAAGCGCAGGATGCCCACCATCGTGGGCGCGAGCGCGGCGCCGAGCACGACCACGGAGGCGGGCACCGGCCGGGAGCCGGGCAGCATCGCCACGGCGAGGACGAGTCCCGCACCCGCGCCCGCGCGGAGGATGCGCGAGGCCTCGTCGATGCCCGCGTGCAGCCACACCTTGCCGTACAGGCCCGCGACGCTGTTGGCCGCGACGTGCACGGCGAGCGCGATCGGCAGGTACACGAGGAAGCTCGACCAGTAGCGGCCGGGCACCGCACCGTCGAAGCGCAGCACGAGCACCGCGGTGTAGACCGCGCTGATCAACGTGAGGTCGAGCACGACGAGGGGGAGATCGCCGCGGACCTTGGCCGCTTCCCGGGCGACGCGCGTCAATCGTCTTGGTTCGTCACCCGCCTCGGCACTGGTCCCGCTCACAGATCCCCCGTTCGGCTACTGGTCCCGCACTTCTCCGACGCGTCGCTCGCGGTCTCTCCCGCCAGACGGAAGAACACTACGTAGCGTCACTTCGCGATCATGCCCGCACTGTCAGCTACCGTCAACCTGTCTCCGAGAGTATCTTTCACTTTGCGGCTATCTAGAATCCACCAGCACGTTTCTCTCACGTCTGTCACGAATGACATGGGCGGGCAAAAAGGGCAAAGCTTGTTCGACAAGGACCATGTTGGGCTCGCGCTGCGTGTGGCACGGCTCCAGCAGGAGCGCTCCCTCACCGAGCTCGCGTCGATGCTCGCGGTGCCCGAGGACGTGCTCGCCGACCTGGAGGCGGGCAGGACGGGTGCGTTCGAGCAGGACCTCCACGTCCGCGCGCACGTGGAGATGTACGCCCGCGCCCTCGGCCTCGACCCCCGCGAGCTGTTGCCACCCGCCGACGTCGAGGGGTCCCAGGAGGCGCCGGAGCCCCCTTCGGGGCGGCCGTCGGTGCTACTCGTCGTCTCGCTCGTGGCAGCGGGTGCGATGCTCACGCTCCTCGCGGTGGTACTCGTCACGTTCACCATCGACTAGGCGAGCGCTACAGCGTCAGGGCGGGTCGGCGCAGGAAGTCGACGAGGTCGTCCCAGGCGCGCTGCGAGGGCGAGCCGAACGACATCTCGAGCGACAGCCGCCCGTCGAGGTCGCCGTCCCAGCGTGCGGCGTGGTTCTCGACGCTCATGCCGCTGGTCGCGTCGCGCACGAGCAGCCCCTCGGGGCTGTGGACGGTGAGCGCGAGGCGCGTGGGCCGGATGGTGGGTTGGTCGAGCACGTCGAGCTCGTAGGTGCCCGCCTCGGGATCCCACGCGTCGGCGATCCGGAAGCGGTGGGTCACCTCGCTCGACTCGCCTGCGGGGGTGCGCTGGCGGGCGGCCACCATCGGGAAGCCCTGCTCGGCGCCCTCCAGATACGGCGCGAGCAGCGCGCCGTCGCGGCGGGTCTCGAGGTGCTCGCAGCCGCGGCCGCAGTACACGCTCACGAGCGTGTCGTTCTCGCCGGGCGCGAGGTGGTCGACGTTGGGGCCGATGACGTCGAGCGGCTCACCGGAGGTCGGCGCCTCGTTGGCAAGTCGCACGGTGGTCTCCGCGGTCGCGCTGCCGTCGTCCTCGAGCCACACCTCGTGGCTGACGTCGCGGTCTGTGTAGAAGTCGACCTTGTTCTCCGCCACGTTGTTGCCCACGACCGCGAGCAGGTCGCCTGAGGCCTCGAGTCGGCCTGTGAGGCCGGCGGTGTCGAACGCCTCTTGTGTCTCGGCGTCGGTGGCGTGGAACAGCACGTGGCCTGCCCCCGCCGCGGCAATAAGGGCCTCTGCGGCGCCGACGGGATCGTCGCCCGCCCCCTCAGATAGAAAGCCGGTGAGCGTGGCGGAAGCGACGGCGCCGAGCAGTTCTTTTCGGGCCCGGGAGTGCGGCAAGGACGCGTACGCCTCATTGGTCACCTGGGGGACCACGGTGTCCGCGCTCATCTCCCCGAGGCCGTCGATTTCAACGCTGCCCGCCACGTCGAGAAGATACGCGAACGCGTGGGGGTCCACGACGATCGCACCATCCAGAGATTGGCCTTTCACATGCTCGTAAAGACGCTGTAGTGCTGTGGCGGCCGAGGGATAGTCCGCGGTCATGTTCGCATTCTGGGCGAATCCTGCGCCGCCGAAGCGG
>SKQL01000023.1 GCA_007119035.1 Nitriliruptorales bacterium | reverse complement strand
TGCACCAGTCGCTACGAGCGCCTCGAACCGGTCGGCATCGACCTCCCCCGGCCGCGACGTCCAGCCGGTAGCCGTCGAGCTCGTTTACGACAATGTCGCCTGCGGTGTCGGCAACGGCGGCCAGCGCGCCCCGCAGTCGCGAGAGGTGGCCCCGCAACGTCACGGGCACGCTGGGCGGGGGTGCCGAGCCCCAGACCGCCTCGATGAGCCGGCCGGTGGGGACGAGCACGCACGCAGGTCGAGCACCCGGCCGAGGTCGCCGTGCTCGACGCCGAGCAGGACCTGTCGCGAGCGCCCGGCGGTCACCCTCGGCGATCTGCGCCACCAGCTCGGTGTCCGTCAGGTCTCGTCCGCTTTCAGCTCTCCGGCGCCCGCTACCTCTCCTGTCGCACGCCGGCCCCCGGACGGTTCACGCTCCATGGAGCCGCTCCAGGCAGGTCGCGGCGGCGACCTCCACGCGAACGCCTGCTGACCGGCCCGAGGGCACGGCGGTGGAGCCCGTCGATGCTGAAGGTGTAGACGGGCACCTCTTCTGCGAGCACGATTGGCGCGTGTTCGTGCTGACGCTCGCGGTCTTCCTCGCCGCCTGGAACAACGTGGCCAACCTCGTCGCCGCGTTCGACAGCTGGTACGTCCCCGTCAATCTCGTGGTGGCTGCGCTGCTCGTACTCCTCGCCCGTAGGCGTGGCTACGGCTGGGAGACGTTGGGGCTCTCCCGGGCACACGTAGGAGCAGGTGCCCGCTGGGGTGGTGCGGCGTTCGGGCTCGTGGCCGTGGTGATCATGATCGCGGCGCTCGTGCCGGCAACGCAGCCGCTGCTCGCCGACGGACGGATAGCGGGCGCGGGCGGCGCGGAGATCGCCTTTCTCGCACTCGTCCGCATCCCGTTCGGCACGGTTGTGCTCGAGGAGGTGGCCTTCCGAGGCGTGCTGTACGGCGCGTGGTCACAGTGGCGTGGCCGGGTCGCTGGCGCGGTCGGCTCGAGCGCGGTGTTCGGGCTGTGGCACCTCGTGCCGACCCTCGCCCTCCTCGAGGCGAACGATCTCGCGTCCGCTCCAGGAGCACGGATCACCGCACTCGCGGCGGCGGTTGCTCTTACCGCGGGCGCAGGGCTGCTGTTCTGTGCGTTGCGCATCGCGTCGGGAAGCATCCTCGCCCCTGCGCTCGCCCACGTGGCGACGAACTCGCTCGCTGCGACCGCGGCGCATCTCGTCGCCTGATCCCGCTCTCGGGTATGTGGGGACCGACGATCCAGCACCCTGCCGAAATGGCCAAACAAGGGCCGAGTCGCACCGAAGGGTGGCCGGGCTGGGATGGGCCGTCGCCGCCGGCTGGGCGTTGCAGCTCACCCCAGAGAACCATGAGGCGGTTGGATCGATGTCGACCTACTTCGTTGACTAGGTCTCCCGCCGCCGAGCAGGCGGGCGCGCTGGAGCAGGGGCCTCGCCAGCCGTACGCATCCGCGCCGCTGCGCTCATCCACTCTGCGGCGGGCACGAGGTCGGCGGGGATGCATTCGGCGAGCGCGCGCAGCGTCGCGGAGGCCACGTCGGCCGGCAGTCCGCGGCTGGTCAGGAGGGTCTGCAGCCAGGGGACGAAGTCGTCGATGATGCGCCGGTCACCCGTGAGGACGGCCGCCTCGAGGAACTGCAGGACGTAGTCCAGGTCCTCGGCGGTGCGCTGCAGTTGGCGCTCGTTCAGCTGGCCCATGAAGGGGTGGCGCTCCGCGAGCAGGTCGAACGCCTGCTCGACGAGCTCGGGGCGGACGCCGGCCAGCTTCGCGGCGACCGGGTGCTTCATGGGTCGCGGTCGGTCGGGGACGCCGTGGCGGGTCCAGTCGTCGAGCAGCCGCGAGGCGCTGGAGGCGTCGGGCGCCCAGTGCGCGCCGAGCGCCGCCGCGCGGCTGGGGTCGGGACCGCACCCGGCACCGCCGACGAGTGCAGGCACGCCCTCGGCGGCCGCGGCGTCGACCACGCGCTGCACACCGAGCAGGAAGATGGGGACCGAGCAGCCGATTGCCACGGCGAAGGGTCGGCGCTGCACCAGGAACCGCCGCAGATGCTCATGCGGGGCCGATGCACCGATGAATGTGATCGGCCAGCCGTCGAGCGTGAGCAGCTCGGCGAACATGCGCACCGGCAGGACGTGCCAGTCGTCTTCAGCGCAGGTGACGACGACCTCGAAGGGCCGGCGCGTGTCCGCCGGCGGCTCGAGCGCCAGCGCGGAGAGCACGCTGTCGGTGATGGCCGTGGCTGCATGTTCCTGCGCCACGTTCCACTCGGATGCCTCCCAACGGCGACCGACCTCCCATTGAGCGGGAGCGAGCAGTTCGGTGATCAGCTGCTCGCGAGTCCAGCCCTCGTCGAGCAGCTCGTGGGCAAGCTGGAGAGCCCCCGCCTGATCCCGCTGATCGAACAGGGCGAGCAACGCCGCCACCGGTGTGGTCATCGTCAGCGCGCGACTACGGTGAACCGCTCCGACCCGTCGGGTCGGGGCTCCGCCGGATCACCGGGGATACGCCCATGCGACCGCCGATGGTCCTCGCTCGCCAGGTACGTCCGCAAGGCCTCGGGCTCGGCCCACCACGACACCATCACGAACCGCTCCGGGTCACGTTGGTCCGCCCAGACCGGTCATGCTCGCACACCACATGTCCTTCCCCCGCAGCTTTGCTCGCCCACGAATTGTCGCATGCAGCATCCTGGCCGATCGGACGACCTCGGCGTGAGAGCTGCGCCGTTGGCCCGCGCAACGCATCGCTACGGTAGCTTTCGTCACTATTCGTATGCGCGGTCCGAGCGCCCGGTTCTTTCGACCGCGGCGTCGATTCACGATCGACGAGACTGGCCGCGGGCCAAGAGGACCACGATGAAGTGGACGGATGCGCCGCGCACGCTGCGGGTCCATCGGCGACGCATCGAGCACGCCTACGAGCAGGTGCGTGGGGTGGTCGGACCCGACGGTGCGGAGGCGCTCGAGGCCTTCCGGCACGAGCTGGACCGCACCTGGCCGATCCAGCAGCAGGCCGTAGCCGGGCGTGACCTGCTCAGCACCGCCCTCGTCGACAGCCTCACGCCACGACATGTCGACCCTGCGAACGGTGTGGCCGTGGGCAGCTGCTACGACCCGGGCAACACGCACGTCGGCGGTGACTTCTACGACGTGTTCTCGCTGTCCGACGCCGAGGTGGCCCTCACCCTCGGCGACGTCTGCGGGAAGGGGGCCCACGCCGCCGCCACCGCGCTCATGGCGCGGCACACTCTGCGCACGGCCATGCACCTCGGGCATTCTCCCAGCGCGGCTTTCCGGGTAGCCCATGACCTGCTGTTGGCCGACGGTCGCCACGAAGCCGAGCCAAGGTTCTGCACCGCGGTCGCCGCTCACGCACACCTAGGCGCAGACGGCGCCTTCATCCACCTCGCACTCGCCGGCCATCCGCCCGCGCTGGTGCTCAGGAGCGACGGTTCGGTCGAGCAGGTCGGTGAAGCTGGGACGGCCCTCGGCCTGTTCGAGTCGCTGGACACCTCGGAGGTGGTCGTCGCGCTCGGGCTCGGGGAGGTCTTCCTGGCCTACAGCGACGGGGTCACCGAGGCTCGCAACGGCGGCGACATCTTCGGCGACGATCGCCTGATGGACGTGCTCGCGACCTGTCGCGACATGTCCGCACAGGCCCTCGTCGACTGCATCCACCGGGCCGTCTTGGACTTCCGCACGGGCGATCGCCACGACGACGTCACCCTGCTCGCCCTCGCTTACCGCCCCTAGATCCAGCTAGGACGGCCCACCCGCCGTCACCGGCGGCACTACGACGACTTCGAGAATTCCAGCACCGCAATCCTCAACACAGCGGCTGATACCCGGCGCGCAGCCACGGCGCGGTGGGGGAGTCCATGCGGCGGAAGACGGTGGTCAGCCAGACGACGCTGACCGCGGTGATCGTCGCCCAGATGACGGCTTCACCGATGTCGGCGGTGCTGGGGATGTCGTACACGAACACCCCCTCGGGCACCCCGCCGGGGATGGCCGGAAGATCTAACGTCCCCCGAGCGGCACCCGAACGACATCGGAGGTGGCGGGTGGCGCGTGCCACCGGCGGACAACGCGGCGAGGTCGTCGTCGAAGCGGAGGGACACGCGCTCGGACTCCATACCGCAAGGGTGGCGGCGGCGGGAAGGTCCCGGAACCTCCCCGGTCCAACGAGCGTCATAGAAGAGGAGCCCCCTATTGGCAGGAGACGGTCTGATGCGAACGATCACCCGCTGGCGAGCGGCGAGCACGCTCGCCCTGGTCCTTGTCTGTGCGCTCGTCGTGGCCTGCGGAGCGCCTGACGACGAGGCCGCGGAAACCGAGGCCGTCACCGAGCCCACCGACGACGAGCCCGCCGACGACGAGCCCGCCGACGCGCCGGATGTGCCTGCGGCCGAGGATTCGGATGACGGTGAGGGCGTCACCGAAGCGACCGCATACTTCGTCCGCTACCACGAGGGCGAGCATTGGGTGGAGCCCGAGACCCAGGAGCTCGAACGGCCGACCGTCGCCGTCGGGCGGACGTCGATGGAGGTCCTGGTCGCTGGCGAGTTCCGCAACCCTGACCTGACCACCCTCGTCCCGGAGAACACGAGGGTGCTCGACGTAGGCGTTGACGGTGGCGTGATGACGGTCGATTTCTCCGGCGAGCTCGCCGCCGCCAGCGGCGCGTCGGCGCAGGAGGTCGCGTTGGCCAACCAGCTCGTCCACACCGCCACACAGTTCGAGACCGTGGACGCGCTGCTCGTATGGATCGACGGGGAGCCGATCGACGAGCTGTGGGGCCACGTCGACTGGTCCGAGCCTTTGGAGCCCCCGCCGTACGCGGTCTCACCGATCGTCTTCACGTCGCCGCGGTGGGGCGAGACCGTTCCGCAGGGTCCGGTGACCGTCGCCGGTCACTCCCTCACCTTCGAGGCCAACGTCGTGCTCCATCTGGTGGACCCCGACGGCGTAGTCGTCGAGGAGACGTTCACCACCGCAGCCCAGCCCGCCGTCGACGAGCGCGGCGATTTCACGCTCACCTTCGCGACCGAGGCGGACCGTCCCGGGACATGGACGGTCATCGGCATCGAGGAGGACGCCTCCGACGGGGAGGGTCGTCCGCCGCTGACCACTACGCTCGAGTTCGAAGTCGAGTAGGTGCGGTGATGGGGTGCCTCGCTGCGACCGCGGCGTATCTCGTCTCCTGATTCCGCTGCCGGGGGTCTCGGAACCGACGAGCAGTCGCCTGCCGAAAAGCCTGAGGCCGGGTTGGGCGCGTGGCCGTTAGTGGTCGATGTGGCCGGTATCGCGGCCGGATGCACCGCAAGCGGCGAGCCGGATCGGGCGAGCACTGCCTCCACGACGGTGTCGGCGCCGTTCACCCAGCCGCTCGATGCCCTCACCACCGAGGTCACCCGAGGCCGTCGCGCCCGCAGCCAGCTAGCCTCATCCCCGCTCGAGAAGGGCTGAGGGGAGGTCGCAGTCCGGCTGCTCAGTCGGGGAGGGTAGCGGCCGTGCTCGCCCCGAGGGTGACGACCTCGTCGAGGCTCAGCGTCTCGCCCCTGGTGAGGTGGGCGGCGAACGGCTCCGGACCGAGGGTGTCCTGGAGCGTGGCCCTGACCTCCCCGAGGTCGATCGGCATCCGCCAGCGGTGGGTAGGCGCCCGGGCATCCGCGGCGCCCAGCAGCACGGCGGCGGCCTCCGGGTCGTGCATGTGGGTCAGCACGGCCAGCACCTCCGCCGCCCCGCGCAAGGGCCCTGACCAGGCGAATTCGCCGATCAGCCTGACCGCCTCGCTCACGAGCGGGCGTGCCTCCCGCGGGCGGTCGGCGAGGAGGGCGACTTTGGCGGTGGCCACCAGCCCGAGGATCAGCCGGTTGCCGCGCCCGAGCTCGCGCCAGGCCTCCAGTTGCTGGTGGGCGCGCGGCAGGGCCGCGGCGGGCTCGCCCTGCAGCGCGCCCAGCAGGACCTCGCTGAGGCCGACCCGGGCGGACAGCTCCTGCATCCCGTGGGCCTCGGCGAGGTCACGCGCACGGGTCAGCGCCTCGGCGGCTTCGTCCAGGTCGCAAGCGCGGGTCGGCGCCGTCCCGGCGCCCGGCGGGGACTCGCGCTCAGGGGCTCCGCGGGCCAGTGTGGCGGCCACGATCAGCTCGGCCTGCTCGGCGCGGGCGTTCGCCTCGACGATGTCCAACCCGTCACCGGCCGCCGCCTCGACGGTCCCTGCGATCTGGCTGAGTGCGGCTTCGAGCTCGCCCATCTCGGCGAGGGTGGCGGCGCGCCAGTAGCCGCTCCAGAGGGCCCCTTCGACGCTGCCGACGGTCTCGAAGCGCTGGCGCGCTTCCGTCAGCAGGTCCAGGGTGCCGTCGAATCGGTGGTCGATGCCTGCCACCGCCCCGGCCATCATCAGGCCGCGGGCCATGACCCGGTCGTCGACGGTGGTCTCCCGCGCCAGCGCCAAGGCCTGGCGGAGCCATTCACGGAGGCGGTGGAACCGTCCGATGATGATCGGCGCCCAGCCCGAGCCAGCCGCGATGCGCAGGGCCGTCTCGGCGTCCCGTCGCCGCGCGGCCGCGGCGAAGGCGCCCTGCAGGTGCAGGAACTCGGCGTCGAGGCGGGCGTACCAGTACACCGTGTCGACCTGAGCGTTCGCTCCCACTGACTCGGTCAGGCGAGCCACCCGATCGGTGTAGCGCCGCGTCAACTCCTCAGTCTCGTCACCCAGCCGGTCGCGCCCGTACTCGCGCACCGTCTCCAGCAGCTGGTAGCGGGTGCGCCCGCCGAACTCGTGGGCCTCGACCAGGGAATGGTCCACGAGGTCGGCTAGCATCCCTGGCACGTTTCGTCGTTCGAGCGGCGGCCAGCCGCACACGTCCGCTGCCGCCTCCACGTCGAAGTCGGCCACGAACGTCGACAGCCGGCACAGAAGGCGCTGCTGCTCGGTGGTCAGCAGCTCGTAGCTCCAGTCGGTCGTGGCGAGCAGCGTGCGGTGCCGAGGAAGGGCGGTCCGGTTGCCCGACGTCAGCAGCTGGAAGCGGTTGTCGAGGCCTGCGGCGAGATCGGCGGCCGACATAGAGGCCATGCGCACCGCCGCGAGTTCGATGGCCAGCGGGATGCCATCGAGTCGGCGGCAGATCTGGTGCACAGCCGGGGCGACCGCCTCGTCGAGGTCGAAGTCGGGCCGGGCGTCGGTGGCCCGGTCAACGAACAGGGAGCCGGCCTCGCTGGCCGCGACTGCGTCCACCTCGGGGGAGCTCGGCACGCCGAGGGTGGGCACGCGCCACTGGTGCTCACCGGGGCAATGCAGCGGCTGGCGGCTCGTCGCCAGCACGTGCAGCCTCGGGCAGGCGTCCAGCAGCCGGTCGACCAGCCCGGCGACGGCGGCGGCGAGATGCTCGCAGTTATCGAGCACCAGCAGCAGGTGACGCTGGTCGATCCAGCCGCGCAGCGTG
>SKQL01000073.1 GCA_007119035.1 Nitriliruptorales bacterium | reverse complement strand
GGTGGCGGGCCGCGCGGACCGTCTCGACCCGGGTCGCCGCCAACGCACCGCCCGGCAGGTAGCCGGAGGTTCCGGGCCACGGCGCCCCCGCCGCGGCATGCGCGAGGCGGACGCGTCGCTCCGCGAAACCGACGGCTATCCCTGCCAGCGCCAGCAGGAGGAACACCGGCAGGTAGGTCGCGACGCCGGAGACGACCTCAGGCATCAGGCCACCGCCTCCTCCGGCGAAGGGGCCTCTCCCGCGAGCAGCAGGTAGGCATCCTCCATGGTCGGCTCGACGAGTGCCGCGTTCGGTGGTGGGTCGCCGATGTGGCGGAAGGTGCCCTCCCCGTCGCGCCACGCGAGTCGGGCTCGCAGATCCCGCGCCTCGGCGGCCCACACATGCCCCTGGGCGAGGTGGGCGAGGTCGCGCGGGCGCCCATCGAAGCGTGTCCTGCCCTCGTGGAGCACCACCACGTGCCCCCCGAGCGCTGCGACGTCCTCGGTCAGGTGTGTGGAGAGGAGCACGGTGCGCTGCTCGCCGATGGCGGACACGAGCTCGCGGAACCGCAGCCGCTGCTCCGGGTCGAGGCCGGTCGTCGGCTCGTCGAGCACGAGCAGGTCAGGATCACCGATCAGCGCCTGAGCGAGGCCCACCCGCCTGCGCATCCCTCCCGACAGGCCCTTGATGCGCTTGTGCGCGACCTCCTCGAGGTCGACGAGGGCCAGGACGCGCCGGACCTCGTCGTGGCGGGACTTGCGGTCGGTGAGCTCTTTCAGGATCGCGACGTAGTCGACGAACTCGAAAGCCGTGAAGCGCGGGTAGAGGCCGAGGTCCTGGGGCAGGTAGCCGAGGCGCCGACGGATCGCCAACCGCTCATCGGCGTCGCCGGGAGAACGGCCGAGGATCCGCACGTTGCCCTCGTCGGCGGGTAGCACGGTGGCGAGGATCCGCAGCAGGGTGGTCTTGCCGGCGCCGTTAGGGCCCAGCAGCCCGACGATGCCCGCATCGAGTGTCACGTTCACGCCGTCGAGCGCGAGCGTGCGGCCGAACGACTTCCTCACGTCGTGTGCGGTCACGGTCGGCATGGTTGGCGCTCCTCGTCAGTGGTCACCGGTTTGTCGCGGAAGCGGGTCAAAGCGGTTCACGGGCCGGTCCACCCGCCCACGTCGAAGGTGTCGGCGCGGGCGACCACGACGGCCGCAGCGGCCACGGCCACGCCCACCGCGACGAGTTGGGCCACACTTCCGAAGGCCGCGAGCGGTTGGCTGCTCGCAAGCCCCACACCGAGCGGGACCAGGGCCCATACCCCCCCCGTCGCGATCGCCGCGTGCGTGGGCTGAAGGACCGTAGCCGCCGCCAGTCCCGCAGCGGTGACTGCGAGCGCGGGCAGGACCCACGCGACCGCGGTGAAGCCGAGCCCGGGTAGCAGTAGCGCGGCTCCCGACACGATCGCGAGGGAGACGACGAGGACCGCGGCGGCACGGAGGAGCAGTAACCGGAACCCGCGCACGGGAGCGGCGACTCCCACCTCATAGGCGGGGTCGAGGCCCGGGCCGAATGCGGTCGCCACCCCTGCGAGGGGGACGAGTGGCGCGAGCAGGAGGAAGGCGACGATGCTGTAGGGCCGCAGATGCGCGCTGGCCGCGACGAATGCGAGCACGAACGCTACCGCGGTCATCCACGGCAGCGTGAGGGCCGGGGTCACGGCGAGCAGCCGCGCGGTGTGCTCAGCCGCGCCGAGGCGGCACAACGATCGCTCTGCCACGGTCTGAGGGGGTCGGTCGACGTCGTCGGCGACCGCGTCCCAGACCTGCCTCAGCCGTTCCGGCTCGACGAGGGTGCCCGCCGTGGCTCGACAGCCTGCGCACGCGGACAGGTGGGTCTCGACGGAGAAGGCCCCGGCCACGTCCAGCCGACCGTCGCGGTAGCGAGCGAGTAGCTCGTGGTCGGCGTGCCATGGGGCGCTCATGCGAGTGCCTCCCTCATCTGCCTACGGGCACGGAGCATCCGGGTCTTCACCGTCCCCGCGGGAATCCCGAGCATCTTCGAGGCCTCCCGTGTTGTGAGCCCATCGAGGACGGTGGCCTGCACCACCGCTCGGAGCTCAGGGGACAGGCGGGTCAGCGCGGCCCCGAGGTCGCCGTGCTCGATTCCGAGGAGGACCTGCTCCTCCGCGGAGCCCACGCTTCCGCCGAGTCGCTCGTCGAGAGCCACGAGGACGGGGGACCGACGCCGCAGTCGGTCGATGAGCCGCCGGACCGCGATGCCCCAGATCCACGCGCCGACCTCCCCCTCGCCCCGGTACCGACCCGCGCCGCGCCATACCCCCACGAACGCGTCCTGCAGCACCTCGTCGACGACTCCGCGGTCCGCGCACCGCGCTTGCAGGCGGAGCAGCACCCACGCGGCATGACGCTCATACAGCGTCTGCAGGGCCCGTCGATCGCCTTCCGCGACACGGTCCAGCAACTCGACGTCGCTGACACCGGGATCGCCATCGCTCATCGGACCGTCCCTGCCGCTGCTGTGCTCACCGTAACTGTCGCGCCGACGGTCGGAAACGGTTCACCGGAGATTGCCAGAACCGGTCTCCCTGCCTTCCACGACAGAGGGTATGACCCGCGGAGCGGCTCGAGGCGAAGGACGCCTCCGGCCACTCGCGCACGCTAGCCAGGCAAGGAGAGAGATAGATGCGCAACAGACGGGCGCGCCTGCCGATCCGCGCCCCGTTTGATCCCTTATGTCCCACCCTCCTCCGGAGGTTTGTAGAAGAATCGCCGCGTGAGGCGGCAATTCTCTACAAACCTCGTGGGAGGATCACGGCTCCGCGAAGCGCCCCACTACCCCCTCGGGGTCCATGCCGGTCAGGTGCTGCTGGAAGATCCGGTAGTACGCGGCCTCCTCGCGGGTGCGCAGAGGCGGGTCGACAGCCCCGCGCTCGCGCTCGAACTCCTCCTCGTCGACGAGGGTGCCGTAGTGCTCCCGGAGGACGTCGCGGGCGCCGGTGCCCTCACCGAACTGCGCCTTGCGCCGCCACAGCAACTCGTCGGGCAACCAGCCCTCGAACGCGCGACGGAGCAGCCACTTCTCCGCCCGGTCCTCGTGCGCGAGCTTCCACCGCGCGGGCAGGGCGAGGCCCAGCTCGACGAGGTCGACGTCGAGGAACGGGATCCGCGGCTCCAGTCCGTTCGCACCCGCGACCCGGTCGACCCGCTGCAGCCCGCCCGCGTGCATCCCCTCGATGGTCCTGACGAGCGCCTCGTGCAGCTCCTCGTCGCCCTTGATCTCGCCGTAGTGGGAGTACCCCGCGAACAACTCGTCGGCGCCCTCACCGATTATCACCGCCTTGACGTGACGCGAGGCGAGCTTTGCGACCAGCAGGTTCGGGACGGAGCTGTGCACGAGTTGGGGGTCGAACGACTCGATCACCCCGATCACCTCGGGTACCCAGTCGATGAGCTCGTCCTCGGTGTACACGCGCTCGTAGTGGGCGGTTTCGAGCACTGACGCGAGGTGCCGGGCCGCGGCGAGATCCTCGCTGCCTTCAAGGCCCACCGAGAACGTGGGTAGCCGCCACCCCTGCCGCTTGGCCGCCCGGGCGGCGATCGCGGTCACGATGCTCGAGTCGAGCCCGCCGGACAGCAGCGTGCCGATAGGCACGTCGGCGGTCATGCAGCGCTCCACCGCGGTCACAAGCGTGTCGCGGATGGCGGCGAAGACCGCCTCAGGGGGCTCCTCCTCGCTCTCGTCCTCGCCGACGAGCTCTCGGAGGACGGGGCTGCGGACCTCCGGCAGCGTGAGGATCTGCTCGAGGCCCGTCTCGGGGCTCCAGGTATGTCCCGGGGGGAACGACTCGACATCGTTGCGCCGGGCGGGGTCGAACGCCTTCAGCTCGCTTGCGAACAAGACGGTGGCCCCGTCGCGGACCCAGTAGAGCGGCGCGATTCCGATCATGTCCCGGGCGGCGATGAAGGTGCCGTCCTCGCCCGCGGCGATGAACGCGAACATCCCCCACAGTCGGGTGAGCGCGGAGGGGCCGTCCTGGGCGAGGAGATGAAGGACCGTCTCGTGGTCCGATCTCGTCTGGAACCGGTGGCCCCGTTGGTCGAGCTCCGCGCGCAGGCGCGTGTGGTTGTACACCTCGCCGTCGCCGACGAGCCACAGGCCCTGCTCGGGGGCGTTCAACGGCTGCCCGCCGCCCTCCGGATCGAGGATGGCGAGGCGCCGGTGGCCGAGCCACGCGTCGCGGACACGTTGGGATCCCTCCCCGTCCGGGCCTCGGTGGGTCAGTCGGTCGAGCATGCGGGCCCCCTCCGCGGGGTCGAAGGGGCCGTACGCGGCGACGATCGCAGAGATGATGGGCTCCTTGCCGTTCGGTTCCGAGGGGAGGCTACCTTGTCTCACAGGATAGAGGCGATCGTGGGTCGTCGCGGATGGATTGGGTTTCGGCGGTCTGGGCACGCTTCACAGCAGCTCCGAGACCCGAGCAGGTTGGATGCTATGTCTTACCTACTGCAGTTCCCTCCCGACGAGACACATGTCTCCGTCGCACGGAAGTTCGCCGCTCTCGCCGCACGCGAGCTCGGCGCATCCGACGATCAGTGCACCGACGTGGAGCTTGCGGTCTCCGAAGCGACGACCAACGCGATGCGGGCCCACCGCCGCACGAAGTCGCCTGAGGCGTTGACGATGGTGGTTAGCAAGACCGACGCGCAGGTATGCGAGATCAGCGTCTACGACCGGGGCGCTGGCCTGTCCGACGGCCAAGACGGCGGGTCCGGCGTGTTGGCCGACTCCGGCCGGGCGGCCAGCGTCATGAGCGCGGTCACCGACGAGTGCGACATGATCCAGCGCAGCGGCACGCGGGTGCGGTTGCGTTTCAAGGTCACCTGACCCGGCCAGGTCTGCCGAGATCCTCGGAGGCCGTGAACCGGAGGTCGGACAGTGGCAACGGTGCACTCCGTGTTCGCAATGATCGGGTTGTTGCTGATGGGAAACGGTGCGCTCCTCCTGCTCGGGGCGCGAGCCGGAACGACCGGTGGGAGCCCACTGCCCTACATCGCGGCCTTCTCGATCTCCGTGGGGGTGCTGTTGTTGGGCGCGTCACTGCTCCTGCATGCCCCGTGGTGGGCCATTGTTGGGTTGCTGGCGGTCGGGGCGGCCATAGGGACCGAACGCAGAGCCGGGAGCACGGCCTCCGGGAGGCAACCCTAGCGGCGTAGTGGCATCATCAGGCACATGCCATCAACCGAGGAGCCCACCATCACCGTCGACGCGCCCGCGTGGGAAGCGGTCGTCTTCGATTGCGACGGCACGCTGCTCGACAGCGAGCCCCTCGCCGGCTACTGCGAGGCGCTGCTGCTCGCCGAGCACGGCTACGAGATGACCGACGACGACCACGTGGCCTGCACCGGCTACGGGCAGACCGCGACATACGAGTATTTCGCGGCACGTGTGTCCCTGCCGCCCGAGCGGGTGTTCTGGGACGCGTTCGACACGTTGTTCTCCACCCACTCGGGGGAGCGGCTGCACGCGTTTCCCGACGCGCTCAAGGCGGTCGCCCTGCTCGCGGGGCAGGGGACGCCGGTGGCGGTCGCCTCGTCCACGCCGAGGAAGCGTCTCGACAAGCAGCTCGCCCATGGAGGTCTCATCGACTGCTTCGATGCGGTGGTGGCCGGCGACGAGGTGGCGGTCCCCAAGCCGGCGCCCGATCCCTACCTCACCGCGGCACGACTCCTCGGTGTCGAGCCCGACCGGTGCCTGGCGGTCGAGGACAGCAGGCCTGGAATCGAGTCCGCACGGGCCGCGGGCATGCGCGTCGTCATGATCGACCGGAAGGCGGGGGCGGGGTCCTGCCCCGCCGACGTGCGCGTCACCGACCTGATGTCCGCCGAGGCGCTCAGCCTGTGGGAGAGAGCAGGCCGATGAGCGTTCTGCGGTTCCGCGACGTCCGCCTCGTGCGCGGCGGCAAGACCATCCTCGACGGGGTCGACTGGGACGTCGCTGACGGCGAGCGATGGGTGGTGCTCGGCCCCAATGGCGCGGGCAAATCCACTCTCGTCGAGCTCGCGAGCACCTACCAGATCCCCAGTCGGGGGCGCATCGACGTGCTCGACCAGCGTGTCGGGCGCGTCGACCTGCGTGAGTTGCGATGCGACATCGGCTACGCGGGCGCGCCGCTCGCGCGTCGTATCCGCCCCGAGCTCTCGGTGCTGGACGCGGTGCTGACGGGTCCCCGCGCGATGCTGTCCACTTTCAGGCAGACGTTCGGCGAGGAGGAGCGGGCGGAGGCCAAGGCGCTGCTCATGGACCTGGCCCTCGACGCGTTGGCGGAGCGTCGGGTCGGGACGCTCTCGGAGGGGGAGCGCCAGCGGGTCCAACTCGCGAGGACGCTGATGACCGCGCCTAAGCTGCTCCTGCTCGACGAGCCCACCGCGGGGCTCGATCTCGCCGGGCGCGAGCAGCTCGTCAGCCGCCTGGCCGTGTTGCCGCACGGGCAGCGACTCCGCGCGGCGGTGCTCGTCACCCACCACCTCGAGGAGATCCCCGCGAGCACGACGCACGTGCTCATGCTGCGCGACGGTCGGACGCTGGCGGCGGGGCCGATCGGTGAGACGCTCGACTCCCGGGCGTTGTCGGCGTGCTTCGGCCTGTCGCTCGAGGTCGCGGAGCGTGACGGCCGGTGGACCGCCCGCGCCGGTGTGGAAGGCTGATATGACTTCCCGGTAGAGGTTCCCACGTTTTCGCCTCCGGAGGTGTCAGAAGGGTCCCGCACAGGTTCCGAGGGTCGGGCGTTGTCGCGCCTGGTTCCTCCTGACACCACCGGGAGGTGGGCTTGATGATGCACATGCATGGTATCCGAGCGCAGGAACTGTCGGCGCGCACGGTCGGGGTGGCGCTGGATCGGCTCGTGGCGGTGCCCGTGGATGTGGGCAAGTCGGCGGGGATGGCGATGGTGGTCGACTTCTCGGGTCGGCGGCTGGCCGCGCCGTTCGAGTTCGCTCTTGATCGGCCGGGGGTGGCGGGGTTCGTCGCTCGGATCTGTCGGGTCCTGCCGGCCGACGCGGCGTTGGTGCGGGTGGGGGTGGAGGCGTGCGGGCACTACCATCGGCCGCTGGTCGCCTCCGGGGCGTTGCCCGGGCACTGGCAGCTGGTGGAGGAGAACCCGGCGTGGGTGTCGGCGCAGCGGCGGGTCAACGGCACGGGCCGGACCAAGACTGACCCGATCGACCTGACCGCGATCGCTGATCTGCTGTTGGCCGGCCGTGGCTACGAGGTCGTGGCCGGTGATGAGCCGCTGGTCGAGCTGGCCGCGTGGGTGGCGCACCGCCGCCGCCGGGTCGAGGCCCGCACGGCGGTGAAAAACCAGCTGACCGGCCAGCTGGACCGCTGCTTTCCCGGGCTGGGCGCGAGTCTGTCGAGCGTGCTGGGCACCAAGGTCGGCCGCCTCATCGCCGCCGAGTTCTCAGACCCCGACCGGCTCGCCCG
>SKQL01000129.1 GCA_007119035.1 Nitriliruptorales bacterium | reverse complement strand
TGCGGGCTAGCCTTCCGCGCGCTTAGTGCGCGCGCCGATAGGTGGGGCGAGGAGGGAGCGTGATCCAGGTGGATGCGTCGCAAGGCGGCGGAGGAGAGCGTAGCGGCGCTACGCGCGACGACGCCAACGCCGCGAGGCGCCGCCTGGACCACGCGAGCCGGGCCACCTATCGGCGCGCGCGCTTAGTCGAGGGCGGCGCTGACCGCGGCGGTGATACGCCGGTGCGACGCGAGGTTGGCCGCCCGATCCGTGCGCACCTCGACGAGATGCAGCCCACCCTCGGCCACCGTGTCGGTCACCGCTCCCCGCAATGCGCCGGGCTCGTCGATGCGGCGGTAGCCGAGACCGTGGGTGCGGGCCACGTCGGCGAGGTCCACATCGTGCGGGGTCGCGAAGACGGCCTCGAGCGAGTCGGGGTACTCCCCCGGCGGGAGGAACGAGAAGATGCCGCCCCCATTGTTGTTGACGACCACGAACGTGGCGTCGACATCGCCGGCGGTGCGGAGCAGGAACCCGTTGCGGTCGTGGAGGAGCGAGAGGTCGCCGGTAAGCGCGACCGTGGGGCCGGGGCTCGCGAGAGCGACCCCAAGCGTGGTGGACACGAACCCGTCGATGCCGCTCGCGCCGCGGTTGCCGAGCACGCGGAGGCTCTCGCGCGGCTCGAGGTAGGCGTCGAGGTCGCGAACGGGCATTGACGAGCCGACCACGAGCGTGCCGCCGTCGGCGACCGCGGCACCGACGTCACGCGCGGCCCGCGGCTCGGTGACCCGCTCCTCCTCGTCGAGGAGGGCGTCGACGACCTCGCGAGCGGTCGCGTCCGCCGCTTGCCAGTCGCTGAGCCAGCCCGCCTCGCGGGTGGTGGGGAGATGATCGCGCACACCCGCGCAGAAGAGCTCGGGGTCCCCGACGATGAGCTCACCGATCGCGCGCCCCGGGTCGAGCCACGCGCCGTCGGCGTCGACGAGCACCTGGGCGACCTCCGCGCCGAGCATCCGCTCGACGGGGCGGGACAGGCCGCTGCGGCCCACGCGCAGGACGAGGTCGGGCACGTGCGATTCGGCGAACGCGGCGCAGCCCGCGAGGTGGTGTGCGGTGGGGATCACGACCTCGCTCGTGCGGGCGCCCGACAGGGGCTCCGCGATGACGGGCCAGCCGAGCTCCCGCGCGAGGGCGAGGAGGGGCCCGGGACTCGCGTCGGTCTCCCCCACGACCACGAGCCCTCGCTCGACGACCGCGGCGCGGGCGGCAAAGGCCCGCAGCGCCTCGTCGGGGACGACACGGGCACCACGGGTCACCACGGTCCACGGACGCCCGTCCGCGCGGCCCTCCAGCGGCTGGGTGAACGGTCGCGCGACGGTGCGGCCGTCGTCGGACGCGGGCACCGTTGGCTCCCGGAAGCTCGCGTTGACGTGGACCGGGCCGGCCGGGCCGCGTCGACCGTCCGCGTCGGCCACCGCCCGCGAGACGGTGGATCGCCAGTACGCGACGATGCCGGCGACGTCCTCCGCCACCCCCAGCTCGACGAACCAGCGCACCCGCTCGCCGAAGAGCTTGACCTGGTCGATCGTCTGGTTCGCGCCGGTGTGGCGCATGGCGGGGGGACGGTCGGCGGACAGCACGATCAGCGGCGTCCGCGCGGCGTCGGCCTCGATCACCGCGGGGTAGAGGTTCGCGACCGCGGTCCCCGACGTCGTCACCACCGGCGCGGGGCGTCCGGTGGCCTTGGCGATCCCCAGGGCGAGGAATCCCGCGGATCGCTCGTCGATCTCGGTGTGCAGGCGCAGCGACGGTTCCGCGTGGAGAGCCATCGCGAGCGCCGCGGAACGGGAGCCGGGCGCGAGAACCGCGTCGGTGACCCCGCACCGGACGAGCTCGTCGACGAGCACCCGGGCGAGCGCGGTCGACGGGTTGGGGGCGGTGGCCTCGTCACGGGTCATGCGCGTGCGGCCTCCTCGTAACGTCGCCGGAGGGCGGCGGCCACGTCGGGCCCCGGTGCCCACCGGGAGAGGCGGTCGGGGTCCACCGCGGGGCGCCGCACGACGAGGTCGCCCCCGGTCGGGGTGAGCGGGTCGGCCACGACGTCCCCGTCGAGCAACGCGAGCGTCCCCAGCCCGCACGCGTACGGCAGCTCGGGCAGCGCGGCCGCGAGCGCCAGGCCCGCGGCGAGCCCCACTGACGTCTCGACCGCGGAGGAGACGACGAACGACAGCGCCGCCTCGGACGCGGCGGCCTCTGCCACCCGAAGCGCGGCCCGCACGCCCCCGAGAGGCTGCACCTTGAGCACCACCACGTCGGCCGCGCCGAGCCCGGCGATTCGCAGCGGGTCCGCCGCGGTGCGCACGGACTCGTCCGCGGCGAGCGCCACGTCGACGCGCCCTCGCAGGCGTGCCATCTCCTCGAGGGTTGCGACGGGCTGCTCCGCGTACTCGAGGTCGAAGCGCTCGAGCTCGCTGAGCGCCTTCGCGGCGGTGTCGACGTCCCACGCCGCGTTCGCGTCGATGCGCATCCGCCCGCTCGGCCCGAGCGCGTCGCGCACCGCCTCACACCGCGCGAGGTCGTCGTGGAGGGTCTCGCCGGGCTCGGCGACCTTGACCTTGGCGGTGCGGCAGCCGGAGGCGAGGACGATGGCGTGAGCGCGGTCCGGCCCGACCGCGGGGACGATCGCGTTGATCGGGACCCGCTCGCGGAGCGCGGGAGGCCAGGCCACGTTGGCGGCCTCCTTTGCCGCGGCGGCCCACCGCGCGCACTCCTTTGCGGGATAGTCGGGGAATGGGGAGAACTCACCCCAACCCTGCGGGCCCTCGATGAGCACGCCCGCGCGCTCGGTGACGCCCCGGAAGCGGGTGCGCATCGGGATGGCGAACGGCCGCATCACATCCCCCACGTGAGACCGAGGGTGAGGAGCAGCGCGACGAGCAGCTGCAGGCGGGCGGTGGCCGCGAGGACCCCCACGAGGTCGCCGCCCGATACCCCGTCGAGCACGGAGCGGATGGGCAGGAGGGCCTGCGGGGCGATGACGAGCCCGAGGAGCACCGGCCACGACTGCGCGAGCCACGCGACGAGGGGGGTCACCGCCAACGCACCCGCGACGAGGGCGACGTAGAGCCGCCGCGAGCCCGGGTCACCGAGACGGACCGCGAGCGTTCGCTTGCCCGCCGCCGCGTCGGTGGGGAGATCGCGCAGGTTGTTCGCGACGAGGATCGCGGATGCGAGGAGCCCCATCACCACCCCCGCGGGGACCGACGCGGCAGGCACCGCGCTGTCCTGCACGTACGCGGACCCGATCGTCGCGACGAGGCCGAAGCAGACGAACACGAACGCCTCACCGAGCGCGGCGGAGGCATAGGGTCGGGGCCCTCCCGAGTAGCCGAGCGCGGCGAGGAGGCACAGCGCGCCGACCACGAGGAGCTCCCAGCCCACCGCGGCGGCGAGCGCGAGCCCTGCGACGAGCGCGATCGCGAACGCGAGAGCCATCGCGAGGCGCATCCGGCCGGGCTCGACCTCGCCCGACGCCACCGCGCGCCGAGGTCCCACCCGCGCGGGCGTGTCCACCCCCCTGATGCCGTCGAAGTAGTCGTTGGCGAAGTTGACGCCGACCTGGAAGGCCAACGCGACGATGAGCGCCGCGGCGGCGCGCCACGCGACCAGCGTGCTCGCGGTCGCAGTCCCCACGACCACGGGGGCGATCGCCGCGGGCAGCGTCCTCGGTCGGGCCGCCTCGAGCCACACGCTCACGGTGCCGCTCCCCGCGCGGGGCGCCCCCGGCGGCCTGCCCCCCAAAGGTCTGAAGAGAAGTGCCGCGTGAGGCGGCGATTCTCTACAGACCTCGCCATAGGGACCGGACCAACCGGAGCAAACCGGGCGCGGGGCAGAGCGGCGGTCACGGGCGCTTGGGGAATCGGGAGAAATCGGGCGGACGCTTCTGGACGTAGGCGTCGCGGCCCTCCTGCGCCTCCTCCGACATGTAGTAGAGCAATGTGGCGTCGCCCGCGAGCTGCTGGATGCCCGCGAGCCCGTCGTCCGCCGCGTTCATGCCCGCCTTGATCATCCGCAGCGCGAGCGGTGAGTGCCGGAGCATCTGCCGGCACCAGTCGACCGTCTCCTCCTCGAGGCGGTCGAGGGGCACCACGGTGTTGACGAGGCCCATGTCGAGGGCCTCCTGGGCGGAGTACTGCCGCGACAGGAACCAGATCTCGCGGGCCTTCTTCTGACCTACCGAGCGGGCGAGCAACCCCGAGCCGTAGCCCGCGTCGAAGGAGCCGACCTTCGGGCCCGTCTGACCGAAGACCGCGTTGTCCGCGGCGATGGTGAGGTCCGCGACGATGTGGAGGATGTGCCCACCGCCGATCGCGTAGCCCGCGACCATCGCGACGACGGGCTTGGGCGTGCGTCGCATCTGAATCTGCAGGTCCAGGACGTTGAGGCGGCCCACCCCACGCTCGTCGACGTAGCCGTCGTCGCCACGGACCTTCTGGTCACCGCCCGAGCAGAACGCCTCGGGGCCCTCGCCGGTCAGCACGATCACCCCGACCTCGGGGTCGTCGCGGGCGATGTCGAAGGCCTCGGAAAGCTCGAACAACGTGGTGGGGCGGAACGCGTTTCGCACCTCGGGCCGGTCGATGGTGATCTTCGCGATCCCCTCCGCCACCTCGAACCGGATGTCGGTGTAGACCTTGACGGGTTGCCAGTCGATCACTGCGGGGGCTCCTTGTCAGCGCGCGCGTACCACCCACGAGGATAGTGCGCCACCGCCCGCGGCAGCGTACCGCTACGGTGAGCGGCGTGAGCTCTCCACTCGTCGCGCTGCGCCTGACGCCCGGCCCTGCCCTCGCCGCGTCCCTCGAGGAGATATGGGCACGGGGGGCCGCCATCGCGCCGATCGATCCCGGGGCCTCACCCGCGATGACCGAGGCCCTCCTCGCGACCCTGCGACCCGCCGCGATCATCGACGAGAAGGGCGAGCGACCCCTGCCTGACGCGGTCCCCGTCGCATCGGGCACCGCGCTCGTCGTGCCGACCTCGGGGCTCGCGAAGGCCGCGGAGCTGTCGCACGCCGCACTCGACCTCGCGACCCGGGCGAGCCTGTCCCGCCTGGGCGCGCAGCCGACCGACCTCTGGCTCTGCTGCCTGCCGACCCACCACATCGCGGGCATCGCGGTCCTGCTGCGCGCCCGGAGCCTCGGCACCCCCGCGGTGATCCACCCGCGGTTCGACCCTGACCTGGTCGCTGCGGAGCGCGACGTCACCCACGTCTCGCTCGTGCCGACGATGCTGGCGCGCCTCCTCGACGCGGACGTCGACCTCAGAGGCTTCCGCGCGGTGCTGCTCGGCGGCGCGCCCGCGGGGCCCGGCCTGCTCGAGCGCGCGCGTGAGGCCGGCATCCCCGTGGTCACCACCTACGGCATGACGGAGACGTGCGGCGGCTGCGTCTACGACGGGGCCCCGCTGGACGGCGTCGAGGTGGCCACCGACCCCGACGGCCGCATCCGCGTCCGCGGCCCGGTGCTCACCGGCTACCGCCTCCGCGACGACCTCACCCGGGCAGCCCTCGACGGGGACTGGCTCGTGACCTCCGACCTCGGCGAGTGGGCGGACGGCCGGCTGCGCATCACCGGCCGCGCGGACGACGTCGTCGTCTCCGGTGGCGAGAACGTCGACACCCGCGAGGTGGCGGAGGTCCTGCGAGGCCACCCCGACGTCGCGGACGCTGCCGCGGCGGGACGCAGCGACCCACACTGGGGCGAGGCGGTCGTCGCGTTCTGCGTCGCGCGCGGTACGGTGAGACCGAGCGACGAGGACCTGCGCGACCGGGTCCGCGCCGCGCTCGGCCGTGCCGCGGCGCCCAAGACGGTGCGGTGGCTCGACGCGATTCCGCGAAGCTCGCTCGGCAAGGTGCGCGGTGACCTGCTGATGCGCGATGATGGCAGCCCGCAGATGCACGAGGAGCACGACACAGATGGCTGAGCAGGAGACCCGACCAGACCCCGCGCCGATCACGTCCAGCCCCGACCGCATCAAGGAGCGCCCCTATGAGTCGGACTGGGCGGGCCTGCCTCCCGAGGAGACCGACGGGCAGCTCTCGCCGGGCTCGGGCCCCGAGGGCAACGTCGGCGCCTCCGGCCGCAGTGTCCCGTTGACGACGATCGCGGTGGGCTTCGGGGTGCTGTTCCTCACGTTCTTCCTCGCGCACTGGGCACCGCTCGTCCTCGGGCTCGTGCTCATCGTGGTCGGTGCGGTGTGGAGCGGGCTCACCGAGCGCCGCGCCGGCACGTTCCACGGGGTGGGCACGCTCACCGCCCGCCAGCAGCGCAAGCGCGAGTAACGCCCCACCTCCCCGCCCGACCCGGTTCCCCCACCTCCGCGTTCGCCTGTGGCAAACTTCGCCTATGGCGAACTTCGTGAATCGCGAACGGGAACTCACCGCCCTCCGTCGCGCGTGCGGAGACGGTCCGGGGCTCGTGGTCGTCTCCGGGCGGCGGCGGGTGGGCAAGACCGCGCTGCTCGACCACTTCGCGGGGCAGCGGCGCGCCGTGTTCCTGCCGGGCACGCGCACCCCCGTCGGTGAGGCCCTGCGCCGCCTCGAGGAGCGCATCCGCTCATGCCTGCCTCCCGTGCCCGGCGACATCCTCGACCTCGGGCATCTCGAGACGTGGGACGCGGCGCTCGGCTACCTGCTCGCCCGCAGCCGCGAGGAGCCCCTGCTCGTCGTGCTCGACGAGTTCCCCTACCTCTGCGAGGCGGACCCCTCCCTGCCCTCGACCCTGCAGGCCCGGTGGGACCACCGCGGCGACACGCAGCTGTCGATCATCCTCGCGGGCAGCCACGTCGGGCTGATGGAGGAGCTCGTCTCCGCCGACGCGCCGCTGTTCGGCCGCGCGGACGCGCACCTGCGCCTGTCGCCGTTCTCGTGGCGGGAGACCCCGCTGCTCGTCGACGGCGACGAGGAGGCCGCGCTCGAGGCTTACGTCACCGTCGGCGGGATGCCGCGCTACCTCGGCCTGTGGGACGGACGCCACGACGCGCTGACCAACCTCGCGGAGCTCCTCGACGGCCCGGGCGCGCCGCTCGGCGATGAGGGCACCGTCGTGCTCCAGGAGCTCTCCCCCGCCTCGGCGGCCGCGCGGGTGCTCGAGCTGATCGCCCTGGGGGCGGGCACGTTCGGCGCCATCCGGGAGCGATCGGGCCTCGCCCCCGCCACGACGAGCGAGGCGCTCAACACCCTGGAGGGCCTCGGCCTCCTCGAACGGCACACGCCCGTGGGTGAGGACCCGCGGCGGACCAAGCGGGTGCGCTACGAGCTCCGCGATCCGCTGCTTCGCATCTGGCTCGGCCTCGTGCAGCCGCACCGCGAGGCGTTCGAGCTCGGGCGCGGCGCGGGGGTGCTCGCGGCCAACCGGGAGTTGGTCGCGGCAAGCCAGCGCGAGGCCTTCGCGGCCGTGGCGCGCGACTGGCTCGGCGCACGGGAGGGCTCCGCGTGCGGGCCGTGGTGGGCGACCGGCGACGGTGAGGCG
>SKQL01000035.1 GCA_007119035.1 Nitriliruptorales bacterium | reverse complement strand
GAGGCGAGGAGGGTCTCGCGCGGGGTGCCGACGCCCCCCGCGGTCGCGAGGACCCGCACCCAGCCGTCGACCAGCGCCAGCTCGGTCGGCGCGACGTCCTCGGGCAGGATCTCGAGCACGTCGGAGGGCGTGAAGGAGTGCCGGTGGGTGGGGTCGGGATGGCCACCGACGGGCACGGTGACGGCCAGGGCCCCGCCGAAGCGCAGCCGCGCGGCCGCGCCCGCGAGCGTGTCCGCGGGGTCGGCCGCGAGGCACAGCTCGTCGCCGACCCCGACGGCCTTGAGGTCGACGCGCTCGGGGTCGGGATCCGCCGCCTGTGAGAGGAGCCACTCCCTCGCCGAGTCCGCGCCGACGTCCCACGTCTCGTCCGCGGAGTGCACCGCGGGCAGACCGTCCACGGCGTCGTTCACATGTGCTCGCCAGTCGATGCCCATCGCGCTCATTCCCCTCCCCGCCTCGTGCGAGGGTAACGGCGCGGCCGCGAGCGAACCAGCGGCCCCTCTGCCTGATCAGGCAATCGCGCGGGCGCTTCCCCCAGCGCCCCGCGGTACACCTCGCACAGCTGCGCGGAGGGCCACGTGAACCGCGAGCGCACCGTCGGCGCGGCCTCCCGCGCCGCTCGGCGTGGCGCGGGATCGGACGCCGCCCGCGCGATCGCCGTCGTCCACGCGGCCACGTCCCGGTCGGGGACGAGCTCCACGCCGGGGAGCCCGCCGATGACGGTGGCGGTTCCCGGCAGGTCGCTCGCCACGACGGGGACGCCGAGCGCGAGGTACTCGAGGGTCTTGGTCGGCAGCGAGTGCCGGTAGTTGGGGATGTCGGCGAGGGGCGAGAGGCCGACGGCGGCGCGGCTGGCCAGCGCCATGGCCTCGGGGTGCGGCACGAAGCCGGGCAGATGCAGGTCGACGGCGAGGTCGACGGCGAGGTCGCGCAACCGCCGGGCGAGCGCGGGGTCGCAGCGGCCGACGAGCCTCAGCGGGGTGGGGTCGGGCAGCGCGGCGACAGCGTGCACGGCGAGGATTGCGCCCCGCGCCTCCGTCACGTCACCGACGTAGACGACGCTGCCGTCAGCATCCGTCGGGTCGGGGAGCTGCGCGGGATCGGGATAGTTCGGCAGCACAGGGTGCTCCTCGCGGAACAGGTGCCGGTAGTTGGGCTCGGCGAGGGTGATGACCGCGAAGCGCTCGGCGAGGCGGAGGAGCATCGCCGCTCCTCCTGCGAGGGGTCGGCGAAGGAGGGCGGGCAACCACTCCTTGGTGCGGATCTGCCCGGGCACGTCCTCGTGGACGTCGACGACGACGGGCCTGCGACGGAGGAGACGGGTGAGCAAGGCGGCGGGGATGAGCTCGGGATCGTGGACGCTCACGAGATCGACGTCGCCGCGTAGCGCCTCCCGCAGGCCCCCGAGCCACCGCCTCGCCCGCCCGCCCGCGAGCCCGACCCACTCGTAGCCCTCGTTGGCCGCCCCGGTCGCGGGCCCCGGGGCGGGAGGCTTGGTCGCATACCGCACATCGTGCTCTGAGGCGAGCACCGCGACGGTGCGCCGGCGGATGCGCGGGTCCTCCGCCTGGTGCACGGTCGTGAGGACGAGTATGCGGGCCACGGCGTCGAGGGCGTCCCGCTACAGGGTGCGGACGTTGTCCGCGGTGATGCCCGCCTTGCGGTACGCGCCCCGGGTGTCGAACACGAGGGGCACCGCCTTGGCGAGGGCAACGAGGTCGACGTCGTCATGGTCGGTGAGCACCACCGCGATCGCGTGCTCGGCGAGCTCCCCCCCGCTGCCCTCGACCGCCCGGTAGCCGCGTGCGGTGATCCGCTCGGCGGGGATCAACGGGTCGAGCACGCTCACCTCCGCCCCCCGGCGGGTGAGCTCGGCGAGCACATCCCACGCGGGCGACTCCCGGTCGTCGGCGACGTTGGGCTTGTAGGCGACGCCCACCCCGAGGATCTTCGTGCCGAACACGGGCAGGCCCTCGCTGTTGAGCAGGCCTGAGATGCGGTCCGCGTTGTAGGCGGGCATCTTCGTGTTGACCTGCTCGGCGAGGTCGATGAACCGCGTCGCGAACTTCGCCTCCCGCGCCCGCCACGCGAGGAACTGGGGGTCGAGCGGGATGCAGTGCCCGCCGACGCCCGGGCCCGGGTAGAAGGCCTGGAACCCGAACGGCTTCGTGTCCGCGGCCTCGATGACCTCCCACACGTCGATGTCGAGCTCGTGGGAGAGCTGGGCGAGCTCGTTGACGAGCCCGATGTTGACCGCCCGGTAGGTGTTCTCGAGGAGTTTCGTCATCTCCGCGGCCCTGGCCGAGGACACGAGATGCACCGCGGGCACGAGCCGTCGGTACGCGGCCGCGGCGACCTCACCCGACACGGGGCTGTAGCCGCCGACGACCTTCGGGATCTCCCCTGTGGAGCGCTGGTTGCCGGGATCGACCCGCTCCGGGCTGAACGCGACGAACACGTCCTCGTCGATGGTGAGCCCGCTCGACGTCGCCGCGGGAACGAGGATCTCGTCGGTGGTGCCCGGGTACGTGGTCGACTCGAGGGAGACCAGTTGGCCCGGCCGCACGACCTTGCGGACGGTCTCCGCGGCGGCCTCGATGAAGCTCATGTCGGGCTGGCGGTTGCGGCCGAGGGGGCTCGGCACCGCGATGAAGATCGCGTCGGCCTCGCTGAGGTCCTGCGCGTCGGTCGTCGGCGTGAAGCCGTTCTCGAGTGCCTGCTCGAGCTCCGCGGCGGTGACGTCGCCGATGTGGGAGCGACCGGCCTCGAGGTTGGCCACCGTCTTGTCGGAGACGTCGAAGCCGATGCAGCGAAGGCCGCGGGAGGTGGCGGTGACCGCGAGCGGCAGGCCCACGTAGCCGAGGCCGATGACCCCCGCGGTCCACGTCTCGTCCCGAAAGTACTCGGCGCGTGATTCGTTCATGGGACTCTCTCGATCAGGCAGCCCACGGCTGCGGGACCTCTCCCACCGAAGTGTAAGGGCCGACCCGCATCCGTGGCCCGGGGCCCCTTAGCCCAGCCCGAGCTTGCTGCTGCACGCAGGCCACGCGCCCCAGCCTGCGGGATGGATCTGAAGGAGGCGCTCCGCGGTGAGGATCTGCTGCTCACGGCTCGCCTGGTGGGGGTAGGCGGCGTACTGGTTGCCCCCCGCCCAGTCCCACGACGACTTGTTGAACTGCAACCCACCGTAGTAGCCGTTGCCGGTGTTGATCTGCCAGTTGCCGTTCGACTCGCATTGGGCGAGCGCATCCCACGTGGAGTCGCTGACCCGGCGATTCGGATCGTCGGTCGCTACCGTCTGCTCCGGCTCCGGCTCCGGCTCTGGGTCGGGCTCTGGCTCGGGCCGTTCGGGGGCCGGGTCGCCCGCAAGGACAGCGCTGACCGAGTCGAGCATGAACGCGTCAAGCCCGGACGTGCCGCCGACGACCAGGCCGCGGTCCCAACGTCCGCTGTGCTCGCGTAGGAAGTCCTTCGGCGCGCCGGAGAGCGCGTCCTGTCGCAACAGCAGGAGGGAGCCACCGAGGCGCGCCGCAGCGGAACCGCCCGTGACGGAATCGACGGCGGAGGTCCCCGCCGCGAAGACCGCCGGCATCGGCTCCTCGCCGTTGCGGGCGAGCGCCTCGCCGGCCACCTGCGCGGCGGTCACGTAGCGCGACGTGCCGAAGGTGCGCTCCACGTTGTAGCCGTCGTCCTCGAGCTGGGTGACGACCTCGCTCGAGATCACGCGTTGGCCGCCTAGCACACGCACCGTGTCGACCTCGAGCGCATCCAGCGCGTCGAGCGTCGCGGCGGGCACCTCGGCGCGCCTGGTCAGGAGGGTCGGGGCCGGCTCGGACACGCCCGCGAGCGATGCGGCGGCGGCCGCGTCCGGCCAGCCGATCTCCCGGTCGCCCTTCTCCCCGAGCGCGAGCAGCGCCTGCTCCTGCGGCCCCTCGAAGAGGTGCTGCGCCGCCGCGCTGGCGGTCTCGAAGCGGTTATCACCCGAGAGGCGCCTGACGACGTAGCTCTCGCGTTGGAGATCGGCGTGCACGTCGTAGCCGACGACCGTGGGCCCGCCCAGGATGTAGACCGTGCCGACGTCGAGGCGGTCGAGCTCCGCGGAGACGTCATCGAGCAACTCGTCGCGCTCGGTGAGCAGGAGGGGCGCGTCGAGGCTTGCAGCCATCGAGCCCGCGCCGAGCGCGTCGGGATACACGTCGACGTGGGTGAGCAGCGCGTGATCCGCGTCGTCGCTGACCGCGCGGGACAGCTCGATGGCTGTGCCGACGCGATCGTCACCGTGGAAGCGCTCCACCGGAGGCGCCGCCGCCGCGGCGGGGGCAGCCACCGACAGCACGAGAAGCGCCGTCAGGAAGGCCGCCACAACCACCGCGAGGGGAGTGAGCGCATGGAAAGGACTGGAGGTGGGGGTGAGGTTTCTCATAAAGAGGTTGGTGCCCGGCCATCCGTGAAAGTCGTCCACAAGATTCGAACAACGATCAGGACCCGAACTACGTCACGTACCGTACATGTGACAGTGAGATCCGCAACATGGTCAACCGGCCACCTGTGGACAGCGCCGTTCCTCGAGGCGGTAGACGGACGCGATCCGGTCCAGACGAGAAGAGACGAACGCCTCGTAATCCGCATCCGTGCCTACCGCGCGCAGGAAGTCGCCTCGGGGCGGTACGTACTCGAAGAGCAACTGGCGGTCGCGGAGCAACCCGAGCGCGTCACAGTCTGTGACGACCAGGGGGGCCAGGCCGGCGCGGCGGGCCTGTGCCGCGTCGTCCGCGAAGGCCGCGAGGGCGGTCGGGTCGAGCCCGAGCGCGACGAACATGACCGGCCTGCCGCCGCCGGGGACGTCGACGAGACCCCTTCTCGCGCGTAGGCGCCGACGGACGTGGAGGAGACCCATCGTGGCCCGCACCCTCAGGGCGGGAGGAAGCCGCCGAGACATGTGCCGGTAGAGCCGTCGGAGCATCAGCGGACCTCTCGCGCGAGACGGGCGAGCACCGCGGCCGCGTCTCCCGCGCCATTTCCGACCCCGGGTGCGGCCGCGCGCATCTCCTCCCGCGTGGACGCCTCGAGCAACGGCTCGACCGCTCGCTCGAAGCCCTCCGGGGTCGGATCGTCCCAAAGCCGCGCGGCCCCGATGGCGACCGCGTGCTGAGCCCGGGCGACCTGGTCGTCGAGTTGGGTGCGGCGGTTGGGGACGAAGACCGCGGGCGTCCTGGCGGCGAGCAGCTCATGGACGCTGTTGTAGCCAGCGGCGGTCACCGCGACGTCGAAGGCCGCGAGCAGCGGTTGCAGCGGGTAGACGCGGACACGCACGACATCGGAGGGGAGCGCCTCCGCGGTCGCCCGGCTCACCGCGATCGTGGACTCGGCGACCGCCACCTGCACCCCGGGCTTCGCGCGGAGCACGGACGCGGCTGCCCCGCGGAGGGTGTCGACGTCGTTCAGCTGCCCCGCCCCGAGTTGGAGGAGCACGCAGACCGCGTCGGGGTCGAGGCCCAGCTCGCGCCGTGCGGCACGTCGGTCCAGTGCGTCTGCCGGGTCGCACAGCATGACCGGGTCCACGCGGTGCACGCCCTCGCGCACGCGGGCGGTCGCTCCCCGGTCGCCGGCTGCGGCGAGGTCTCCCGGCTCGACGATCGCGTCGAACAGGGGCGAGAGTGCGAGCGCGTCCGCCCCGAGACCCGCCCGCCACATGCCCCTGCGCGTCCACACCCATGCCCGCGCATCATCGGCGAGCACCCGGGCGACCAGCCCCGGGTACGGGCTCGTGCCGTCGAAGGCGACGACCGCGGGATCGTAGGTGTCGCACAGCTCGCCCAGCCGGTGCTCGAGCAGGAGCTGCCAGTCCATGCGGTCCGCGCCCACCGTGCCCGCCGAGTGCAGGAACTCCGCGAAGACCCCCTGCTCCCGCACGATCGGCAGCGCCTGGCTGAGGGTCAGCACGACCGGGGTGCAGTCGGCGGGGAGCCGCTTGCCGATGGCCATGCTCCGGGTGAGGTGGCCGAGCCCGACGCCGTTGGTGGTGACGAACAGTATCCGCTTCGTCACAGTCAGACGTGCTCCGACGCGGCGAGCGAGGGTGGGCTTGTGAGGAAGCCGACTCCCCACGCCGCGTGCATCGTCGCGAACACGATCGGCAACCACCGCAGCGAAGCCGCGTCGAGGTCGTCGCGCGCCAGCGCGGAGCCCACACCGAGGGCACCCACGTAGCCGACGGGCGCCAGCCACCCCAGACGTCGCCCGCTCAACCCGAGCGCGAGCCCCAGCGCGTTCGCGATCAGCATGAATGGCGCAGCCATCTGGCGCCAGGCCAGGGAGCCCGGGTGCCGACGCACGATCACGCGCCGCCACCGGCCGTACTGGAAGTACTGTCGGCCGAGTGCGCGCAGCGACCCCCGCGGGCGGTAGGCGACCCGCAGGTCCGGGTGGAAGTAGACGGTGCCGCCCGAGGCGCGGAGGCGGTGATTGAGCTCCGCGTCCTGCGCGCGCACGAGCGACTCGTCGTAGCCGCCGACCCGCTCAAGGGCCTTGCGGCGGAACACGCCGAGGTAGACGGTATCGACCTCGCCTGGGGGGCCTCCGGTGTGGAAGCGCGCGTCCCCTGTGCCGAACCTCGACGTCATCGCGGCCGCGACCGCGCGGGTGAACGGCGTATCGCCCTCCGCGGCCATCACGCCGCCGACGTTGTCGGCCCCCGTCTCCTCCAGCAGGTCCACAGCGCGTCTGACGTAGCCGGGGGGCAGGATCGCGTGGCCGTCGACGCGCGCGACCACCTCTCCCCCGCTTGCGCCGATCGCCGTGTTCAGTCCCGCCGGCGTGATGCCCGCGGGGTTGGCGACCACCCGCACCCGGCTGTCGCGCGCGGCGAGATCCGCAGCGATCCGCTCCGTCCCATCGGTGGAGGGGCCCACCGCGATGCAGACCTCATACGAGCCCGGGTACTCCTGGGCGAGCACCGCGTCCACCGCCGCCTCGAGGCTCCGGGCCTCGTCCCGCACGGCCATGACGACGGCGACGGGAGGTGTGGCGCCACGGGATGGATTCTCGGACATCGGGCCTCGCGGTCGTCTCGGGTAGCACGAGGCTACCGCTCGTCCGCCGACTCCTCCCGCAGGAACTCGTACGCCCGTCACTCGCGGAATGCGGCGAAGACGTCCGCCATCGAGGTTGCTACGCTCCTGGGAGCAGCCGCCTTGACTCGGAAGGATCTCTCGTGGCCAAGCGTGCTCGCTCCTCGCGCCGCCGCGGACCGGCGCACCAGCCTCATCCTCGACCTGCGGTGGCGCGTCACCCCGATCCCGCTGAGCACGACCCGCCGGATGACGAGCTCGAACTGCTCGCCGATGTGCGCGCGATGCTTCGTGAGTCCCATCCTGGCGGCCTGCTCTGGATGGTCAGCACCGTACTGTTGACCGTCGACCCCCGCGCGGTGGACCCGTTCTCCCCAGCCGGCGGGGAGGACTTCCCCGACCTGGATCCCGGGGAGCTGGCGGCCTCGTTCCTCGCGGTCGATCGCGTCGAGACCACTGCGCTGTTGACGGTACTCGCCGAGCTCGTCGATGACGATATGACGACCCG
>SKQL01000056.1 GCA_007119035.1 Nitriliruptorales bacterium | reverse complement strand
GATTCGTCCGCGTAGCCCGCGCCGGATCCGACCGAACTCGCCGCGGCGCAGGACCCGCACGACCCGTGCCGCGTCTGCCCTTGCCTTCTCGAGGATCTCCATCGCGGAACCATTCCACCTCTGCCGGCATCGAAACCCGCACAGACCAATGCAAAACCATCTTCTCTGTGGTTACCGGACCCACCAGCGGGTAGCAGTGACGCTCGACGTGGTCGGCCCGCGCCATGGGGCCCAGCCAGTAGGGCCAGCAGGGAGCGGGTGCTCGGGTGGAAACGACAGGGGGTCCAGGATTGCCGGCACGCACCGGGGAGCGCAATGAGGTGGGCACGGATGCTGCTGGGTCGGAGGGGGCCCATGCGGTACACCGATATTCGAGCAACGCGGCCAACCTGCTGCTGGGCAGCGTGGCGTGGGCAGGCGACCGACCTGCGGTGAGTGCCGGGGACCTCACCGCCACGTACGACGGGCTCGCGGCGCGGGCGACGCAGATCGCACGGGCCCTGCAGAACGAGGGTGTGCGCGACGGGGACCGGGTGGGCGTGCTCCTGCGACGGGGCGTGGATAGCGCGGCGACGTTCTTCGGGGTCCTCGCGAGCGGTGCTGTGAACGTGACGATCAGCGAGTCGCTCCGCCCCCGCCAGATCGAGTACATCCTCCGCCACGCGGGGGCGAAGGTGCTCATCGCCGGGCGCGACGTGCTCGACCGCCTTCCCCGGCCACTCGAGGTGGAGACCCCCGTCCTCGACGTCGCTGAGACGGTGGATGACGGGCACGCAGCGCTGGTGCCGGCGGCGCCGAAGACGGCGTGGGACCTCGCGCAGATCGTCTACACGTCCGGCTCCACCGGGATGCCCAAGGGGGTGGCGGTCTCCCACGGCAACCTGTGGGCCGGAACGGACGCGGTCGTCGAGTACCTCGGGCTCCGCAAGGAAGATCGGCTCGCGAGCCTGCTGCCGTTCAGTTTCGACTACGGGTTGAACCAGTTGCTCTGCGCGGTGCGCACGGGTGCGTGCCTGGTCGTGGAGAACACGACGCTTCCCCAACGAATCGTGCGCAGCCTCGAGGCGCAGGAGGTCACGGTGTTGCCGGCCGTGCCACCCTTGTGGCTGCAACTCCTCCACGTCCGGGCGTTCACCTCACGCCGCTTGCCCGCCCTGCGGGTGATGACCAACACCGGCGGGCACCTCCCCACGTCCGCGGTTCGCACCTTGCGGGCCTCACAGCCACAAGCCGACCTGTTCTTGATGTACGGCTTGACCGAGGCGTTTCGCAGCACCTACCTGCCGCCTGTCAAGGTCGATCACAAGGCCGACTCCATCGGCCAGGCCATCCCCGGCGCGCAGGTGCTCGTCGTCGACGAGCACGGCAGGCGGTGCGGCCCCGGCGAGGTCGGCGAGCTCGTGCACCGCGGACCCACCGTCGCGCTCGGGTACTGGAACGATCGCGACGCGACCGCCGCACGCTTCCGGCCCAACCCGCTGCCGTCGGACGGCATCCCCGACGCGGAGCGGGTCGTGTACTCCGGCGATCTCGTCCGTGCCGACGCAGACGGAGACCTGTACTTCGTGGGCCGTCGGGACCAGATGATCAAGACCATGGGTCACCGGGTCAGTCCCGACGAGGTCTCAGAAGTGCTCCACGCCTCGGGCGAGGTCGCCGAAGCGGTCGTCACGTCGGAACCCGACGAGTCCCGGGGAGCGCGCATCGTCGCGTATGTCGTCCTCAGGGCGGGCGGCGACGTCGAACGCCTCGAGCAGTTCGCGGCCACGGAGTTGCCACGCCACATGCAGCCCTCGCGGATCGAGGTGCGAGAGAGCCTCGCCCGCACCGCCAGCGGCAAGCACGACGCCAGCGCGACGGTGGCCTCCCGCTCGTGATTGCCTCGGAGATCACCGCACTGCTCGATCCCCTCGAGCGCTTCGAAGCCGTGCGACGCCGCGCGTTCCGGTTGGGCGACCGGCTCGCTGACCTGTCCTACGCCAACCCCTACGCGGGCGTGCAGGAGCAGGCCCGCGCGATCCTCGCGGACGCGCTCGCCACCGAACGGCCGCTCAGCCTGCAGTACTCACCGTTCGGAGGGCAGACCATGGCACGGCGAGCCGTGGCCGACTCGCTTCGTGCCAGCCACGGGCTCGCTGCCTCGTTCCGCGACGTCGTGCTCACCCCCGGGGCGATGTCGGCCCTGCAGCTCGCGTTGCGGGCGAGCGGGTCACCGGGCGGCGACGTCATCGTGCCCACCCCGTGCTGGCTCGACTTCCCCCTCTACGCGCATCACTGCGGGCACGTGCCCGTCACCGTCGCGCTTCCACCGCCCGGGTTCGACCTCGACGTGGACGCCATCGCCGCAGCCGTCACGTCGCGCACGTGCGCGTTGCTGCTCGCCGATCCGGCGAACCCGACGGGGCGAAACTACAGCCGCCGGAGCCTCGAGGAGCTGGCACGCGCCCTGCACGAGCGCGAGGAAGCGCTCGGTTGCGAGATCACCGTCATCTCCGACGAGACCCACCGCGACTTCGTGGACCGCGAGGACTACACGAGCATCTCCGCGTTCTTCGAGCGCACCCTCCTCGTCCACTCGTTCGGCAAGTACCACTTCATGCAGGGGCAGCGGCTCGGCTACGTGGCGACGTCGCCGCTGCACCCCGCGCGCGAGGAGGTGCGGACCGAGCTCGTGCGTTGGACGCGGGTCAGCGGGATCGCGACGCCGACCGCGCTCATGCAGCAGGCCCTGCCCGCGCTCCTCGCCGTGCGCTACCCCCACGAGGCGGTCTCGTACTGGCGCGAGCGGGTCTGCGAGGAACTGACCGCGTCGGGCTACGAGGTCGTCCCTCCCGACGGGACGCTGTTCGTGTACGTGCGAACCCCCGCGGGAGTCGACGACTGGGAGTTCGTGGACCGCCTCGTGTCCCGCGGGGTGCTCGTCCTGCCCGCCGCGGTCTTCCACCACGACGGGTACGTCCGGTTGTCGCTCACCGGGTCGGAGCGAATGCTCGAGCAGGCGCTGCCCGTACTGAAGGAGATGGCCTCATGACCGATGACATCAACGTGGTCGGTCCGCTCGACACGACCACGGCGTGGGACGGCCAGGCGCTGTACACCGACGCGGACGTTCGCGCGGGCGCGGCGCCACCCCCCCGGCTACGCGGAGCCGCTGGCGTCGCCCAGGCGCTTCCCTCCGGCGGTGTTCGGCTCTTCCGCGACCCGCTCGGGATCGGCAAGCTCTTCTGGGCCCGTGCTACCGGCGGGTCGCTCGACGTGGCCGCGCGACCCGCGCGTCTCGTCGACCGGGGGCACCCCTTCGAGGCGATCGCGCCGTTCCCGCGCGGCGTTTCGTACGAGACCGCGCCGGACACGGACGAGGAGACGTCCTCGCACTTCCTCGCACCGTCGTTCTCGGGGATGGACAGCTCCTCTGCTCCGTGGGAGCTCGAGACGATCGCGAGGAACATCAGGTCCGAGCTGGACGACTACCTCGCCGCGCTCGCGGGCACGTTCGGCGATCGCCCCGCGTTCGTGTGCCTGTCGGGGGGCCTCGACAGCTCCGCGATCGCGGTGCTCGCCCGCGAGCACTTCCCCCACATGGTCGGCGTGAGCTTCGACCTCCGCGCCCACGGTGGCGGGCCCAGCGAGGACCGCATCGCCGCCCAGCGGCTCGCCGCGGACCTCGGCATCGACCTGCTCGAGGCCAGCGTCACCTCTGCCGAGCTCCTCGAATGGCTCGATCTCGTCCTCGTCGAAGGCGTCGACTGGCGTGAGTTCAACGTCCACGCGGGCCTGGTCAACGCCGCCCTCGCCGCACGGATCGCGGAAGCGTCACCTGGCGACTCCCGGCCGCTCGTGCTCACCGGCGATCTCGCCAACGAGTTCCTCGTCGACTACAGCGCGGAGGTGTACGAGGGAAAGACGTACTACGCGATGCCGAGGTTGCAGCCCGCCGCACTTCGGGCCGCGCTCGTCAGCGGCCTGGACACCTCTCATCGCGAGGTCGGCATCTTCGAGGCGTGGGACCAGACGGTCGTGCAGCCGTACGCGGTCGCGCTCGACTCCTACCTGGCCATCCCCCCTGAGCTGCTTCTCGCCGAGGAGCGGAAGGGGGAGCTGGTCCGCGCGATGTTGGGTTCGCGGCTACCGGGCTACATCTACGAACGGCCCAAGATGCGCGCACAGGTGGGGGGCGCCGAGCTCGGCGGGAGCGTGCTTGCGGCCTGCGTGGACCGTGGCATGGACGGCGACTGGTTGCGGCAGCGCTTTGCCGCGCTCCACCGCATCGACGACGACAGAGTCCTGAACCAGTTCATCCGGGCCGGGCGGTACCGCGCGACGGTGCCGCAAGGAGGGCAGCATGCAGCAACGTGACCAGGTCGCCTCGGAGATCGAGGCGTTCATGCGCGAGGCGTTCGAGATCTCGCCACAGGACAGCGGGTTCACCCACGACGTCGACCTCTTCGAGGAGGGCTACGTCGACTCGCTGGGCGTGACGGAGAGCATCGCGTTCCTCGAGGATCGCTACGGCATCGAACTCGTCGAGGACGACCTTCTCTCCGACGAGTTCACCACGATCGGTGGGATGGCCGCCATCGTGTGCCGTTACGAGCAACGCGCGGCGACGTCGGTTCCCTCGGGAGCGGGCGGAGCGCGGTCGCTGGGATGACCCAGGCCCGTCGTCGCTGACGCACCACATTGCTGCGGGTCTTGCCGCGTCCCGGACGCGCCGGTTGCGGTTGATCCGGCCGGGATGGCGGCCGCATCCACCACAACCGGGTGGGGGTCCGCGCGGCGCGTGGGGTTGCGGTTGATCCGGCCGGGATGGCGGCCGCATCCACCACAACCGGGTGGGGGTCCGCGCGGCGAGATGGCGCTGTCCTGTGCCGTCGGCTGTCCGCGGTTGATCCAACCGTCTAGGAGTCCTGCGCCTCGATGGTGGTCACGGGCACGTGGGTGATGCGGGCGAGTCGATTCGGCAGGTCCATCCTGAGCCAACGGGACAGTGCCTTCGGCAGCGTTGAGACGATGATCTCATCGACGGCGGGCTGCTCGTCCAGGGCGCCTTTGGCGGCCTTCAGCGGATCGGGTGCGCCGACTTCCCCAGCAGCCGTGCCGCCCATGGAATGGATCGCCTCGATCATCAGCTCGAGGCGACCCTGCGCCCGCACCTGCGCCTCGCTCACTTCGGCCTCGCGCAGGCGCGTGCCTTTTTGCACGGCGGCCATGGCCGCGCGGGCCTTCTCGGGCGACCACGGTTCCTTGCTGAGGGCAAAGCCGCCGGTCCATGCAGGCGTTTCGTGTTCGACGGGGGTCCGCGGGACGACCACGTAGAAGTCGGTGACATCGCGGCCGAGGCAGTCCTCTACTGAGCGGCGGAGCGCATCGCTACCAAGGGTCTGATTCGCGACGATCAAGCACCGACCGGACATAACGGCCTCCTCGGGAACCCTAGCTTGGCGCAAGGCCTCACGCGGGGTCAAGGGCCCGACGCGAGGCGTTTCGCGAACACGGGGCCCCTGGCGGTGGGGGAACGCTCGGGGGGAAGCGTCGCGTTCGCCGCGTTACGTGTCGAGCTTCTCCATGGCACCCGGTGGGTACCGGTCGCCGGCGACGTCGTGGACCTCGAGAAGGCCGCGCAGCTCCTCGAGCTCGGCGGAGGGAAGCGTGAGCTCGGCGGCGGCGAGGTTCTCGTCGAGGTGGCTGCGCTTGGTAGTGCCGGGGATCGTCACGATGTCGTCGCCTTGGGCGAGCACCCACGCGAGCGAGACCTGCGACGGCGTGGCCCCGACCCGTTCCGCGACGCGCTCGATGGCGGCGAGCAGCGCGAGGTTGTGCTCGAGGTTGCCCTCGCTGAAGCGGGGGCTGCCCAGCCGCCGGTCACCCTCCGCGAGGGAGTCGCGCTCACGGATCGCGCCAGCGAGGAAACCACGGCCAAGGGGGCTGTAGGCGACCAGGGAGATGCCGAGCTCACGCAAGGCGGGGAGCACCTCGGTCTCGACCACCCTGGTCCACAGCGAGTACTCGGTCTGCACTGCGCTGATCGGATGTACCGCGTGGGCGCGGCGGATCGTGCCCGCACCGGCCTCAGAGAGGCCCAGGTACCGGACCTTGCCGGCCCCGACGAGCTCGGCCATCGCGCCCACGGTCTCCTCGATCGGCACGTCGGGGTCGACGCGGTGCTGGTAGTAGAGATCGATGACGTCGACGCCGAGCCGTGCCAAGGACGCGTCGCACGCCTCGCGCACGTACTCAGGGCGGCCGTCGACGAACTGCTCGCCCTCCGCCGACAGGCGGTTACCGAACTTCGTGGCGATGCGCACCCGGTCGCGTACGGGCCCCAACGCATCCCCGACCAGTCGCTCGTTGGTGTGCGGGCCATAGACGTCAGCGGTGTCGAACAGCGTGACGCCGCGCTCGACGGCCTGAGCCAGGGTCGCGCGCGACTCGGCCTCGTCAGCGCCCATGTAGGCGAAGCTCATGCCCATGCACCCAAGGCCCAGCGCGGAGACCTCCAAGCCCTGGTCACCAAGCGTCCGTTGCTCCATGCCGATCCCCTTCGCTCGTGCCTCGAGACATTTCCGCCCTCCACCGAAGGGCGCGTGCACGGTTCGTACCCTACTGGGGGTGGCGGCGATTTCGAGACGACGGCGCGGGTAGAGGAGCAGGCCGGATGAAGCGACGTACGGCAGGGTGGACGATCCACTCCTCGAGAGGGTGATGACGTGGACGCAAGCGAGGTGCTGGACGACGCCTTCGCACGGATGCCCGGACTCGTGAGGGCGGCCGTCGAGGGGCTCGACGTCGACGCGTTGACCTGGCGTCCCGACGCGGACGCGAACTCGATCGGGTGGCTGGTGTGGCACCTCACCCGGGTGCAGGACGATCACGTCGCCGATCTCGCCGACGGCGAGCAGATCTGGCACACCGACGGCTGGGCGGCCCGGTTCGGGCTGGCGGAGGGCACGACCGACATCGGATTCGGTCACACCCCGGAGGAGGTCGCGGCCGTTCGCCCCGATGGCGCCGATGTGCTCACCGAGTACTTCGACCGCGTGACCCGACGCACCGTCGAGTTCCTCGCGACGATCGATCAGACCGACCTCGACCGGATCGTCGACGCGGCGTGGGATCCCCCCGTCACGATGGGGGTGCGGCTCGTGAGCGTGGTCGGCGACTGCATGCAGCACATCGGCCAGGCCGCCTACCTCCGCGGCGTGTACGAACGCACGGTCCGGCGGTAGGCCGCCGGCCTCTCAACGGATGACGAGGGTGCCTACCATCCCGGCCTGCTCGGGGTCGGCTTCGCTCATGTCGGAGTGGGGCTCGCAGTACGGGGTGTACATGCCGGCGGGCCCGTCGATCTCCACAAGCGCTTCGGCGTCGGCGACGAGGTTCTCGAAGTCCTCGATTGTGGCGGTGAGGTCCGCGTCGGCGTCGCTGAACGACTCCCGCTGGACGAAGCCGACCACCAGCATGAGCGTTGACCGTCACCTGAAGTTTCGCCCCTCCGCGCAGGGGGATCGCCTTGCCGGATCCAACCTCACTCACCTGCGGCACGACCACACTCCCGCGCACGGTCAGGACTTACCGCGCGACCTACCGGCCACGCAACCCCCGGGACGTGGTCGACGTCAGCG
>SKQL01000062.1 GCA_007119035.1 Nitriliruptorales bacterium | reverse complement strand
TCGTAGGCTCCGCCGTAGGCCTTTCGCGTGATGACCGTGAGCTTGGGCACCGTCGCCTCGCAGTAGGCATAGAGGAGCTTCGCCCCGTGGCGGATTATCCCACCCCACTCCTGTTCCGTGCCGGGCAGGAAGCCCGGCACGTCCTCGAACGTCACCACGGGGAGGTTGAACGCGTCGCAGGTGCGCACGAACCGGGCGGCCTTCTCCGAGGCGCTCACATCGAGGACGCCCGCGAGGTGCATGGGCTGGTTGCCGACGACCCCCACGGGATGGCCGTCGAGCCGGGCGTAGCCGGTGACGATGTTCGGCGCGTAGGAGGCCGACAGCTCGTAGAACTCCCCGTCGTCGACCACGTGCGCGACCACTTCCCGCATCTCGTAGGGGGCGTTCGACGAGTCGGGGATGATGCGGTCGAGCTCCTCGTCCGCCCGGTCGGGATCGTCCTCCGGCGCCTCCCACGGCGGCTCGGAGAGGTTGTTGTCGGGTAGGTAGGACAGGAGGACCTTGAGCTCCTCGAGGCAGCTCTCCTCGTCGTCGGAGGCGACATGCGCGACGCCCGACTTAGTCGAGTGGCTCACCGCCCCACCGAGGTCCTCGAACGTCACGTCCTCGCCGGTCACCGTCTTGATCACCTCGGGGCCGGTGATGAACATGTGGCTCGTCTCCTTGACCATGAGGATGAAGTCGGTCATCGCGGGCGAGTACACCGCGCCGCCCGCGCACGGGCCCATGATCGCGGAGATCTGGGGGATCACCCCCGAGGCCTCCACGTTGCGGTAGAAGATGTCGCCGTAGCCACCGAGCGCCACGACGCCCTCCTGGATGCGCGCCCCGCCCGAGTCGTTGAGCCCGATCATGGGCACGCCCATCCGCATCGCCTGGTCCATGACCTTGCAGATCTTCTCCGCGAAGACCTCGCCGAGCGAGCCTCCGAAGACGGTGAAGTCCTGGCTGAACACGCAGACCCGTCGCCCGTCGATCGTCCCGTATCCGGTTATCACCCCGTCGCCGGGGATCTTGCGCTCCTCGAGCCCGAAGCCGGTCGCGCGGTGCACCGCAAGCTGGTCGGTCTCGACGAACGATCCCTCGTCGAGGAGGACGTCCACACGCTCCCGGGCGGTCAGCTTGCCCTTCGCGTGCTGCTTCTCGATCGCCTGGCCGCTGCCGGCCTGCTCGGCCTCGGCCATACGGCGCCGTAGCTCCTCGAGCTTGCCTGCGGTGCTGTCGGTCTGGCTCACAGCCATCCTGTTCCTCGGGCACGATGGGGCACGATCAACTCTGGAGCGAGTCTAGGAGACGCGATGCGTGCCGTGCCTGCGACGATGGGGTCATGACTACGCCTTCGGCTCCCGCGGATGGCCCACCCGCCGGGCTGGTGGCGGGCCTCGTCGACGGGCCGTCGGGCATCGTCGCACTCGAGTGGCACGACGAGGTCGGGTCCACCAACGCGCTGGCCGTGGAGGCCGCCCGGGCTGGGGCACCGGAGCTCACGGTGGTGGGCGCCGACGTCCAGACAGCCGGTCGCGGCCGCAGGGGACGTGCCTGGCACGCTCCCGCGGGCACGTCGCTGCAGGTCAGCGTGGTCCTGCGCCCCGATGTCGACGAGGATGCGCTGCCGCTCGTCGTCCTGCTCGCGGGCGTGGTCGTGGCGGAGGTCGCCTCCGCCCACGTTCCGCACGTGCCGGTCAGCCTCAAGTGGCCCAACGACGTGCTCGTCGGCGGTCGCAAGGCCGCGGGCATCCTCAGCGAGCGGGTGCCGGGTGCGGTGATCCTCGGCATCGGCCTCAACACGGACTGGCGCGGGGTGAAGCGTCCGGCAGAGCTTGGCGACGCGACCTCGCTCGCGGAGGCAGCAGGTGGCCCCGTGGACCGCTGGCGGGTCCTGGCCGGGCTGCTCGGCGTGTTCGATCGGCGCTACGCGCAGTGGCGGGAGGCGCCGCTCGAGGTCCTCAGGCCCTACCGGGAGCGAAGCGCAACGATCGGTCGGGACGTCCGGGCCATCGCGGGTGACGGCAGCGTGATCGAGGGGCGCGCGACCGATGTGGGCCCTGACGGCGCGCTCGAGGTCGTCGCCGGTGGCGTTTCCCACCGTCTCCACGCGGGAGACGTGACCCACATTCGTGCACCTTAGGCTGTGGCCAGGGGAATGCTGGGTAGGGTCCAGAGGAAGCGAGCAGCGGCGAGGGAGGCAGGCCATGGCCAACATGAGGCGGGTCGGCACGAGCGTGGCCGGAGCGGTGGCGGTGGCGGCAGTCGGGCTCAAGGTGGCGAGGTCGCCGCAGTGGCAGTTCGCGCGCCTGGGCGGCTGGTCCATCGCCTCGCCCTCCGCGGCGGGGTGGGCGACCGACTTCCTGAACGCCGCGTACTTCCGTCGACCGCGGGGGTCGCGCGAAGTGGACGACCTGCGGCTCGCGTTCACCGTCCTCACCACGTACTGGCACCAGCTCGGCAGGCCTCTGCACGGCCTCGATGTGGCGCAGTTCCACCGCGCGTTCGGGGTCGAGCGCTTCCTCGACGGCACGCAGTCCGCGCGCGCAACGCTCGACCGTGCGCAGATCCTCGAGGGGGCGGCGAGCCTGCTCGGCGACTGGTTTCCCGCCGCGTATCCCGACGACGCCCGTCGCGGGTGGGGCATCGCCTTCGAGAGCGAGTCGGACAAGGCGGCCTACGTGCCCGAGCAGCGCCTGCGCAGCGCCCGCCTCGGCCCGCTCACCCCTCCCGTCGCCCCGGGCAAGGAGCAGACGTGGCACACCTACGCCCCCGTGGAGGTTGCCGACGGTCACGCGGCCCTCGCCGCGCTCGCCCTGCCGGAGACGTGGCCCGACTACGCCTCGGAGATCGGTCGATTCACGCCGCTGCGGTCGGGCGGGATCGACGGGCAGACGTTCGAGATCGAGGTCGTCGGCCATCCCACGAGCCGCACCCCGGTGTTCCTACGGGCCTATGTGACCGTGACCCGGGCGGTCACGTCCGCGGATCCCGACGCGCTCACCGCTTATGTGGCGGAGCTCAACGACGGCATGGCCCGCTTCGGGCGCGACGAGCCGGCACCCGTTCCCGACGACGCGGAGCTGCTGCTCGGCGTCGACCTCACCACGCACGAGGGGCACTTCCTCGGCAACGCCCGCAACCGCCTGCTGCTGTACAACCGGCAGGGTCGCTCCTACCTCCGCGCGGCGGGGACCTGGGACCCCCTGCGCTGGGACCTCGCACAGCTCTACCAGCGCGTGGGCTACGCGGCCCAGCACGCCATCTGGGGCGCTACCGTGCCGGAGGAGAGCATGTTGCATCAGCTCGCCGACCGGGTGGGGTGACGGTGGCATCGACAGCGCGGCGGGGCCGGGACAGGGGGGCACGATGGTGAGAGGCGCCAGGCGGGCGGTCGTGGTCGGCGGAGGCCAGAACGGGCTGTCCGCCGGGATCACGCTGGCGGAGCGCGGGTGGTCGGTGACGGTCTGCGAGGCCGCTGACGTCCTCGGTGGTGCGGTCAAGACCGCGGAGCTCACGCTCCCGGGATTCCGCCACGACGTGTTCTCCGCGGTGTATCCCGGCGCGGTCGCGTCCCCTGTGTTCGCGCGGTGGCCACTCGCCCGCCACGGCCTGCGCTGGGTGCACCCCCCGGTGGCGATGGCGCATCCACTCGACGACGGGACCGCGCGAATCCTGTCGCAGAGCGTCCCGGAGACGGTGGACAGCCTCGAGCGGGGCTCCCCGGGTGACGGTCGCCGCTGGGCGGAGTTCGTGAGGCCGTACCTGCGCCACTTCGGCGCGGTCCGCCATGTCATGCTGGGCGGCTTCCCACCGATCCGTGGCGGGGTCAAGCTCGTGGCGGGGCTCAAGTACGAGGGCACGCTCGATTTCGTCCGCACGCTGCTCATGCCGGCCGCGGGGCTCGCGGGCGAGCTCTTCGACAGCGATGCGAGTGCCGCGTGGCTGTACGGGTCGGCACTTCATGGCGACGTCGGCCCTAACGGGTCGGGCAGCGCGATCGCGGGGGCGTATCTCAACTGGATGGGCCATATGGAGGGATGGCCGAGCCCCGAGGGCGGCGCGGACCGGCTCATCACCGCCCTCGCCGGCCACTTCGACTCGCTCGGCGGGCGGGTCCTCACGGACGCGCGGGTCGATCGGGTCCTCGTTGAGGGAAAGCGCGCGGTCGGCGTCCAGGTCGAGGGTGGTGAGCTCCTGCCCGCGGACGCGGTGGTCTGTGACCTCACGCCCGGTGGCGTGGCGCGAATCGCGGGGCACGCGCTGCCACCTGCGACGTTGCGCCGGTACGAGCTGTTCCGGCCCGGTCCCGGCACGGTGAAGGTCGATTGGGCCCTCGACGGCGAGGTGCCCTGGGCCGCGCCGGAGGCACGGGCGGCGGGGACCGTGCACGTGGGCGGTGGAGCCAAGGAGATAGCCCGCGCGGTCGCCGAGGTCGAGCTCGGCGAGTGGCCCGAGCGCCCGTTCCTGCTAACCGGCTCGCAGACCGTCGCCGACTCCACCCGCGCCCCCGAGGGCAAGCACACCGCGTGGGCTTACACGCACACGCCCGGCCTGGGCACTCCCGGTGAGGTCGAGGCGCACGTCGAGCGCATGGAGGCTCAGATGGAGCGTTTCGCACCCGGCTTCGGGGCCCGGGTCCTCGGCCGCCACGTCCAATCCCCTGCGGACATCGAGCGGCACAACCCCAACCTCAAAGCTGGTGACGTGGGCGCGGGGAGCTACTCGCTCGACCAGGTGGTCTTCCGTCCCGTGCCGAAGCTGTCGCCGTACCGCACGCCGATCGCGAATCTCTACATCGGCAGCGCCTCGGCGTTCCCCGGCGGCGCGGTCCACGGTGTCCCGGGCAACGCGGCCGCACGTGCGTGCCACGCCGATGCCCGCGTCCGCCGGTACTCGCCCTCGGCGTCGCGTCGCGCGGGAACGGCGCCTACTCGACCTTGAAGACGATGTCGGCGACGTAGGGGGCGCGTCCCTCGCCCCCCGAGGGGTCGGGCTCACGCACGCGGACGGTCCATTCGCCCGCTTCGCCGGCCTCGGTGTCGAACGTGTGGCTGAATGGGCCGTGCTCGTCCATCGCAGGCTGACTGGCTGTGGTGAACGTCTCCTCCAACACGTCGCCGGAGGGGTCGATGAGGTCGAGCTCGACGGTGGACTCGTAGGTCAGTGAGACGCCGCTGACGGTGATGCTGCCGTCGATGGTCTCGAGGTAGCGGGGTCGCTCCACATCCACGGGGGCCCGTGCGAAGGCATCGGGCTGCGCGGGTGACGACCAGTCGACGTGCCCCCACAACTCGGTGATCGCCTCGCCGCCGACGCGCAGCTCGACGGCGTCGACACTGTCGAACCGGGTGCCTGTGTGGGCAACGGCCTGATGCAGCGCCTCCTCAGCCCCCGCTCCGAGCGCGCCGTCGAGGATGCTGTCAGACACGTCCACGACGAGGACGCCGCCGTCGAGGGCCACATCGCGCACGTCGACGCTGGCTCCCGCCGGCTGCGCGAGCCCCGGGTCGCGGGTCGTGCCCTCGAACAACTCCTCCATCGCCGCTCCCGCGACCGCGGTCGTCTCCTCGGAGAGCAGGCGCTGCTCCGACTCGACCCACAGCTGGCCGTCCACCTCGCGCACGGGGAAGACCGTGACCCACTGCCCCTCCGCGTCCCCCTGGGCGGTCGCCTCGTCGCTCGCCTCCTCGAATGTCTCGTCCTCGGAGTCATCGGGAGATGGCTCCTCGTCGTCCGGCTCCTCGGCGGGCTCCACGTCCTCCTCGGTGTGCTCCTCGCCGTCGGAGAGCGTGATCGAGTCGTCCGCGTCGTCGTCGGAGCCGCACGCGGCCAGCAGCAACACGGCCACCAGCAGTACCGGCAAGAGGCGAGTACGGCTCATCGGAGTTCCAGTCGTCGGAGGCGGTCAAGAGGGCCTACACAAGACATCGGCGAGATGCGCGTCATTCTAGAGAGCGGGTCAGTCCCTCGGGTGGACGAACGACCAGTGTCGCAGGACGCCCTCCCGTGGGCGAACCAAAGGGGGATGCCCCCAGCCCGACGCGGTGAGGCAGACTGAGGACACCGCCCGCCACGCCAGGAGCGATGCGATGAACCCGGTCATGAGACTCGGCCCCGACGAGCGGGCGGCCGCGTTAGCCCGGCTCGGCTCCGAGGAGTTCGACCTGGTAGTCATCGGAGGCGGCGTCACGGGCGCCGGTTGCGCGCTCGACGCGGCCAGTAGAGGGCTCCGTACCGCGCTCGTCGAGATGGACGACTTCGCCTCGGGGACCTCCTCGAGGTCGACGAAGCTGATCCACGGGGGGCTGCGCTACCTCGAGCAGCTCAACTTCGGCCTCGTGAAGGAGGCCCTCACCGAGCGGGCGCTGATGCTGACCGAGCTCAGCCCCCACCTCGTGCACCCGGTGCCCTTCCTCTACCCCTTGAGGGGATGGGGTTGGGAGCGCCCGTACGTGGGAGCGGGGATCCTCCTCTACGACATCCTGGGTGCGGGAAACCGGAACACACCGAGGCACAGGCACTACTCGCGGAGCCGGGCCCTCGAGCTCGCGCCGGCGCTGCGCGAGGACGCGCTGACAGGGGCGGTGCAGTACTACGACGCCCAGGTCGACGACGCCCGTCACACCGCGGTCCTCGCGCGGACCGCGGCGCACCACGGCGCGGAGCTAGTGACGCACACCAGGGCAACCGGCCTCGCGCGCGACGGCGATCGGGTGGTCGGCGTCCACATCACCGACCGGACCGACGGGCGCGAGCTCACCGTGCGGACCAAGTGCGTCATCAACGCGACGGGGCCCTGGACCGACGAGGTGCAGGAGATGGGCGGCAAGGTCGAGGTCCGGGTCCGGCCCTCCAAGGGGGTGCACTTCCTCGTGCCCCGCGAGCGCCTCGACCTCCACACAGGCCTGATCCTGCGCACGGAGAAGAGCGTGCTTTTCACCGTTCCGTGGGGCGCGCACTGGATCATCGGCACCACCGACTCCGACTGGGAGGAACCCGTCGGTGAGGTCGTCGGCACCCGCGCGGACATCGACTACCTGCTCGACCACCTCAACCCGATGCTGGTGGAGCCACTCGACTACAGCGACATCGTGGGGGTCTTCGCGGGCCTGCGGCCACTGCTCGCGGCCGCGGAGGGCTCGTCGGCGGAGCTGTCCCGCGAGCACGTGGTCATCGAGTCCGCGCCCGGTCTCGTGACCGTGGGCGGGGGCAAGTACACGACCTACCGGGTGATGGCCGAGGACGCGGTGGACGAGGCCGTCAAGGGTCTCGACCGAGCGGTGCCGTCGTCGCCGACGAAGCACCTGCCGTTGCTCGGTGCGGTGGGATACGAGGCCGCGAGGCGCGATCGCGAGCGCCTCGCCGCCGCGCACGGCATCCACGTCGACTGGATCGACCATCTGCTCGCCCGGCAGGGCGACCTCGTCGAGGAGGTCCTGGCACTCATCGACGAGCGTCCCGACCTCGGCGCCCCGCTCGAAGGCGCCCCCCTGTACCTGCGGGCGGAGGTCGTGTACGCGGCCAGCCACGAGGGCGCGCGCGACGTCGACGACGTCCTGTCGCGCCGGACCCGGGCGCGCATCCAGGTGGCCGATCGCGGGGCGGCGGCCGCCGAGCCCGTGGCGGAGTTGATCGGCGAGGTCCTCGGCTGGGACCACGCGCGGCGCGAGCTCGAGATCGCACGGTACCGGGCGCTGGTGGAGGCCGATCTCGCGGCGGAGAAGGCCCTGAGCGACGCACAGGCCGCGCAGGCACGCCGCCTCGCGACCTCGTGACGAGCTAGGGGACGAGGCGGCCCGATTCGGCGGCGAGCACGCGGAAGGCCTCCTGCAGCTCCGCGGTCAATTCGCGGTGCTCGCCGGGCCTGCGGGGTGAGATCGGGTCACCGAACCGCACGGTGACCGGGTGGGGTGTGGGCCACTTGCTGCCCTTGCCGTGCGATTCGTGGGTGCCGGTGAGGTAGACCGGCACGATCGGCATGCGGTACTGGTTCGCCATGTAGGCAACGCCCCGCTTGAGGCGCTTCATCGTGCCGTCCTTGGTCCGTGTGCCTTCCGGGAACATGAGGATGTTCCACCGCTCGGCGATCATCCGCTCGATGCGCTCGCTCGTCTCCTTGGAAACCCCGCTGCGCTCTATGGGCAGGGTGGCGAACGCGAGCGTGACGAACCCCGCCTTCAGCTTGTTCTTGTAGAAGTAGTCCGCGGCGGCCACGACACCCGTGCGTCGTCGGAAGGGCTTCGGCAGGCTCATGAGGATGATCGGCGTGTCGAGGTGGCTCGCGTGGTTCGAGGCGAACAGCACGGGCCCTCGCAGGTCCTCCAGCCGCTCCCTGCCGTAGACCTTCGGCCGGTTGTGGACGTAGATGAGCGCGCGCATGACGACGCCGAGCAGGATCTCCCTGCCCAGCACAGCAGGCAGACGCCGGCCCCAGCTGCTGTCGTACTGGATGGTCTCGTCGCTCACTGCTTCGCCTTCCTCGAGCGCCCGGTCCGGCGGAATGCGCATCATAGGCATTGGCACCCTACCGGTACCATGCGCCTCCTATGCGACCTCCCACCCCCCGGCATCGCCGTGCGGTAGCCGTGCTGACCCAGTTGACGGTCGCGCGGATCGTGGCGATCCCCATCATCATGGCGTTGCTGATCATGGGTGCGGCCGGCACCACCGCCTACGCGTGGGCAGGTGCGCTGTTCGCGATCGCCGCGTCGACGGACTTCTTCGATGGCTACCTCGCCCGACGCTGGAACGCGGTCACCAACCTCGGCAGCTTCCTCGACACGACCGCGGACAAGCTGCTCGTCACGGGCGTGCTGATCGCTTTGGTCGAGGTGGGACGCGTGTGGTCGTGGGCCGCGGTGGTCATCGTGGGCCGCGAGCTCGTCATCATGGGGCTGCGGGGCCTCATCGCGAGCTCCGGTGCGGTCATGAAGCCGTCGGTGTGGGGCAAGCTCAAGGCGATACTGCAGTTCGTGGCCATCCTGTTCGCGATCTGGCGATTCCCCCAGACGATCGGCCCCCTCCATTTCGACGAGTGGCTGATGCTCGTGGCCGTCGGCGTGACGGTCATGTCGGGATGGGAATACCTCTCGCGCTTCTCGTCTCTGCTGTCGACCGACCAGGAGTAACCCAATGAGCCCCGTCTTCGTCACCGGCGGAACCGGTCTTCTCGGCCGCCGGATCACCGAGCGGCTCGTCGCCGACGGACGGGAGGTCGTCGCGCTCGCGAGGAGCGACGAGGGCCTCGAGGCGCTGTCGAGCATGGGGGTCGCACGCACGGTGCGCGGCGATGTGCTCGACCGTGACGCGCTCGCCCGGGGCCTGGCCGGCTGCGAGGCCGCCTACCACGTCGCGGGCGTCAACGGCTTCTGCCTCGCCGATCCCGGCCCGATGTACGGCGTCAATGTGGAGGGCTCCCGCCGGGTCGTGGAGGTTGCTGCGGAGGCGGGGGTCGGACGGCTCGTGTACACCTCGTCCGCGGCCGCGATCGGCGAGCCCACCGGCACGGTCGGGTCGGAGTCCACGCTCCACCGCGGCCACTTCCTCTCGCACTACGAGCGATCCAAGCATCTCGCGGAGGTGGCGGTACGCCAAGCGGCGTCCGAGGTGGGCCTCGATGTGGTCCACGTGCTGCCCTCCTCCGTCCAGGGCCCCGGCCGCGCGGGGGGAACGGGCCGGCTGCTGCTCGACTTCGTCAACGGCCGCCTGAAGGCGATCATCGATACGCGGCTGTCGATCGTGGACATCGCGGACTGCACCGAGGGCCACCTCCTCGCGGAGGCGCACGGCACGCCGGGGGAGCGCTACGTGCTGAATGGGAGCACGATAACCATCGCGGACGGCATGCGCCTGCTCGGGGAGGTCACCGGTGTCGACTACCGGGTTCGCAGCCTTCCCGGCCCCGTGGCCCTGGCCGGCGCGGCCGTGCTCGAGAGGGTCCAGCGCGCGCGGGGCGAGCGCCCGAGGTTCTGTCGCGAGATGGTCCGCACGATGCGCCACGGTCACGCCTACGACGGCTCGAAGGCGTCGCGGGAGCTCGGCCTCTCCTACACCCCCCTGGAGGAGACGCTGCGGCGTACCGTCGAGTGGTTCGTGGCGCAGGGCATGGTCACCCGCGAGCTTCCCGAGCTCTGAGTGGGCCGCCCGCTCACCCGACGTCGACCCAGTCGAGGGTACGCTCCACCGCCTTCTTCCAGCCGGCGTAGCCTTGCTCGCGCTGGTCGTCGGACCACTGCGGCTCCCAGCGCTTGTCCTCGTGCCAGTTCTGCCGCAACTCGTCGTAGCTCCTCCACACGCCGACGGCGAGGCCGGCCGCGTACGCGGAGCCGAGCGCGGTCGTCTCCGCGACCTTCGGGCGCGAGACGGGCACGCCCAGGATGTCGGCCTGCATCTGCATCAACGTGTCGTTTACGACCGCGCCGCCGTCGACCTTGAGGAACTCGAGCGACACGCCCGAGTCCGCCTCCATCGCCACCGCAACGTCCTTCGACTGGTAGCAGATCGACTCGAGTGTCGCGCGCACGATGTGCGCCTTGGTGTTGAACCGCGACAGGCCGACGATGGCGCCGCGGGCGTCGGAGCGCCAGTACGGCGCGAAGAGGCCCGAGAAGGCGGGGACGAAGTAGCAGTTGCCCGTGTCGGGCACCTGGTTGGCGAGCGCCTCGCTCTCCGCCGCGTCGTTGATGATGCCGAGTTGGTCACGCAGCCACTGGATCGCCGAGCCCGTGACCGCGATCGCGCCCTCGAGGCAGTAGACCGCGTCGTCGTCGCCCATCTTGTAGCCGACGGTGGTGAGCAGCCCCGATGGGGAGGGGACGATGTCGGTGCCCGTGTTGAGCAGGAAGAAGTTGCCCGTTCCGTAGGTGTTCTTTCCCTCACCGGGCGAGAAGCAGACCTGCCCGACCGTGGCGCCCTGCTGGTCGCCGAGCATGCCCGCGATCGGGACCTCCGCGCCGACGGGGCCGTCCGCGCGGCTCATCGCGTACCCCCCCGGCTGGGAGGAGGGGACGATCTCGGGCAGCATCGCGCGCGGGATGCCGAAGAAGCCGAGCAGCTCGTCGTCCCAGTCGAGGGTCTCGAGGCTCATGAGCATCGTGCGGCTCGCGTTGGTCACGTCGGTCTTGTGCACACCGCCGTCCGCGCCGCCCGAGAGGTTCCACAGCACCCACGAGTCCATGGTGCCGAACAGCGCGTCACCCGCTTCCGCGGCTTCGCGCACGCCATCGACGTTCTCGAGGAGCCACTGGATCTTGCCACCGGAGAAGTACGTCGCGGGCGGCAGGCCGGCGCGCTGCTGGATGATCTCGCCCTTGCCCTCCCGTGCGAGGGCGGAGGCGATCCGGTCGGTGCGGGTGTCCTGCCAGACGATGGCGTTGTAGTAAGGGCGCCCCGTGCGCCTGTTCCACACGATGGTGGTCTCACGCTGGTTCGTGATCCCGATGGCGGCGAGATCGGACCCTTGCAGGCCCGCGGAGGTCAGCGCCTGGTCGATGACGGTGCGGGTTCGTTCCCAGATCTCCGTGCCGGAGTGCTCCACCCACCCCGCTTGGGGCAGGATCTGCTCGTGCTCGAGTTGGTGCTTCGCGACTTCCGCCCCCGAGTGGTCGAACATCATGAAGCGGGTGCTCGTCGTTCCCTGGTCGATTGCCCCTACGTACCGTCCTGCCATGTCAGAGCGGCCTCCCTCGTGTCCGGTTTGTCTGCGGTCGTCCTCCGTGTCTCAGAGCAGCAGCAGGCCGGCGCCGGCGAGCCCGCCCAGGACCCCGCCGAGCAGCGGCCCGACCACCGGGATCCAGGCGTAGCCCCAGTCCGACGAGCCCTTGCCGGGGATCGGCAGGATCGCGTGCATGATCCGGGGACCGAGGTCTCGGGCGGGGTTGATCGCGTAGCCCGTCGGTCCGCCCAGCGACAGCCCGATCGCCCACACCAGGAACCCCACGATCAGTGGCCACGTGCCCGCCGACCAGGCCTCCGCAAGGTCCACGCTCGCGGCCTCCCCGAACGCCTCCCCACCGCCGAGCACGATCGAGATGATGCCGAACACGAGCAGGAACGTGCCGATGACCTCCGTCCCCAGGTTCACGGTGTTGTTGCGGATCTCGGGGCCCGTGCAGAACACGGCGAGCTTCAGCGCAGGTTCCTCGGTCGCCTGGAAGTGGTTGTAGTAGCCGACGAACACGAGGAGCGCGCCGATCCCCGCGCCCGCGAACTGCGCGAGGACGTAGCCGGGCACCATGGCCCAGTCGAACTCTCCCGCGACCGCGAGCCCGACCGTGACCGCGGGATTGATGTGCGCGCCGCTGATCCAGCCGACGGCGTACACCGCCATCGCGACCGCGAGGCCCCACCCCGTCGTTATGACGAGCCAGCCGGAGCTCTCGCCCTTCGTCTGACGAAGTACCACATTGGCCACGACACCGTCGCCGAGCAGGATCAGGATCCCTGTGCCGATGACCTCCGCTGCGTAGACGTCCATGCCGGGCAATCCTCGCTCTCCGGCGGCGGGAGCGGCCGAACCGTCAGCGGTGCTGCCCTACCTACTGCGGCTGACGGCGCGCAACGTAGGCACTTGCCCGTGGGGGGTCAATGACTGGTGTCTCTAGAGAGGCGGGGCGGTCGCGTGGTCACTGGGGGACAGGTTGGCGGCCAGCGCGTTGCTGCGCGCCTCGAGCAGCGAGGTGACCTCCGTCGCGGGGATCGGCTCGTGGAATCGGTAGCCCTGGGCGCGCTCATAGCCGAGCGCACGCAGGGCGGTGGCTTGTGCGTCGCGCTCCACGCCATGGGCGACGACCTCGAGCCCGAGCGAGCGGGCGAGGCTCATGGCCGCAGTCACCACCGCCTGGTTGTCGCCCGGCGCGTCGAGGTGGGAGATGAACCGTCGGTCGATGTTGAGGATGTCGACGGGGACTCGGCTCAGGTATGACAGTGGTGACCAACCCGTGCCGAACCCGTCGACGGCGAGCCTGATCCCGAGGTTCTTCAGGTCATGCAGCGTCTGGATGGTGGTGGGGGTGTCATCGACGAGGGCGAGCTCTGCGATGTCGAGGCACAGCGCCTCGGGTGGAAGTCCCGTGGCCTCGAGGACACCGGCGATGCGCTCGACGGTGTCGACATCGCGCAGTTGCGCGAGTGAGACGTTCACAGTCAGGGAGAGATCCTTCGCCGAGGGATGCTCCTCGCGCCACCGCGTCACCTGGCAGGCGGCTTGCTCGAGCGCCCAGCCGCCGAGCTCGGGCATGAGGCCGCTCTCCTCGGCGGTCTCGAGGAAGTCGCTGGGCGTCAGTATCCCCCGGGAGGGGTGGTGCCAGCGCACAAGTGCCTCGACCCCGTCGACGGCCTCGTTGGCGAGCCGCACCCGCGGCTGGTAGTAGATCTCGAACTCCCCCCGCTCGAGGGCGTCGGCGAGCTCGGACTCCACACGGGCGCGCTGCGAGGCCTGCTCCCTCAAGGCCGCGCTGTAGAACTCGACGCGGTTCCGGCCCTGCTCCTTGGCGCGGTACATGGCGAGGTCGGCTTCCTCGAGCAACGTGTCGACCGCGACGTCGGGGTGGTCGAACACGGAGACGCCGATGCTCACCGAGACGTGCACGCGCTCGCCGTCGAACACGATCGGCTCGCGCATCGTCTCCGCGAGGCGCTCCGCTATGACCGTGACGTCGCGAACGCTGTCGAGATCGGTGCACAAGATCACGAACTCGTCGCCACCGAAGCGCGAGACGGTGTCGTGGCCACGCACCGCGGTCTGCAAGCGGTTGGCCATCGCCACCAGCAACGCATCGCCCGCGCTGTGGCCGAGACGGTCGTTCACCTCCTTGAACCCGTCGAGGTCACAGAACAGCAGGGCGGTCGTCTGGCGGTGCCTGTCGAGCGCCGCGAGGGCGTGCTCGAGGTGCGAGCGCAGCAGGGTCCGGTTGGCTAGCCCGGTCAGGGGGTCGTGGAGCGCCTGGCGGGCCAGGCGATGACGCTCCCGCATGTCCCGGATGGTGACGACCGCGCCTGCTACGGCACGGTTCTTCCATAGCAGCGTCGCTGCGCACTCGACGGGCAGCTCATGCTCGTCCTCGCCGTCGGGATGGTGCGCACCAACCACGTCGCCGCGGGATGCCTCCGACCGGGGCACGGCCCGACGCGGCCGCAGCGCAAGGCGCGCGTTGACCCCGTGCCCACGCCGGCCTGCTTGCACCGTGGTGCACAGCCGGCAGCTGCCCTCCTCGTCCTCGATGTGGCCGAGCGCCTCGTGGTGGTGCCGACCGATCATGGCCTCGGGGCTCGTGTCGAGCATGCGGGCGAGCGCGGCGTTGACGAACGTGATCCGTCCGTCCACGTCCACGCCGTGCATGCCATCGGCTGTCGCGTCGAGGACGTGCTCGACGCGGTCGTCCCTCCGTTCCCCCAGCTGCCACGCGAGGAGGTTCACGAAGGCCGCCGCCACCAGCGCCGCGAGATGGCCGCTGCTCCATGCCGAGGGCTGCCCCCCCGCCGCGAATCCCGGGAGGGCCCCTGGTGCGTAGCCGATCACGAAGTGGCACAGGGCGGCCGCGCCGAACGCCGCGGGCAGGGGCCGCCAGTCCTGGTAGATGGCCACGAGGCTCAACATGGCGAACAGGTGGAGGTGCCCGGTGCCCGAGCCGTCGGTGAGGAGCATCACCGACGTGGTGGACGCCACAAGGGCCATCCCCACCGCCCCCGCACGCAGCCCGCGCGGTGCGGGGCGGAGCAGGCCCAGGACCACCAGGCTGATGACGATGGCCAGCAGTACGTAGGTGGCAGGGGACGCAGTTGCGGTCACCTGCGCGGCCGCGGTGAGCAGGACGCCTTGCGCCGCGGCGAACAGCGAGAGCATGCGGTGGCGGCGTGCCCACACGTCCTCCGCGAGCCGTCCGGCCTCGGGCAGGGGACGGGTCAAGGCGACGCGGGCGCGCTGTAGCTGTTCCCTGGGTCCCATGCGGTGAGCTATCGGATGAACAGCCCGCTTGATTGAGCATTCCTTGGCGCTCCAGGGGAATCCCGCGGAGTGCCCCCGCTCTACACTGTCGGAGCTTGGGTCTCGCGGTGGGTAAGGAGCTACTCGTGGCGTTGTCGTTCGCATTGACCGAGGAGCAGGAGGAGTTGCGCGCCCTCGTGCGGCGCTTCGCGATCGAGCAGGTCGCCGATCGCGCGGAGGAGTTCAACGCCGCCGGGGAGGTCCCCCTCGACCTCATCGCCCAACTCGGCGAGATGGGGCTGTTCGGCATCGGCTTGCCGGAGGAGCACGGGGGGACGGGTGGCGACCTCCTGACGCTCTGCCTCGCGATAGAGGAGCTCGGTCGGGTCGACCAGTCCCTCGGCGTGACCCTCGACGTGGCGGTGGGCCTCGGCGCGATGCCTGTCGCCCGCTTCGGCACCGAGGAGCAGAAGGCGCGACTGCTGCCCGCCCTCACCCGAGGCGAGGCTCTCGCGGGGTTCGGTCTCACCGAGCCCGGTGGCGGCAGCGACACCGCGGCGCTCGCGACGACGGCTCGACGCGACGGGGACGGGTGGGTGCTGAACGGCGCCAAGCAGTTCATCACGAACGCGGGCACGCCGATCTCGACGTTCGTGACCATCGCCGCCCGGACCGATGACGGGATCACCAACTTCGTCGTCGAGCACGGTACGCCCGGCTTCACCGTGGGCAACGGCTACCGCAAGGTCGGCTGGCACGCTTCCGACACGCGGGACCTCTACTTCGATGATTGTCGTGTGCCCGCCGAGAACCAGCTCGGGGAACCCGGTCGTGGGCTCGCGAACTTCCTCGCGATGCTCGACGAGGGCCGGATTGCCATCGCTGCGCTCGCCACGGGGCTGATCCAGGGATGTGTGGACGAGTGCGTCCGCTACGCGGGGGAGCGGGAGGCATTCGGCCGCCCCATCGGGGAGAACCAGGCGATCGCGTTCAAGGTCGCGGACATGGAGGTGGCCGCGGAGCTGTCCCGTCTCGCCTACTACCGGGCGGCGTGGCTGCAGGGACAAGGCGAGCCCTTCAAGCAGGCTGCGGCGACCGCCAAGCTCTACGCCACCGAGCAGGCGGTGGCGGTCGCGCGTGATGCCTGCCAGGTGTTCGGCGGCTACGGCTTCACGACCGAGTACCTCGTCGGCCGCTTCTACCAGGACGCGAAGATCCTCGAGGTCGGCGAGGGCACCAGCGAGGTCCAGCGGATGCTGATCGCCCGCTCCCTGGGCCTGCCCCGCTAGCGGGGCGCCCACGCGCCGCGGGCGGTACGCGGCGGCGGTCTTGAGGCCGTTTGTGGTCGATGTGGCCGGAATGGCGGCCGGATCCGCCGCGGGCGGCGTGGTCCCCAGCGGAAAGGCGTGAATCACCCGCCGACGACATAGGCGCGTGCATGCTCACGCAATGAGGACACATGAACTGGGGGGCCCGCGCTGGGCCGAGGTGCACAATACGACGACCGCGCAGCAGCATGGCGTACTGGGCCGCTGGCAGGCCGAAGCGTGGGGCGTCGCGTCGAGCACCTACTCGGAGCACATGCTCGCTCACGGATGGTCGCAGGAGTGGCCGGGGGTATGGACTCATCCAGGCAGCCCACGCACGTATGAGCAGCAGTGTTGGGCCGCGCTCGTGGCACTGCGTTGCCGCGCGGTGCTCACCGCCACCTCCGCACTGTGGGTATACGGAGCGATTGCGCAGCGTCCCGATGATGTGGCCCTCCTGATCCGCCCGAATCGCCACATCCAGGTGCGACCACAGATTCGGCTGCACCGTGGCCGCTGGATCGCGGGTGATGCGGCTGAGCTCCGCGAGGGGCTCCCCGTCGCTCCGGTGCTGCGCGCCTGGAGTGACTACGCCCGCGATCACACATCGGCCCGGCTCTCGACGGCCCTCTCTGCTCTCGATCGTCTGCGCCTCGCAACGCCAGCGGACGCTGCGGCCTATGTTGAGGCCAGAGGTTCCTTCCATGGACGCAAGAGGGCCAGGAGCGCGCTGGCTGAGCTCAACGGCGAGCTGACCCATTCCGGTGACGAGCGTCGGGCTAGACATCTTCTGAGAGCGGCCGCGCTTCCCCACGCTCCGCTTGGTCGCCCGTTCACCGTGGTGCACAGAGGCGAGATGGTCGCGGAGATCGATCTCGGATGGCCACGCTTCCGCTATGGCGTGGAAGTCGACGGGCCGCACCACATGCTCGCCGAGGTGCTCGCGGCCGACAAGGCGCGGGACCGACGCCTCACCCAAATTGGATGGGTCATCGATCGCTTCTCCACCGAGGAGATACTCGCTCGCCCCGATGCGTTCGTTCGTCAGGTACGCTTTGGGCTCGAGGCGGCGATTGCTCGCCGGCCGATCCCGTGGAGGTAGTGCGCCGTGGAGGTAGTGCGCCTGCCGTTTGTGGTCGATGTGGCCGGAATGGCGGCCGGATCGACCACGGGCGGTGGGGGCGGGCGCCGCGCGGCCCCGGGGCGCGGCACAGGCGCGGCCTCGCGGCTTGCGCCCGCTCAGTAGAATGCAGCGCCCCGCGTCGAGGAGTTCGTCATGGCCGACCTGTTCACTTTGTCAGAGGAGCACCGCGCGTTCCAGGAGGTCGTGCGCAAGATCTGTGAGGAGCGGATCGCCCCGCGTGCCGCGGAGATCGACGCGAATGCCGAGTTTCCGTGGGACGTCAAGGAGGTGCTCGCGGAGAACGGTCTCCTGGGCCTGCACATCGCGGAGGAGTACGGCGGCTCGGGCGCGGATGCGCTCACGTTCGTGATCATGGCCGAGGAGGTCTCGCGGGTGTGCGCGTCATCCTCGGTGATCCCCCTCGTGCAGAAGCTCGGCACCATGCCCATCGCGCTAGCCGCGAGTGAGGAGCAGAAGCACGCCTGGCTGCCCGGCGTCGCCTCGGGGGAGGACCTCATCAGCTACTGCCTCTCCGAGCCCGATGCGGGCAGCGATGCCGCGTCGATGAAGACCACCGCGGTCCGGGAGGGCGACGAGTACGTCCTCAACGGGACCAAGGTGTGGATCTCGATGGCGGGCCCGTCGAACATGTACACCGTCCTCGCGAGGACCGACCCCGCCGCGGGCGCCAAGGGCATCTCCGCGTTCCTCGTGCGCTCGGAGGACCCCGGCTTCAGCGTGGGCAAGGCCGAGGACAAGCTGGGCATCAAGGGCAGCCCCACCTGCCAGGTCCACTTCGACGACTGTCGCATCCCCGCCGAGCGCCTCATCGGCGAGGAGGGGCGTGGCTTCTACTACGCGATGGCGGCGTTCGACCACACGCGGCTGGTGGTGGGTGCCCAGGCGGTGGGCATCGCCCAGGGAGCCATCGACTTCGCCGCCGACTACGTCAAGGGTCGCGAGCAGTTCGGCAAGCCGATCGGGTCGTTCCAAGGTGTCCAGTTCATGCTCGCGGACATGGTGACGGAGGCGGAGGCCGCGCGGGGGCTGGTCTACGCGGCAGCCGCGAAGGCCGATCGTGGTGACAGTGACCTCACGCAGTTCAGCTCGATGGCGAAGCTCAAGGCGGGTGACGTCGCGATGTCGGTCACCACCGATGCGGTGCAGCTGCTCGGAGGCTACGGCTACACGAAGGACTACCCCGTCGAGCGCATGATGCGAGACGCGAAGATCACCCAGATCTACGAGGGAACTCAGCAGATCCAGCGGATGGTCATCGCGCGCCAGCGGCTCGGAAAGCTCTGAGCGCAGAAGCGCGCTCCCCTCTGCCGGGGACCGCTCACAGCGTCGCCTCGCAGCGCTCCTGCTCGGCGACGCGCGCCCGGCCTCTTTCGTCGCCGCCGCGCACCGTGACCATGGAGGCGCCCGCCACGATGACGCCGACCGCGGCCAGCGTCGCGGACTCGAGGCCCTCTGACAGCAGCACGCGCCTTGCCGGCGGGACCGGGGCCTCGCGGATGGCCTTGCCTTGGCTCCATACCCCTCGATCGAGGACGAGCCAGTCATCGTCTGCGTCGACGGCTGGGTCGTCATAGACGTCGTCGCAGGCGAGGACCTCGTCGACGAAGCCGTCGTCGCCCCCTTCGGTCAACCTGCCGCCCAAGCCCTCCCCGACGAGCAAGCGCGGCCCGCCTGCCACCGCGGCTGCATAGCGCTCGTGGGTGATCGACAGCGCGGCGCGATGGTCAGACGGTGGTGGACCCGTGAGGGTCATGGCCCGGCAACCCACCAGCCCGCACGCGAGCACTGCGACGAGCCCGGCCCAGTGGCCGTCGACGGCGACCACGACCTCCTCGCCCGGCTCCACGTCATGGTCGGCGATCGCGTTGGCGGTCTTCGCCGTCCAGTTCTCGAACGTCGCATAGCCGAGCTCCGTGCGCTCACCCGTGGCAGCGTCGTAATAGGTCAGCAACGGCTGGTCCCCATGGCGTTCGCGTCGCGCACGCACCAACTCGCCTACCGTCACATCTTCCCCCTCGCTCTGCGGATGGGCACCTCTTGACCCGGACGGGAATCCGCCGCCTGCCCCCGCCCTGGTGAGCTGGATGAACGAGCGGGCAGGCGAGCAGATGTAGGACACATGCTAGGGTTCCTGCGACCCCGGGCGCATGCGATGGGCTTGCCTTGCGGGTTGGTTTACGTTGCCAGCGACTGGAGGGCTGAGGCCTCACGTGTCCGTTCACGCCGTCTCCTCACGCCGCCGACGCTGGTGGATCATCGGTAGCGCACTGGTCGTCTTCCTCATCGGCTTGGCAGTGATGGTCGGCTCCCTCCTCTACGTCGGCGAGAGCAACATCGAGCGCGTCCAGGTCGACGGCATCGGCCCCATCGAGGAGGGCGAGGAGGTCGAGGAGGAGGACTTCGAGGAGCTCGACGGGGTCCTCAACGTGCTCGTCGTGGGCTCCGACCGACGCGACGGCCTCTCGGGCGAGGCCCGCAGGGAGCTCGGCACGGGCGACGCAGAAGGCGACCGGACCGACACGATCATGCTCGTGCGTCTCGACCCTGAGACCGACCAGGTCGACATGATGTCGTTCCCCCGGGACCTCCTCGTCACCCGCTGCGACGGCAGTCGGGGCAAGATCAACGCCGCCTACCAGATCGGCGAGCACACCGGCAGGGGAGGGGCCTCCTGCCTCGTGCAGACCCTCACGCAGCTGAGTGGGCTGCCCATCCACCACTTGATCGAGGTCGACTTCGCCGGGTTCCTCGACATCGTCGACATCGTCGACGGGGTCACCGTCTACCTCGAGGAGCCCATCGACGATTGGCGGGCCAAGCTCGACCTCGCGGCGGGATGCCAGCGGCTGACCGGCGTCGAGGCGCTCGGGTTCGTACGGCATCGTGCCTCCGATAGCGACTACGGGCGGATGGCACGTCAGCAGCGCTTCATCAAGGAGCTCGTGCGGGAGGCCTCGAGCATCGGCTCGTTGCTCAACGTGCCTCGCCTGTTCAGCATGGTCGAAGCGGGGGCGAGCTCCGTCACGACCGACCAGGACCTCTCGCTCGACAAGATGCGCCAGATCGCGTTCAGCCTCCGTGGTGTGGACGACGAGAACCTTGTCGCCCGTACCGTCCCCGCCGACTTCGAGATGATCGACGACATCGCCTTCGAGATCCCCCGGGAGGCGGAGGCCGCGAGGCTCTATGCCGCTTTCTCCGAGGGGCGCCTCGGTGACGAGCCCGAGCCGGTGGATGACGAGGATTCCGACACCGAGAGAGCGCCCACCCTGATGGCCAGCGATGTCCCACCGATCGTGGTGTTCAACGCGACGAGCACGGGCGGCCTCGCGGGGGCGTTCTCCGAGGAGCTCGAGTCAGCCGGGTTTCGGGTGCAGGCGGTGGACAACAGCGACAGCTGGCACTCCCGGTCCGCGGTCGTCCGCCATCCGCCGCATCTCGCGGATGAGGCGGAGCTACTGTCTGAGTACCTGCCCGGTGCAGAGCTGGAGGAGCTGGCGGAGCAAGGCAGCATCCATGTCGTGCTCGGCGCAGGGGCCGACCCCGCGCGCTTCGGTGAGCCATCGGAGGGGGACGTCCTCGATGAGGAGGGCGACGGTCCCGGAGCCGGCGAGGCCGAGCCCGGGGACGGCCTCGAGGATGACGAGGTCGCTCCGCCGCCCGACGAAGGCGCCTCCTACCTCGGCGCGCAGGAACCTCCCGCCTACTGCAGGTAGCGCCCTTCGCAGCGGTTATGATCCCCGCTCCATGACCACCGACACGCTCGAGACCTTCACCGCCGCGGCGAGACGGGCCGCCTCCCAGGTAAGGGAGGTGGCCTCCGCCGAGGAGGTCGCGGAGTTGCTCGTCGGATTCGCGGACGGATGGCCCGTCGCGGTGAGCCCGGCCCTCGTCGGCGGGGACATCGTCGCCGCGCTGACGGCGGCGGGCGCGCCGATGGTGGTGCCCGACGGTGAGGATGCGGCAGCGCAGGTCGCCGACGCGCCCGTCGCGGTCGTGACCGGTGAGCTGGCAGTCGCGGAGACGGGGTCGGTGCTGATCTCCGAGCACCTGCTCGCCGAGCGCGTGGTGACGATGCTGTGCCGCCATCTTGTCCAGGTGGTCGACCACGCGGCTGTGCTGCCGTCGCTCGATGACGCGGCGAGCTGGCTCGCCGACCGTGCGGGCGTGGCCGGCTTCGCATCGTTGATGACCGGTCCCTCGCGCACCGCCGACATCGAGCGCAGCCTGTCCATCGGTGTGCAGGGACCCGACGAGGTGACGGTATTGGTGAGACGATGAGGCCGTTCGAGGAACGTTACGCGGCCGCGCTCGCGGACCCCAATATCGCCGAGGGCCTGCTCAACTTCCAGCGGGGTTGGCGCGAGAGCCGCGATGGCCAGATGGGCGCCCTCGAGGAGTTCACGGGCAGGAGCTTCGACGAGCTGCGCGCGGAGTTCGGCGCGGTCAAGGAGGGCGTCCTCGCGGACTGGAAGGCGTACCTCGCCGAGTTCCAGAACAACGCGGAGGCTGCGGGCGCGACGGTCGTTCGGGTCTCGAGCGCGGAGGAGGCCAACGCCTACGTCGGTGCCCTGGCGGCACGCTTCGGTGCGACCATCGCGGTCAAGGGCAAATCGATGGTCACCGAGGAGACCGGCCTCAACGTCCATCTGGAGGGCCTCGGGGTCGCGGCCGTCGAGACCGACCTCGGGGAGTGGCTCCTGCAACTCGCGGAGGAGCGCCCGAGCCATCTCGTCATGCCCGCGATCCACAAGCGCGCCGCCCAGATCGCCGAGTTGCTCGAACGCGTTCTCGGGCGCCCGTTCTCGGCGGACGACATCGACGGGATGGTCGGTGCGGTGCGCACCGAGCTGAGGGAGCGCTTCCTGGCGTCGGGGATGGGCATCAGCGGGGCGAACGCCCTCATCGCGGAGGGCGGGACGGTGATGCTCGTCTGCAACGAGGGCAATAACCGCATGTCCGTGGCGCTGCCGCCCGTGCACGTGGTGTTCGCGGGGATCGAGAAGATCGTCCCTACCTATCAGGACGCGATGCGGCAGGTGCGCCTGCTCGCACGCTCGGGCACCGGCCAGCCGATCACCACGTACACCAACTTCGTGAGCGGCCCCCGCCCCGGCCAGGAGCAGCACATCGTCCTGATCGACAACGGCCGCACCGAGATGGCCGCCGATCCCGACATCGCGTCCGCGCTCGGCTGCATCCGTTGCGGGGCGTGCGCCAACGTGTGCCCGCCGTACCAGGTCGTCGGAGGCCACGCGTTCGGCCACGTCTACACGGGCGCGATCGGGCTGGTCAACACGCCCTACCACCATGGGATGGAGGCCGCGGCGGGCCCGCAGTCGCTGTGCGTGTCCTGCGGGGCCTGCGCGACGGTGTGCCCCGCGGATATCCCCCTTCCCGAGCAGATCCTTCGGGTCCGCCGCGACGTGGTCGAGTCGGGGCATGTCCCCGCCATGCGGCGTCTCGGTCTCCGGGCGTTCGCCTCACGCCGGCTCGTGGGCGTGGCCAGTCGTGTGGGCGCGGTCATGTCCCGGCCGTTGCAGCGGGACGGGTTCACCCGCCT
>SKQL01000033.1 GCA_007119035.1 Nitriliruptorales bacterium | reverse complement strand
GTTCATGCCCAAATTGGTGGAGGGCAAGGCGATCCAGATCCACCCGCTCGTGTGCGCGGCGTTCAACGCGGACTTCGACGGGGACCAGATGGCGGTCCACCTTCCGTTGTCCTCAGAGGCCCAGGCCGAGGCGCGCATCCTCATGCTATCGGCGAACAACATCCTGTCGCCCGCGCACGGGAGGCCGCTCGCCTCACCCTCGCAGGACATGGTGCTCGGCAGCTACTACCTGACCTACGCCGACGGCGTGGAGGGCGGCGGCCCGCCTGAGGGCCTCCGGGAGGCGGTGCGTAAGGGCGAGCAGCCGATCAAGAGCTTCTCCGGCCCCGCCGAGGTCATCATGTCCCTGGACCTCCGTCGCGTGGGGATCCAGGAATGGGTGCTCGTGCGCCTGCGCAACCGCACCGTCCACGGGGCGGATGTGTTCGGCGACGAGGAGGGCGCCACGAACGGCAGCCGCAACGGCAACGTCGCCTCGTCCGAGGGGGTGCGCGTCCTGACCACACCCGGACGCGTGCTGTTCAACGAGATCCTCCCACCCGCCATGCCCTTCGTGAACTACCTGATCGGCAAGAAGGAGCTCGGGGACCTCGTCAACCGCTGCGCGGACAACTTCTCCAGGGCGGTCACCGCCCAGGTGCTCGACGACATGAAGGACATCGGTTTCCGCTGGGCCACCAAGGCCGGCGTCACGGTGTCGATCGCGGACGTGGAGGCACCGCCGGAGAAGGCTGCGCTGCTCGAGGAGCACGACGATCTCGCGCTCAAGGTGGAGAAGCAGTTCCGCCGCGGCGTCATCACCGACGACGAGCGCAAGCAGGAGCTGCGGGAGATCTGGACCGACGCGACGAACAAGGTCGCGGAGAAGATGGAGACGAACTTCTCGAAGCTGAACCCCATCTACATGATGGCCAACTCGGGTGCACGGGGGTCGATGACCCAGATCCGCCAGATCGCGGGCATGCGCGGCCTGGTGGCCAACCCGCGTGGTGAGATCATCGAGCGCCCCATCAAGTCCAACTTCCGCGAGGGCCTGTCGGTCCTCGAGTACTTCATCTCCACCCACGGTGCCCGCAAAGGCCTCGCGGACACCGCGCTGCGGACCGCGGACTCGGGCTACCTCACCCGGCGGCTGGTCGACATCGCCCAGGACCTCATCGTCCGCGATGACGACTGCGGCACGACCCGCGGCCTGCCCACCGTCGTTGGTGAGCGGGACTCGCAGACGCTGTTCGGCCGCGTGCTCGCGAAGGACGTGATGGTGCCGGGCTCAGATGACCGGGTGCTGCTCGAGGCGGGCACGGAGATCACCGACGCGGAGATCCGCCTGATGCGGCAGGTCCTCGTGACGGGTACCGACCCCGACACCAACGAGCCCCTGGACGCCCCCGTCTCCGAGCGGGAGCGGACCGTCACCGTCCGGACCGTGCTCAACTGTGAGACCACGGAGGGCGTCTGCGTCCTCTGCTACGGACGGGCGCTCGCCGAGGGCGCGCCGGTGCAGATCGGCGAGGCGGTGGGGATCATCGCCGCCCAGTCGATCGGTGAGCCGGGTACGCAGCTCACGATGCGGACGTTCCACACGGGCGGTGTCTCGACCGGTGGTGAGGACATCACACAGGGTCTGCCGCGTGTCGTGGAGTTGTTCGAGGCCAGGACCCCGAAAGGAAAGGCCGAGATCGCGCACAACTCCGGTGTCGTGGGTCTCGAGGAGACGGACAAGGGCCTCAAGATCACCGTGGACGGCGGCGGGGAGGACGACGTGCCGTCGGTCACCGTGCCACGACGCTCCCGCCTGCGGGTCGCTGACGGGCAGGAGGTCAAGGTCGGTGAGATGCTGACCGAGGGCTCCGTCGATCCTCACGAGATGCTCGACGTGCTCGGCGCCCGTGAGACCCAGCGGCTGCTCGTCCGTGAGGTCCAGGAGGTGTACCGCTCCCAGGGTGTGTCCATCCACGACAAGCACATCGAGCTGATCGTCCGCCAGATGCTGCGGCGGGTGAACATCGTCGAGCCGGGGGACACGCCGTTCCTGCCCGGCGAGCTCGTCGACCGTCCGCTGTTCGCGGACGCGAACCGCAAGGTGCTCGACGAGGGCGGCGAGCCCGCCAACGGCCGCCAGATCCTGATGGGGATCACCAAGGCGTCGCTCGCGACGGAGTCGTGGCTGTCCGCGGCATCGTTCCAGGAGACCACGCGGGTCCTCACCGAGGCTGCGATCGAGAGCAAGAGCGATTCGCTCGTCGGCCTCAAGGAGAACGTGATCATCGGCAAGCTCATCCCGGCCGGGACCGGGCTGCGCCGGTACCGCTCGGTCAAGCCACTGCCGACCGAGATCCCCGAGCAGGTCGTCCCCGCAGACCTGCTCGAGCAGTTCGGCTCGGGCGGCTACGACGAGTACGAGGCCGACGAGGGCTGGACCATGGGCGAGGGCAACTACTAGTGACGTCCGCCGGTTGAGCGCCCACCTGCGTCCGCGTAGGTGGGCGCTCGCTCGTCAACGCCAGGGAAGCGCGCTGCGGGTCGCCCAGTAGATCTCGGGCCGCTCGGTCAGCGCCTCCAGGGAGGCGAGCTCCTCCGTGGTGAGGTCGACGGCCTCGGCGGCGAGGTTGCTCGACAACTGCCCCACGTTGGCCGCACCGGAGAGCACGACGTCGACGAAGGGCTGCGCGAGCGCGGCGGCGAGCGCCACCGCGTCGTGACTGACGCCGTGGCGGCGGGCGACCCGCCCCAGGCGCGTGTCGATCGAGGGATCCTCGTTGCGCATGGTCAGGCGGCCATTGGCCACCGCTTCCTTGATGACGACGACGAGGCCCCCGTCGTGCGCGGCGGCGAGCGCGTCGCCGGCGGAGGGCTCGAGGGGGTTCCAGGTCGCCTGCACGACCGAGAAGAGTCGTTGGCCGTCTACCTCGGCCTCAAGGCCCTGCTCTATGGCAGCAGCCTGGCCGGGGCCGCTCACGGTGAAGCCGAGGTGGACGTCGTCTGCGGCCAGTGCGGCGAGGCGCTCGAGCACCTCCCTATCCGTGAGGACGCCTGTGTCCAGGGTGGCGGAATGGATCTGGTAGACGTCGAGATGGGGCCCGAGGATCTCGCGTGACTCCCCGACCTGCCGGGCCAGGGCCTCGGGGGAGTGGTCCTTGACCTCGTGGGCGTCCGCGTCGACCCGCCAGTCGGCGGTGTAGGTGTAGCCCCATTTCGAGGCCACGGTGAGATCGCCGGGCCCGAGTCGGCGGGCGTCGAGCCACGAAGCGAGGAAAGCCTCCGCGAGTCCGTAGGACCGGGCCGCGTCGATGTAGCGCACGCCCGCGTCGTAGGCGGCGTCGAGCACCGAGTGGGCGTGCGCCTCCATCGTCGCGACGCTGCGATCGTCGCCGAGGTCCTCGTCATGCCCGATATTGAGGTAGCCGGGGCGGCCGAGTGCGGCCAACCCCAGCCCGATCGGGGTGATGGGCAGGTCGCTCGATCCAGCTCGTCGCACGTCCACGGGCGCCAAGCGTAACCGCGTCCGCGGTCGCTTACTCGAGGTAGGTGATCCACCCACGGATGTCGACGTCCCCGCCGTACTCCGAACGAAGCTCCTCCGCGAGCTCCCCCTCCTCGTCGACCACGGTGACCCGGATGTAGCCACCCTCCTCGTCGAGTTCCGCATCGAGCCATGTCCCCTCCGGCTGCTCCTCGAGCAGCGGCCACACCTCATCGTGGAACAACGCCTCGAGCTCCGCCTGCTCCGCAGGTTCGAGGGACCGTCTGGGCCGGTCGTCGTCGGCGGGGGCCTCGCCACGCGCGGGCTCCGGCTCCTCGGTGACGGTGAGCGTCCCCCCGTCGAGGTCACCGGTGAGCCGGGCGTGCCCCACGGTCACCCCGCCCGCATCCTCCGCGTCGGGGACGTCGTCCTCGTCGAGCGACTCGACCGTCAGCCCGCCGCCACACTGGGGCGGGTACGACTCCAGGACGAGGTAGCACACCTGGGCGGTATCGCCCTCGATGATGACCGCTCCGTCGACCATGACGCGTTCGGAGGCTCCCCCGAGGGGGTCGTTGCCTCCGTCGCCGCACGCGGCGAGGAGGAGCAGGGAGCAGATGAGCAGGATCGGCCGCACGGCAGTACTCCTGGAGGGAAACGCGTTCCCCCGACCCTACGATGTGGGCCGGCTCCCCGCGGGCGCAGGTTGACACTCCAACCGGCGCCGCGTAGGCTTATCGTTCGTGAAGGCGCCCGGGCGTGCCCGGGCGCTGTTCATGTACGCCACCCACCGCTCGACGGCTCGACCGGCGGCACCTAGCCGGTGCAGCATGCTGGCGAGACACCGCCGCTGCTGTGAGTCGCGTGCACCACCCGCAACAACGCCGAGCGCGTCTTGCGGAGCCAGATATGAGACGCCCGGGTCCGTGGATCGGTCCGGCAGACGCCGAACGGGACTATCAGGACATGCCTACCATTCAGCAGCTCGTCCGCAAGGGGCGCCGCGAGAAGGCCGAGAAGGCCACGACGCCGGCGCTCAAAGGCTCGCCGCAGCGTCGGGGAGTGTGCACCCGCGTGTACACGACCACGCCTAAGAAGCCTAACTCTGCGCTCCGCAAGGTGTGCCGTGTGCGCCTGACCTCGGGCATCGAGGTCACCGCCTACATCCCCGGCGAGGGGCACAACCTCCAGGAGCACTCCATCGTGCTCGTCCGCGGTGGCCGGGTGAAGGACCTGCCCGGTGTCCGCTACAAGGTCGTCCGGGCGGCACTCGACGCGGCCGCGGTCCGTGATCGCAAGCAGGCCCGCTCCAAGTACGGCGCGAAGAAGGAAGGCTAACCGTGCCGCGTAAAGGACCAGCACCCAAGCGCAAGATCAACGTCGACCCCAAGTACCAGAGCCCGCTCGTCACCCAGTTGATCAACAAGATCATGGTCGACGGCAAGCGGTCCGTGGCCGAGGGGATCGTCTACGACGCCTTCGACCTCATGCGTGAGCGCTCCGGCGGCGACCCCGTCCAGACGTTCAAGAAGGCCATCGACAACGTCAAGCCGATGCTCGAGGTCAAGTCCCGCCGTGTCGGAGGCGCCACCTACCAGGTGCCGATCGAGGTCCGGTCGGGGCGGGGGACGACGCTCTCCCTGCGCTGGATCACCCACTTCGCCCGGGCCCGACGTGAGCACACCATGGCCGAGCGGCTCGCGGGCGAGTTGCTCGACGCCGCCAACAACGGCGGGGCATCCGTCAAGCGCCGTGAAGACACCCACAAGATGGCTGAGGCCAACAAGGCATTCGCCCACTACCGCTGGTAGTTCGCACCCGAAGGGAACCCCTGCTATGCCGAAGCGTGACCACCCGCTGAAGCTGACCCGCAACATTGGGATCATGGCCCACATCGACGCGGGCAAGACCACGACGACCGAGCGCGTCCTTTACTACACGGGGCGCAGCTACAAGGTCGGTGAGGTCCACGAGGGCGCTGCCGTGATGGACTGGATGCCGCAGGAGCAGGAACGCGGCATCACCATCACCTCTGCGGCGACCACGTGTTTCTGGGATGGCCACCTGGTCAACATCATCGACACGCCCGGCCACGTCGACTTCACTGTCGAGGTCGAGCGCTCGTTGCGTATCCTCGACGGCGCGGTCGCGGTGTTCGACGCGGTATCCGGCGTCGAGCCTCAGTCGGAGACGGTGTGGCGCCAGGCGGACAAGTACGGCGTTCCCCGCATCTGCTTCATCAACAAGATGGACCGCACCGGTGCGGACTTCTACGCGTCCTTCGACTCCTTGCGCGACCGCCTCGGCGCGAACCCCGTGGCCTTGCAGCTGCCGGTCGGCTCGGAGTCGGACTTCGTGGGCGTGATCGACATCATCGACCGCAGTGCCCGCATCTGGGAGGGCTCCGGGGACGACCACGGCAAGGTCTTCCACGACGAGCCGATCCCCGACAACCTCGTCGAGCGCGCGGAGGAGTACCGCCAGGCATTGATCGAGGCCGTCAGCGAGACCGACGAAGTGCTCCTCGAGAAGTACGTCGCCGAGGAGGAGGTGACGCGGGACGAGCTCGTCGTGGGCATCCGCAAGGCCACCATCGAGGGGACCATCACCCCCGTGCTGTGCGGCTCCGCGTTCAAGAACAAGGGCGTTCAGCTCCTGCTCGACGCGGTCGTGACCTATCTGCCGAGCCCGGAGGACGTGCCTCCGGTGCAGGGCCGCGACGCGAGGACCGGCGAGCCGATCGAGCGCAAGGCGAGCGAGGACGAGCCGTTCTCCGCACTCGCCTTCAAGATCATGTCCGACCCCTACGTGGGCAAGCTCACCTACTTCCGCATCTACTCAGGGCAGGTCAGCCAGGGCGACGCGGTCACGAACACGACCAAGGACAAGAAGGAGCGCGTCGGACGCCTCCTGCAGATGCACGCGAACCACAGGGAGGACCGTGAGGCAGCGTTCTGCGGTGACATCATCGCGGCGGTGGGCCTCAAGGTGACGGGCACGGGTGACACGCTCTGCGACCCCAGCTCGCCGGTCATCCTCGAGTCCATGGAATTCGATAAGCCGGTCATCCACATCGCGATCGAGCCGAAGACGAAGGCCGACCAGCAGAAGCTCGGGACCGCCCTGCAGAAGCTCGCCGAGGAGGACCCCACCTTCAGCGTCCACACGGACGAGGAGACGGGCCAGACCATCATCGGCGGAATGGGCGAGCTCCACCTAGAGGTCATCGTCGATCGCTTGTTGCGCGAGTTCAAGGTCGACGCGAACGTGGGCCGCCCGCAGGTCGCGTACCGTGAGGCGATAAAGAAGCCCGTGGTCAACCACAACCTGCGCTTCAAGCGCCAGACCGGTGGCGCGGGGCAGTTCGCGGAGATCGAGATCACCATCGAGCCGACCGGCGCGATGGCCGACGAGCCCCGCGAGGTGCTCGACGACAAGGGCGAGCCCACCGGCGAGATCGGTGGCTACGAGTTCATCGACAAGGTCCGCGGGGGTGCGATCCCAAAGGAGTACATCCCCTCGGTCGGCCACGGGATCCGCGAGGCCATGGAGGGCGGTGTGCTCGCCGGCTATCCGCTGGTGGACATGCGCGTCACCCTCACCGACGGCAGCTACCACGACGTCGACTCGAGTGAGATGGCGTTCAAGATCGCCGGCTCAATGGCGTTCAAGGAAGCTGCTCAGAAGGCCGGCGTGGCGTTGCTCGAGCCCGTCATGGAGGTCGAGGTCGTCACCCCCGAGGTCTACATGGGCGACGTCATCGGCGACCTGACCTCGAGGCGGGGCCGGATCGGTGAGATGCTCGACCGGGGTGTGTCCAAGGTGATCACCGCGCACGTCCCCTTGTCGGAGATGTTCGGCTACTCGACGGACCTGCGGTCGAAGACCCAGGGTCGAGCCACCTACACCATGCAGTTCTCCGCCTACGAAGAGGTCCCGGCCTCGTTGGCGAAGGACATCGTAGCCAAGGTCCGGGGCGAGTAGCCCCACTGCAGTTGCCAACCGGAAGCGAAGCACCAACCAAGAATTGATTCCACCGGAGACGTAGGAGAGACGGATGGGCAAGGCGAAGTTCGAGCGGTCGAAGCCGCATCTCAACGTGGGGACTATTGGTCATATTGATCATGGTAAGACGACGTTGACGGCGGCGATCACGAATGTGTTGCATAAGCATAATC
>SKQL01000017.1 GCA_007119035.1 Nitriliruptorales bacterium | reverse complement strand
GTCGTCGCCGAGATCACGCTGGGGCTGGCCGTCGACTGGTTCCGGGGCCTCACGCCGGCGATCGTCGGCATGCGGGAGGGCCGCTGGCCCGCCGCACTTGGTCGCAGCCTGCACGGGCGCACCTTCGGCATCCTGGGACTCGGCCGCCACGGCGTCTCCGTCGCGAAGCTCGCTCGGGCCTTCGGCATGGACGTCCAGGCCTGGGGACCGACCCTCACGCCGGAGCGGGCCGCTCAGCACGGCGTCCGGGCGGTCGGGTTCGAGGACCTCCTCTCGACTTCTGACGTCGTCTCAATCCACCTACGCCTGTCCGACACCTCGCGAGGGCTGCTGGGCGCCGACCAGCTCCGCCTCTTGCGCCCCGACGCGCTCCTAATAAACACCGCCCGTGGCCCGATCGTCGACGAGGAGGCGCTGCTCACGGCGCTGCACGAGCGGTGGTTCGGCGGCGCGGCGCTGGACGTGTTCGATCAGGAACCGCTCCCGACGGACCACCCGTTGCGCCGGCTCCACAACGTCCTGCTCACCCCCCACCTCGGCTACACCGTCGATCTGGCGTTCGGTGACTTCGCGAACACGACCGCGACGCAGTTGGCCGCCTACCTCGATGGCCACCTGGACCCCGCCCACCTTCTCAACCCTGAGGTGCTCGCGTCTTCGCGGCCCCGCTGGGGTGGCGTGGCAGCGATGTGGACGGCCGGAGGAGGTTCGTGAGGCGGAACGCCGCTAGACTCGTCCGAGGGAGCAACGAGCCAGGGAGACCGTGTTCGCCAGGCCTCGGGAGAACACCATCGTGGCGTCGGTGCCGCCGACGCCATCCATGATCGGAGGGAACCGTGCGGGTTCTAACCGCGATGCGCTTCAGCTTCAGCACGCTGCTCATCATCATCTTCACCTGGGCGCTGATCGAGGCCAGCGGCTTCCCGAGCCAGGCGCGCATCTTCCCGTTCGTCGTCGGGAGTGCCGGCCTGACGCTGGCCCTGTTGACGCTCGCCATCGACTTCCGCCGCTTCCGGGTACAAGGCAGCGCAGTCGGCGGTGACGCGCCCTCGACCGCGTCCACCTCGGCCTACGAGCCGGGTTCGCCGATCGGCTACGTGTTCGCGCGAGCCGGCAAGTACCTGTTGTGGATGCTCGGCTACCTCCTCCTGATGTTCACCATCGGTCTGGTCGCCGCGGCGGCCGTGTTTGTCACCGCGTTCCTGTTCTTCGAGGCGAAAGTCAAACTGCGCTACCTGTGGATCGCGCCGATCGCGGTCGTCGGACTGCTGCTCACCCTCGCCAACGCGGTCAACCTGTTCTGGCCGCGCTCGCTGATGACGCTCATCGGCTGAGCGCGAACTGGCCCCCGGTAGGGGCCGCCACTGTCCCACCCCGACCTCCGAGGCTTTCCATGTCCGTGGAATTGCTGACCTCCATGCTCGCGAGCGGCTACGAGGTCCACGATTTGTCCCGTCCCCTGCAGGTCGGGATGCCACAGTCTCCCAACCACCCGGAGTTCCGGCACGTCCTGGTGCGCCGGCACGGGGACACTCACCGCGAGGACGGGGGGTCCGCCGCGAACGACCTGATTGTCACTGGCACCCACGTCGGCACCCACGTCGATGCGCTTGGCCACGTCTCCTTCGACGGCAAGCTGCACGGTGGGGTCGATGCCGACGAGGCCCAGCGGGGCGGTCGGTTCGACAAGCACGGGATCGATGCCTTCGGCACCTTCTTCGGGCGAGGCGTGCTGCTAGACGTCGCGACGGCCCTTGGCTGGGATGAGAGCCCGGCCGGGCAGGAGATTACGGTCGAGGACCTCAAGCGCACGGCCGCACAGCAGGGCACCGAACTCCGCCCCGGCGACGCCACCCTGGTCCGGAGCGGCTGGGCCCGCAACTGGCACGACCGCGAGCTTTACCAGGGGCAGACCTCGGGAGTACCCGGTCCGGGCGAGGCCGGGGCGACCTGGCTCGCCGACCAGGGGGCTGCGGTCGTCGGTGCCGACACGATCGCCTTCGAGCACCTGCCGCCTGGGAAAGGCCACGCCCGCCTGCCGGCCCACCGGGTCCTGCTGGTCGAGCGGGGCATCAACATCATCGAGACGCTGGACCTCGAGGGTCTGGCCGAGGCCGGCCTCCACGAGTTCCTGTTCGTCCTGAACCCGCTGAACATCGTGGGAGCCACCGGCGCGCCCGTGCGGCCACTGGCGGTCGTCCCCGCTATCTGAGGGCTGACCTCCGGTCGGCCGAGGAGCCTGTCGTGCCGCAACGTGCCCTCCGTGCAGTCCTGATGCGCGGCGGGACCAGCCGTGGGCTGTTCTTCCACGAGGCGGATCTCCCGCCCCCCGGCGAGGAGCGCGACCGGGTCCTGCTGGAGGCCATGGGGAGCCCCGATCCGGGCCAGATCGACGGTCTGGGCGGCGCGACCTCATCGACCAGCAAGATAATGATCGTCCGACGCAGCGAGCGGCCCGGCTGCGACGTCGATTACCTGTTCGCCCAGGTGGCGGTGGACACCCCCGTCGTGGACTACCGGGGGAACTGTGGGAACCTCACTTCGGCGATCGCCCCCTTCGCCATCGACGAGGGCCTCCTCGGTGACATACCGGATGGTCGGCGTGCCGTGACCCTGGCCAACCAGAACACCGAGGTATTGGTGGAGGCCGCGCTCGAGGTGATCGGCGGCCGCGCCGCGGTGAAGGGCGACCACCACATCTCGGGGGTCCTGCGCCCGGGCAGCATGATCGAGACCCGGTTCCTGGAGCCCGCCGGTGCCGTCTTCGACCAGCTCTTCCCCACGGACGTCCGACGGGACACCATTGCCTTCGAAGGTGACGCCTTCGACGTCTCCGTCGTGGACGTGGCCAACCCGACGATCTTCGTCGCTGCGCACGACCTCGGGCTGCGCGGTGACGAGGCCCCCAGCGAGGTGAACGGCGATCTCGACCTGTTGGGCCGTCTCGAGCGCCTCCGGGGCCAGATCGCCGCCTCGCTCGGCATGGTCGAGGATCCCGCGGACGCCGTGACCGTCACGCCGGGCCTGCCAACCATCACCATGGTCTCGGCACCCAGCGATCCGGCCGCGGATCTCCGCGTCCGCGTGATGTCGGTACAGCGGCTCCACCACGCGAGCCCCATGTCCGCCCTAATGTGCACGGCGACGGCAGCAGCCATGGACGGCACCGTCGTCGCCGACCTGGTCGGCAACGAGAACGGGCTGCTGACCGTGGAGCATCCCAAGGGGCTGACCACGGCGACGGCCGACGTCGTCCACGGTGCTACAGGGCCGGTCGTGCGGTCGGCCGGTGTGACACGGACGGCCCGACGCCTGATGGCCGGCGAGGTCTACGTCCGGGCCTGACCGCGTCGACGCGGCCGATCAGCTGTGGCGGGCCGTCTGGGCTGCCTCAGGCCGCCCGCTCCTCGCTGTGGCGGGCCAGCCGTCGGGCGCCGTACAGCATGCCGGTCGCGCCCAGCACGGCGCTGATGGCCGCGATGGTCCAGCCAGTCGTGTACGAGATGTTCTCAGCGACCCAGCCGACGATGATGGGCCCGAGCACCCCACCGATCAGACCACCGGGAGCGACGAAACCGGTCACCTTGCCCGGCGCCTCCGGGTAGGCGCGCATCAGTGCGTACCAGAAGACCCCGTTGAAACCCCAGGTGCCGGCCAGCGCGATGAACAGGCCGACTGCCATCGGTAGGGGACGACCGACCGTGAACAGCCCGATCCCTGCAGCCCCGGCGAGGAGCAGGCCGGAGCACAGCAGCACGTGGCCACCCCCCAGCCGATCTGCGAGGATCCCGGTCCCGATGCGTGTCAGCATCGACCCGATGCTGGCGACCGCGAGCAGGGTGCCTGCCAGGTTGATCGCGGTCCCCCCGCGGACCGCCGCGTCCACGTAGAAGATCGGGACGGCCGAGCTCGCGAGGGTCCCCAAGCCGAAGGCGAGCGCCAGGGTCAGGATCGTAATCGGGTCCTGCAGCGGCGCGGGTTTGACCTTGGGCTTGCGCCAGGTCCCGGGCGATTGCTGGCGCTTGCCGACCAGGAGGATGACCGCCAGGCCCATGGCCGCCACCATCACGTAGGCCCAGCGCCACCCGACCGTCAGCGCGATGAGCGGGACGCTGAGCCCGCCAATCATCGTGGAGGCGGGTGCCGCCGACTGCTTGATACCGAAGGCCAGGCCACGCTTGTGGGACTGGACGTTGTTGACCAGCAGCCGGTTGGCTGCCGGTTGGCACAGCGACTTCCCCGCGGCGCCCAGCACGAGCCAAGCGACGAAGGTCACGTAGGTCGTCGAGAAGGCCGCGACGCCGAGCGAGCTCAAGCACGCTCCGGTGACGGCTACCCGAAGCGACAGCTTGGCGCCGATCCGGTCGGCCAGCGCCCCCATGAAGGAGGCGGTCAGGGCGCCGATGCCACGGAAGATCGCCACGGCTACCCCCAGCTGGGCCAGCCCGAAAGTGAGCTCCTCGGTCAGCTGGACGGCGAGTGCACCGGTCAGGTAGAGCGGGAGGGCGCACACCACCGTGGCACCAGCACCTGTCAGCACGGCACGACGTGCCCGGGTTCTGGTCTCGAGACCCACGCAGCGGACCTCCCGTCCTCGTTAGCGCACCCATCTGGGCATCCCCGTCCCAGCGGTGGACACGTCGCCGCCACCTCGATGGTGCGGCAACGTGGAGCCGGTGGGTCGACGACCCCATGCTAGCCTGAGGCAGACTGTCGACAATCACCGTCGGGCGGGCGCGCGAGCCGGGAGGCTGGGAGTCGCGCCCCTGCCGTCGAGGAGGAACCGTGGTGGAGGACCTGACTGGCAAGGTGATCACGCACCTGAGGGACCGGCGCCCGTTGATGCGGGACCCCGAGACCCGCGAGCATATCGAGCTCCATCTGCTGGACACTCTCGCGGCGATCATCTCCGGGCGGGTCATGCCCGCTGGTGAAGCGGCCGGACGCTGGCTCGAGACCCGTGGTGCCTCAGGTCGCTCCTCTGCCGCCGGCAGCAGCACCCTCCACCATGTGGAGGAGGCCACCTTCGTCAACGCGGTCTGTGCCCATGCGGATGAGTCCGACGACTCCCACGAGCCGTCACGCTCGCACCCGGGCGCGGCGATCGTGCCCGTGGCGCTGGCCGTCGGCGAGCAGTTGGGCTCCTCGGGGGACGACGTTCTCGACGCGATCGGGCTCGGGTATGAGAACTGCGCGTTGATGAACTGGCTGACATGGAAGACCGATCGGCAGCGCCGGCGAGCGCACCGGGCGACTCACGGCCTCGCCAGCCTCTGGGGGGCGAGCGCGGCGGCAAGCACGCTGCACGCTTTCGACGACGACACGATGCGCTCGATGGTGGCCTACACCGGTCAGCTCGCCAGCGGCCTCGGCACCTGGCTGCGGGATACACATCACATCGAGAAGGCCTTCGCCTTCTCCGGCATGGGAGCCTGGAACGGGGTCCGCGCCGCGGAGCTTGTGGTCTGCGGGTGGCCCGGCGTCCGCGACAGCCTCGACAACGAGATCAACTACTTCTCCGCGCTACAACTCGAGCCGGCCGTCGAGGCGCTCGAGCGAGCGGCGAAGTCGGTTCCAATCGTGGTCGAGACTAACATCAAGAGGTACTGCGTGGGCTCGCCCGCGCAAGCGGCGGTCCAAGCCGCGGAGGAGCTGTCTGCCGCCGGGATCACACCTGATCGGCTGGGCGCCGTCCGGGTCGTCCTACCCGAGGACCTCGCCTACATCGTCAACGCCCGTGACATGAGCAACATCAACGTCCAGTACCTCGTCGCGCGCACACTGGTCGACGGCACCTGCACCTTCGCTGCGGCGCATGACGAGCAGGGCGCCACCAAGCTCGAGGTCGCCGAGGTGCTGGCCAAGACGACCCTGATCGGCGACGCGGACCTGGAGCCGAAGCGCCAGGCCCGCGTCGAGGTCGACCTCACCGACGGCTCATCCGAGTCCCGCCACGTCTTCCCGGTCCGTGGGACGAAGGACGATCCGATGGCCCGGGACGAAGTCGAGGCGAAGGCCGACGATCTGTTGGGCATGGCGCTGGCGGCCGACGACCGTGCACGGCTCATCGAGGCCTGCCGTGGGCTGGACGCCGATGGCATCAAGGTGATCGGGGAGTGCCTGAGGGCCGCCCACGACACGGGGGTCTACTCGAGCATCGCGCACGGCTGAACGACGACTACGGCGAGGGGGCGGGTGCGTTCGCACCCGCCCCCTCGTGCGAGGCGCGGGCCCGTCAGTCCTGGTCCGAGATGTGATCGAGTTCGTGCCGCAGCGCCTCCAGGCTGGCGAGACGCAGTTGGTCCAGGTGGAAGTGCATCGCCTCCTCTGCCTCGTCCTCGTCGCCTTCGGCGATCGCATCCAGGAGGTGGCTGTGCTCGTCGCGACGAGAGTTGCGGTGCACGGCCGCTGACGAGGCGAACCACCAGCGCGTCCGTCGCATGACGTACTCCAGGGTGTCCGCGAGGGCCGTGTTCCCGGAGAGCAGTACGATGGTCCGGTGGAAGTTGCGGGAGGTCTTCCGGCAGTGCCGTCGGTGTTCGAGCGCAGGCAGCGAGGTGTCGGTGCTCAAGAACTCATCGGGCAGCTCATTCGAGGGGGCCGCGCTGCGGGTCCGCGCCTGCGTGAGGTGCTCGATCGTGCCCAACGTTCCACCTGGGTCGCGCCGCGCCCGGCGTGTGGCGGGCCGCGCAGCCTCTGTCTCGATCAGGTTGCGGGCACGGAAGAACTCGTCGAGGCAGCCTCGGACGGGATGCGCACGTAGATGACATATGCGGGGCCCTCCCCGGCAGCAAGCACGTGTGGTGTGCTGATGGCATCAAGCCGGCGCTCGAGGAGGGCCCTGATGGAGATCGTAGGAAGGTTGGATCTGCCCGCCGCCACCGGGAACGGTGGACGACCGTCATAGAACGAGCGACCGTGACACGCGGGGTGTCACCCCATCCATCATCATGTCGCCGCAGCCCAAGGCCGCGAGCACCCAGGTAAGGCAGGGCGCACCTCGCCACCCACGCACAACCGACCCGACCAGGAGCACACATGACCCCAAACCCGACAACCGCACGGCTTGTCACCCGGCCCCCGCATAGGTAGGGCGCTGCGGCGCGGCCGGACCTCGATCCACCCGTCACGCTCCAGGAGCCGCAGCGCCTCACGGATGGGCCCACGGGACACCTGCAGGTGAGTGGCCAGATCGCTCTCGACCAGCCGCTGGCTCGCGGAGCGGCAAGGGCTCGAGTGGGCTGTACGGCGCTTGCACAAGGCGTCCTCGGGCCTCCGATGCGGCTCACGACTCGGGTCAGAGACCGGCGGGCGCAGTCTCGGGTCTGGGCGGTATGCAGGCTGTCGCACAAACCCGCTGGCGTGACGGCGTTTGACCGGTAGGAGATGCTCGGGTTCGGCCGTTTCGGTTGAGATTCTACGAGTGGAGTTTCGCGTGTGCCACGAGCACAAGGAGGTAGACGATGTAGAGGATCGTCGGAGCACTTGTTGTGCGCAACTGTGCAGGAGATGGAGGTCTGGCCCTCCGGAGCCGTCCTGCAGGGGAAGGCTTCAAACCACCGCAAGGTGCGTCGGTCAAGAGCCGGGGCGCTGAGCGTTGCGGAAAAGGCCCGGCGTGATCGGGTCAGGTGTGAGCCAAGAAGACGAACGTGAGTGAACCACCGATGAAGTGTCGAAACGAGCAGATGACACCAAAACCAGGATGAGCGAAAGATCCTGGGACGAGTCTGGC
>SKQL01000025.1 GCA_007119035.1 Nitriliruptorales bacterium | reverse complement strand
TCCTCAAGCGCGCGATCGCCCTCGCCGGGGTTTACGGCACCGCCCGCGAGCACCGCGACCGGCTCGCCGAGCACGTCTCCGCCACCGTCTGAGCCCTCCCGGCCGGCCGCGTCACGCCGCGGCCTCCCCGCTCGGTGCGGCGCGTAGTTGCTGCCAGGCGGGGGGCTCGACCAGCCGCGAGATGCCCACGCCGAGCACGAGCGCCCAGAAGAACGCCCCGAGCCCGAGTAGCGACAGGTCGGAGACCGCGATGCCGAAGGCGAAAAGCGGGCCGAGCGTCAAGGGTCCGGCGACCACCTGTTGCAGGGCGCTCGCGAACACGCCGACCACGGCGAGGCCGATGATCGTCACCAGCAGCGCGGCGCGGTGGCGCAGTGCGCGCTCGCCCGCGTCGGGGCCGGCGGTGAGCGCCGTCGCCGGCAGCGACAGCGACACGGCGACGGGCCCGAACACCGACCCGAGCACGATGCCGCCGCCGCTGACGAGGGTCAGGACCCGCTCCGGCGGCTCGTACCCCTGGGCCCGCAGGAACACGACCGAGGGCGCGTTGGCCTGCAGCGTGACCAGCGCCACGATCACCGGCGCCACGGTGACGATGGCGCCAAGCGAGAAGACCGGCAGGGTAAGCGCCGGTGCGGGCAGCGCGAGCTCTGCCGGAGGCGCCGCGAGACCGCCGGTGAGCCCCGCGGCCACGACACCGGCCACCACGGCCGGCAGCACCGCGGGGATCCGTGGCTCGAGGAACCGGCGGCCCACGAGGTAGGCCAACAGCGCAGGTCCCACCAGGAGCCAGTGGTCGTCGAGGGCGTCGAACAGGCCGACGAAGAAGTCGAGGACGGCGCCCGCCAGCACCCCGAAGACGATCGGGGCAGGCAGCCACGCCGCGAGCCGGTGGGTCAGCCCGAACGGAGCGTTCCGACTACCGAGGCTCCCCCAGCTTCTCGCGCCACGCCAATCCGCGACCGCGCCACAAGCCTACGCACGCGAGGCCGGACTGCTGGCGTCTGGATAGACGATCGGCGGCTTCCGGCGCCAACCATGCGCCAACCAAACCGACACGACTACCCGGGTCTGGATGGCCGCTGAACAGAATCCAAGCATTCAAGATGACGTCAAACGGCGCAACCGCGCCGGCAGAAGGGCGGCTAAACCGGTCGAAACCGGACCCGGAGAGCTACTGACCGCCCTTCTGGACGTAGTTCTTGACGAACTCCTCGGCGTTCTCCTCGAGGACGTCGTCGATCTCATCGAGAAGATCATCCACGTCTGAGGTGTCGACCTCTTCGGTGGTCTCAGCGCTCTCCTCGGTGGTCTCCTCGTCCTGCTTCGGACGCTGCTTGCGGACCTGTTCGCTGTCGGCCACTCAATACACCTCCTGGTGCTTGCCTTGACTCCCGAGTCTACCCGCCAGGGCCGCGACAGTAGCTAGCGCTGGAGATTCGCCAGCAGTTCCTCCGCGGTCGAGCAGCGGTCGATGAGGTCGCCGGTCATCTCCCGTCCTCCACGGCCAGGGTCCATCATCGGCACCCGTTGCAGGCTCTCTCCCCCGATGTCGAAGATGATGGAGTCCCAGCCGGCTGCGGCGACCTGATCCCGGTACTTCTCCAGGCAGCGGCCGCGGAAGTACGCGCGCGTGTCAGGCGGCGGGGAGTGGATCGCGTGCCCGACCTCCTCCTCGGTGACGAGGCGCTTGGCGCGGCCCCCAGCGACGAGGCGGTTGTAGAGGCCCTTGTCCTGGCGGACGTCGTGGTACTGGTAGTCGATCAGCTTCAGCTTCGCGTCGTTCCAATCCAGGCCGTCCCGATCGACATAGCGCTGCAGGAGGTGGTACTTGGAGACCCAGTCGATGAGGCCGTCGAGACTCAGCGGGTCCTCCTCGACGCCTGTCAGAAGGTGCTCCCACTGGGCGAGGAGGTCGGGTGCCCAGTCGGGGGCATGCCCCTCCTCGGTGTACTTGCGCGCATGCTCGAGGAAGTGCCACTGCAGTTCCACGGCGGTGACCTGCGAGTCGTCGGTAAGCGGGATCGTGCGGGTGCAGCTGAGGTCGTGGCTCACCTGCTGCAGGGCCTGCACCGGCTTTGCCAGTTGCGGGGCGGAGGGCAGGACCCCGTCCTCGATCATCGAGAGCACGAGCGAGGTCGAGCCGAGCTTCACGTACGTGCAGATTTCCGACATGTTCGCGTCGCCGAGGATCACGTGCAGGCGACGGAAGCGCTCGGGGTCCGCGTGCGGCTCGTCGCGCGTGTTGATGATCGGACGCTTGAGGGTCGTCTCGAGGCCGACCTCCACCTCGAAGAAGTCCGCACGCTGGCTGATCTGATACGGGACCGCGAGCTCGAACTCGTTGCCGATGCGCCCGGACCCCACGAGGATCTGGCGGGAGACGAAGAACGGGATCAACTGCCTCGTGAGCTCACCGAAGGGGAGGCCGCGGTCGACGATGTAGTTCTCGTGCATCCCGTACGCGGCGCCCTTGCCGTCGGTATTGTTCTTGCTCACCACGATCCGACCCGCCTGTGTGCGGTCACCGTCGGGGATGCTCTGCGCGGCCTTGGCGGCGGCACGCTCGAGGATGCGCTCCCCCGCCTTGTCCCAGACGACCGCGTCGTAAGGGTTGGAGCACTCTGGTGAGGAGTACTCGGGGTGGGCGTGGTCCACGTAGAACCGCGCGCCGTTGGTGAGGATCGTGTTCGCGAGCCCCACGTCGTCCTCGGGGGGCTCGTGGGCGCCCGGCTGGGTGAAGCCACGCGCATCGCGGAGGGGGTTCTCCTCCTCGTAGTCCCAACGTGCCCGGTGGCGGCCGTCGGCCGCGTAGGCGTTGACCACGAGCGAGGACGCGAGCACGGGATTGAAGTCGGGACGACCCACCACCGAGATCCCGTACTCGGTCTCGGTGCCTAGGTACTTGTGGGTAGCCAAGCTCTGCCAACCTCTCCTGACGATCGGGTCCCGGCGGCCAAGTCTAGGGCTAGAGGTACTGACCGGTGTTGACGCTCTCGATCGACTTGCCCGGCTCGGTGCCGTCACCGATCAGGGTGCGCACGTAGACGATGCGCTCCCCCTTCTTGCCCGAGATGCGCGCCCAATCGTCAGGGTTGGTGGTGTTGGGCAGGTCCTCGTTCTCCTTGAACTCGTCACGGATCGCCTGGTAGAGATCCTCCGGCTTGAGACCGCGCTGGCCTTCGTCGAGATAGCGCTTGATCGCGGCCTTCTTCGCACGGGCGACGACGTTCTCGATCATCGCGCCGGAGTTGAAGTCCTTGAAGTGGAGGATCTCCTTGTCACCGTTTGCGTAGGTGACCTCGAGGAACTGGTTCTCATCGGCCTCCGCGTACATCCGGCGGCACGTCTCGGTGATGACCGCCTCGAGGGCCTCCTGCTCGCTGTCGTAGGCCTTGATCATGTCGGGGTGCAGAGGCAGTCCCGGGTGCAGGTAGATGTTGAAGATCTCCCGCGCGGCCATCTCGTCGGGGCGCTCGATCTTGATCTTCACATCGAGCCGGCCCGGACGCAGGATAGCGGGGTCGATCATGTCCTCGCGGTTCGACGCGCCGATGACGATGACGTCCTTGAGCGTCTCCACACCGTCGATCTCTGAGAGGAGCTGGGGGACGATCGTGTTCTCCACATCGCTCGAGACGCCCGATCCCCGGGTTCGGAAGATGGAGTCCATCTCGTCGAAGAACACAATGACGGGGAAGCCCTCCTCGACCTTCTCGCGGGCGCGCTGGAAGATCAGGCGTATCTGTCGCTCGGTCTCGCCGACGTACTTGTTGAGCAACTCGGGGCCCTTGATGTTGAGGAAGTAGCTCCGTGCGTCCGCGCGACCCTCCTTCTCCGCCACCCGCTTCGCGAGGCTCGCCGCGACCGCCTTCGCGATCATCGTCTTGCCGCACCCGGGTGGGCCGTAGAGCAGGATGCCCTTCGGCGGCTTGAGGTCGTGCTCGTGGAACAGGTCCGCGTGGACGAACGGTAGCTCCACTGCGTCCTGGATGGCTTCGATCTGCCCCGCGAGGCCACCGATGTCGGTGTAGTCGATGTCGGGGACCTCCTCGAGGATGAGCTCCTCGACCTCGGGGCGTGGGAGGCGCTCGAGCGCGTAGCTCGAGCGGGGCTCGACGAGCAGCGAGTCGCCCGCGCGGAGCGGGATCAGCGAGAGCGGCTCCGACATCCGCACGACCTGCTCGTCGTCGGTGTGGTTGATGACGAGCAGGCGCTCATCGTCGATGCGCTCCTTCAGCGACATGACCTCCCCGACGCGCTCGAACCGCGCGGACTCGATCACGTTGAGCGCCTCGTTCAGCACGACCTCCTGGCCGGGCTGGAGCGCGTCGACCTTGATGTCTGCGCTGCACGTCACCCGCAGCTTGCGTCCCTGGGCGAAGACCTCCACGACGGGGCCGGTCTCCACTTCGCCGCCCTCCGGGGTCTCGTCGGCGTCCGATGCGACCGCCGCGGGCTCGACCTCGCCGAGGAAGACGCCGAAGCTGGACGGTGGGCTGGAGAGTTTCTCCACCTGCTCCTTGAGAGCGACGATCTGCTCACGGGCCTCGCGCAGCGTCTCGGTCAGCTTGGTGTTCTGGGCCATGGTGCTCGATAGCTGCGCCTTCGTCTCGAGGACTCGCTCCTCGAGGGCCCGGACACGAGACGGGGACTCCTCCAGGCGCCGGCGCAACATGGCGGCTTCTTCGTGAAGGTAGTTGAGCTGCTCGCGCAGCTCGTGGACTTCAGCTTCGTGGTCTGCCATTGCGGACCTCCGTGCACGACGGAATCAAGACCTGAGTATAGGAGTCCGGTGCTGCTCCCTCTGCGGCAGATGCCCGGTTTATCGCGCGCTTATGCTCCGCCGTCGACCGTCTCCGGTGAAGGGAGGCGACGTGCGGTGGTCAGAAAGGCGGTGTGGGCGACCATGCGGTGGTCGGGTCGGACCGCGAGCCCATCGACGTGCCATCCGCGCAGGAGGGTCTCGACGGTCTCGGCCATCGCCCAGCGCGCATCGGCTCGGAACCCCTCGTGTAGGCGCATCATCTGCGGCACGCTCGGGGTGTAGGCGCAGAGGATCCCCCCCGGGTGGAGGGCCTCGGCGGCCGCGGGCAAGACGAGGTCGGGCTCGAGGAGGTCGAGCACGATCCGGTCGCACGACAGGTCGACGAGGCCTTCCGCGACGTCGGCCCGATGCAGTGTCCAATTGGACGGGACCTCGCCGAAACGCTGAGCGACGTTGGCCTCCGCGACATCGGCGTGGTCGTCGCGGAGCTCGAAGCTGATGACCCGTCCATGCTCACCTACCGCACGCAGCAGCGCGCACGTCAGCGCGCCCGAACCCGCCCCGGCCTCCACGACGATGCTGCCGGGCGCTATGTCCGCGCGCCCGACGATCATCGCCTGGTCCTTGGGGTACACGACCTGCGCGCCGCGCTTGGCCTTGAACGTCCAGTCGTCGCCTGTGGGGCGCACACAGAGGAGGTTCGTGTTCCGGGCGCTGCGCACACGTGAGCCCTCGGGACGGCCGATCAGGTCGTCGTGGGCGACGGCGCCGCCGTGATAGTGGAACGCGCCGCCCACCTCGAGCTTCACGAGGTACCGGCGCTGCTTCCGGTCGATCAGCAGCACGGACTCGCCGGGGGCGAGCGGCTCGGGCGCGCCGGGATGGCGCGGGCGGGTGGTCTCCGGCTCGGCCGGTAGCGGGACGTCGGAAGTCACCTCGGCATCGTACGTGCTCCGTTCGCACCCTCGCTGTCCACGGCTGAGCCGCTCAGAGGGTGGCGAGCACCCGTCCACGGGTGCGGCAGAACGCGCACCGCACCGGCTCGTCGGTGGCCTGGCCCTTCGGTGGGGAGGTGGGCATGCCGCACTCGCTGCACGAGATGGCGTCTCCGTCGCTGTGCCCGGGCTCGGAGAAATGCTCGTCGCGGGCCCGGTCGAGGAAGCCGAACAGGAACTGCGCCTTCGTGCCCGGCGAGTGGCGCTCGAGCTCGTTGAGGGCGTCCTTGTAGCGCAGGACGGTGTTGCCTCCGACGAGGGGGCACTCCTCGACGATGTAGTCGAGGCCGCGAACGACGCAGTAGGCGGCCATCTCACGCTCCCCCAGGCGGTACAGCGGCTTCACCTTGCGCGCACGGCCGCCGGCCTCCGGTAGCGCGGGCGACTGGCGGGCGAGGAACGGCGTCTGCCAGCGCAGGACGTTGCCGAGGAGCGTCGCGGCCTCGTCGTCGAGGTTGTGGCCCGTTGCCATCACCTCGTAGCCCCCCTCGAGCGCCACCCGGTTGAACACGTAGCGCTTGGACAGGCCGCACACGCCGCACGCGGAGCGCCTGGGTATGCGCGTCGCGTCGGGGATGTCGTAGCCGTACTCGTCGGCGAGGTCGACGGTGTGGAGCGTGGCGCCGCGTCGTTGCGCGAACTCGGTGACCACCTGCTCGGAGCGGGCCGAGTAGTTGCCGATGCCGAGGCCCAGGTACAGGCCGTCGACGGAGTACCCCATGTCGAGCAGGATGTCCCACAGCGCCAGGGAATCCTTGCCGCCCGAGACGGCGACGAGGACGCGCTCGTCGTAGGAGAGCATGGTGTGCTTGTCGATGGCGGTGCGCACCTGGCTGCGGACGTGGTCGACGAGGTGCGTGGCGCAGTACGACGCCCGGTGTCGCGCGATCTCGAGGACAGCGGGGTGACCGCATGCGTGGCAGCGCAGCTTGCGGGGGCTTCGTGACCCGCCGGAGATCACCGGGCGGACCTCGACCTCGGCGTCGTCGGGCAACGTCCGGTCGCGGGTGACGAGCTCGCCGTCGTGGATGACCAGCACCGTCTCGGGGTTGATCTCAAGACCGGCGAGCACGTCAGCGACGGTGGCGGGGCCGGCCACCTCGTGGGTCTTGTCGGGGTTGCGCAGCTTGACCTTCATCGAACGGTGGAGGCTAGCAGCGCGCCGGTTGGCCCTTCAGCGGAGATCGTCACTACGTGAGGATGACCCAGGCGAGCCACGACGACACCATGATCGTGCCGACGACCGCTTCGACCACCGTGCCCAGGCCGAGCCCGCGCAGCGCCCCGACGGTGGCCCTCCACGCGCTGCGGGCGCTCCCCTGGCGCATCCGCTCGGTCGCGAAGAGGCCGAGGAGCCCGCCGATGGGAAAGCCCAGCGCGGGTAGGACGATGGCGCCCACGATCGCGCCGAGCAAGCCCCCGAGGACGCCGGTGCGCGAGGCGCCGCTCGCCTCCGCCCCACGTTGGGGCAGGAGCAGGGAGCCCACGAAGCCGATCAGCCCGAGGACGGTGAGCAGCACGAGCAGGGTCCACGCGGCACCGTCCAAGCCGCTCGCGAGCAGGTGCACCAGCGCGGCGAGCCAGATCACGAGGAGCCCGGGCGCAAGGGGCACGAGGGTCAGCACGAGCCCGGCCATCATGGCCAAGCCCGCGACGGCGATGCCTACCGCTTCCACGCCTCCCCCTGTCGCCCGTGTCTGTGCTATCCCGCCGCTGAGCTATGTCCGCCGGGACGGCCGTGAATCCAGGATGATCACATCCCCGGCTTGGCGCATGAACGTGCCTCCGTGGCATACTTGTGATCCCGTCGGCGTGGCGGAATTGGCAGACGCGCATGGTTGAGGGCCATGTGGACTTCGGTCCTTGAGGGTTCAAGTCCCTCCGCCGACACGACTCCGCGGGAGCGATCCCACTCGAGGCCCGTTCCTTTGACACCCCGGCCGGCGACGCCGCCGCCGGGGTTGCCGCCGG
>SKQL01000009.1 GCA_007119035.1 Nitriliruptorales bacterium | reverse complement strand
TTGCGGATCGCGGCGGACACCGTCCGGGTGGCACGGCCGACGTCGAGGGGTTGGGATGCCCCGTCGGTGATGACCCGACTGACCGCGGCGTCGCAGGACCACATTCGTGCGGTCGCGTGCGACACCGCTCCCATCCGGTCGAGCAGCGCGGGCGCGGCGCCGATCTGCCCGCGCAGCGCGTCGAGGGAGACAACGACGGTCACGTGGGGTTTGTGCCCACCCACCTCGGGGAGGCAGCCTCCCGCGGCCGCTTGCCGGAACACCTCGATCAGCGCGTCGGCGTTGCGCTGCACCGGGGTGCGCTCGTCGTCAGTTCCCGCCGGCGTGGCCATCGAGGCGATCACGGTGGCGAGCAATTCCGCGAGGTCGGCGGGCAGGGAGAGGTCACCGACGATCGAGCCGTCTCCTCGGTCGTGGGTGGAGAACCGTCGGTTCTCCCACGCCCGTCGTTCGCGTTCGGCGAGAGGGTCGGCGGTCGAGCTGGCCGCGATGAACGTGTCAGCGGTCAGACGCAAGGCCATGGGCTCTGCGCCGCCCAGGCTGTCGGCCGCCATCAGCTCGTCGAATTCGGCGAGGCGCTTGGTGGCCACGTCGCGTGACCCGTGCGTCGCCACTCGTGCCTGCTGCCAGCCGACCTCGCCCCCGACGACCGCGTCGCGCATCCGCGGCAGCGACGCCAGCCGCCTGCCGGTGTCGCGCATCCCCGCCGCATGCCCGGGCGAGACATTCAGGCGCTGGGTCAGCCACTGCTTCTCCGACCGCGCGCCATCAGCCTTGTACGCGCCGCGTCGGTCGTGACACGCCACCGCGCTGTGGCAGATCGCGTCGAGGCGATCACGAGCCGTCGCGGCGGCCACGACAACCCCACCCACGTCGGCGTCGTCGAGCGCAGCGAGGTCAACCGCGGCCAGCGCGTCCACCGCTGCCCGCAACTCCCCGACGCGCATCCCCACGTCCAAACCCATCACCGCCTCCGCTGCACCCTCGACCCGCTCGCGTCGCCGCTATCCCGTCACCTGCGATCACCCGCCCGACCAAATCACTCGAACACATGTTCGATAGTAACACGCCTGGCTCAACATGTGCAAGAGGAAAAGGTGGACAGATCTGGGGAGGCAGGGTCTCAGCTACTCGCCGAACACCATCCGCAGCGGGAGCCAGCAGAGGCTTCTTCATAGATGGGACAGGGGGAACCCCGGCCTATGCATTCGGCTACCCGCTTGCACGGAATCAGGCTCCCCAGTCGGTCGCCGGAGGTGGCGCGATGATGGGGCACGCCGGTCTCTGGGGCACGCCTGTCGTACGCCTACACCTGAGCCCAGCCCTCCTCCTAGGGCACATTGGCACTTGACGAGGTTGACGAGGTTGGCGTTCGTGCGGTCGCCAGGGAGACCGCAACGCCCACCGTGACGGCGACGGACCGCGTGGCGCTAGTGTGCGTGCGATGGACCTCTCCGACGTGGCGCTGAACGGGGGCTTGTTCGCGCAGGCCTTCGTGACGGTGCTCGTGATCATGGACCCGGTCGGCAACGTCCCGATCTTCCTCGCGCTCACGAGGGGCCTGGACAGGGCTCGGCGGCGGCGGGCCGCATGGCAGGCGACGGCTGTGGCCGGTGGCGTCATCCTGCTGTTCGCCGCGGTCGGCGAGCCGCTCATCACTCTGCTGGGGATCTCCCTCGAGGCCCTGCAGGTGGCGGGCGGCCTCCTGCTGATCCTCGTCGCTCTCGAGTTGCTGCAGGGCGCTTCGGAGGACATGACGAACGGGCAGGCCAAGGGGCGCAATGTCGCGCTTGTCCCACTCGGCACCCCGCTGCTCGCGGGCCCGGGGGCGATCGCGGCGACCATGCTGTACGTCCAGCGGGCCGAGACCCTTGGCGACGTGCTTTCGGTGGTGCTGGCCCTACTGGGCGTCCTCGTCGTGGTCTACCTCGGCATGCGGTACTCGACGGTGCTCGCCCGCCTGCTCAAGGACAACGGCATCGAGCTCGTGAGCCGCCTGCTCGGTTTCCTCCTCGCGGCGATCGCGGTGCAGCTGATCGCCTCGGCGATCGCCCAGTGGATCCGGACGGGAGTGGACTGAAGGCCGCTGCGACCTGCGTCATGCGGCGAGCTCCGCGTCGACGCACCAGCCTTGCCCGGTGTCCTGGCGGCCTGCGCAGGTGTCGCCGTAACGGCGGTAGAGGCTGCCCGAAGGCGCGATCCGGAAGAGGTCGTCACAGGCCTCCCACTGCCCGTCGTGGCAGTGCTCCGCGAGAGTGTCGAGCTCGGGATCCTCGCCCAGCCCGCCCGTGGGCCAAGGGACGCCCTCCGGCTCCTCCTCCCCGAGCGTCTCGACGCACCAGCCCGCCTCTGGCGCCTGCCGGCCCCCGCACGTCGCCCCATACAGGCGGTAGTCGCTGTCGGGGTCGCTCAAGCGGTAGAGGTCGTCGCAGGCGGCCCACTCCCCGTCATGGCAATCCGCGGCGAGAGCGTTCCGCTGCGGATCGCCGCCCAGCCCGCCGACCGGCCACGGCACCTCCGAGTCGCCCGCGTCGTCCGCATCGTCACCGAACGCGTCCTCGCACCACGGCCCGGGCGCCTCCTGGCGCCACCCGCACGTATCGCCGTAGCGCCGGTAGTCGCTGTCAGCGGGGGCGATGCGGAAGAGGTCGTCGCAGGCCGCCCAATCCTCCTCCGCGCACTGCTGGGCGAGCCCGGTCAGGTGGGGATCGGTGCCGAGGTCGTGTGGCGCCGGCTCGTCCTCACTCCCGCCGTAGACGTCGACGCACCAGCCCTGCGGGGCGTTTCGACCACCGCACGTGTCGCCGTAGAGCTCGTAGGTCGAGTCGGGAGGCGCGGAACGGTAGAGGTCGTCGCACGCGGGCCAGTCGCCGTCCGCACAGCGGTCGAAGAGCCCGTCGAGGGCGGGATCCCCACCGGGCGCGTCCTCGCCCGGCTTCGCCTCGTCGTCACCGTACTCATCGATACACCATCGGCCGCCCGCACGTCGCTGGCCGCACGTATCGCCGTACTCCTGATAGTCGCTGCCCGGTGGCGAGATGCGGTACAACGCGTCGCAGGCCTGCCAGTCGCCGGCCTCACAGCGATCGGCCAGCTCATCGAGCGTGGGATCGTCGCCGAGCCGTGACGGATCGGGGGCTTCAGGGTCAGAAGGCCCGTCGAGGTCGCCGTCGCCGTCTGCATCGCTCTCAGATGGAGCATCTCCCGTCGGTGCATCGTCGCCTGCGCACCGCTCGAGGCCGCCTGCGGGACTCGACATGGCCGCGGTCGCGCCGAGCAGCGTCACCCGGTCGGGGGAGAGGCGGTCGATCTCCTGGAGCACGGCCGCGGGTGCGCAGTCACCGCGGCTCAGCAGCAGCGGCCCATCCTCGCGCCCGGCTGCGGGGCCGCCCGCGAGCGCATCGGGGAAGTCCCCGCCGAGCGCGAGGTAGACATGCTCGGCGGAGGCGAACGTGTCCCGCGACACCGCCGCGGAGGTCGCGTACCGATCGGCTCCCGACACTCGACGCACGGGGCCGTCGGTGTAGCCGCGGAGTTGGCTCTGCACCCGGTCGGAGATGGCGTGCCGACCGCCGAGGATGACGATCTCGTCGGGCGCGAGATGCAGCAGGCGCTTGCCCGTGGCCGGGGGCAGCTCCGTACGCGCGCTCAGCAGCAGCGCTCCCTCGCGCGCCACCGCTGCTGCGCTCGCGGATAACGCGTCGGGGAAGTTCGCGCCGGTGGCGATGTAGGCGACCTCCGCGTCGCCCGCCCGGGCCGCGATCCGGTCCGCGGTCTCGAAGCGGTTGCTGCCCGACAGGCGCGTGACCGTCCCGACCGCGGCGGCGAGCGACTCCTCGACCGCGGAGCCGACCGCCGCGGTCCCGCCGAGGATTACCGCCTCGGACGGTCCGAGTCGTTCGAGAGCCTCACGGGTGGGCTGCGGCAGCCTGTCCGCCTCGGTCAGCAGGACCGGGCCACCTTCGCGTCCGGCGAGGACCCCACCCGCCAGCCCGTCGGGGTAGTCGCGGCCCGTCGTGATGTAGACGGTGTCCGCGCCCTCGGGATACGACGCGTCACCGATCATCGCGGCTGTGGCGTGGCGGTCGCTGCCCTGGAGGCTATCCACGTGGTACGCGCCCGCGGCGTCGGCTGCGCCCACGACCACTGCCGCTGCGCCCACGACCACTGCCGCGAGCCCCATGCTCATCCTGGCGAGCAGGCGTCCTCCGTGGCTGCCCCGCACACCTCGTCCTCTCCTCGGTCCTGTTGCGTCCGCATCCCCGTCGGGGGGAGTGCCCCGGACCTAAAGCACTACGGACAGTAGTCGACTGGTGCGGGCACGAGAGCGCGAGGGCGGGCAGGCAGCGAGGGCGGGAGGACGGTCAGTGGCAGGTCGTGGACACGCGCGACACGAGCGACACGCGCGGTGGGGATGGGCCGAGGTGGCCATGGTGGGGGTCGCGATCGCCGCGGTGGTCGTCGCGCTTGCGCTTCCCCGCTTCCCGGCGGGCCCCGCGGTCGCCGAAGTGCCCGGTGACCAGCCCACCAACGACGTCCTCGAGCTGAAGGACTTCCACGGCTGGAGCGACGGCTTCCAGCGTCATTTGGCCGTCGCGGGCCCGGAAGAGCCCGCCGACGCGGTGCGTGCCCTGGAGGCCCACCCCGAGGTCGTCGAGGCGCGGGCGCTCGTCGGCGACTGGGTGGCGGTCACGAGCACCCTCGAGGCGGCGGAGGTCGTGGCGCTTCCCCGGATCGAGGCGGTCGAGCCCGACGCGCCCGTCGCGCTCGCCGGACTGACGGTCGACGAGCGGCAGTGGTCCCTCGTCAACCACGGGCAGGCGATCGGCCCTGAGGGCCATCAGGTCCTCGGTGCCTACGGCGCGGACATCGGCGCGTCCGTCGCGTGGCAGGAGCACACGGGCGCGGAGACCGTCGTCGCGGTCATCGACAGCGGCTTCGACCTCGGGCATCCCGACCTCGTCGACGCGTGGCACCGTCCCGACGGGGCGCCGCTCGCGCTCTGCGCGGAGGAGGGCGAGCCCGACTGCCTCGGACGCGACTTCAGCCACGCCGCGGACACGGAGGTGAGCGCCTTTCACGGCACGCACGTGGCGGGCACGATCGGCGCCCGTGGCGGGCACGTCAGCGGGGTCGCGCCCGGCGCTGCGCTGCTCCCGCTACAGGTCGGTCTCGAGCCGGGCTCGACGGTCTTCCCCGTGTCGGTGGCGATCGAGGCGATCGGCGTGGCCGTCGACGAGGGAGCCGACGTCATCAACGCGTCCTGGTCGGTGCTGTCCGAGGACGAGCCCCTCGCACTCAAGGAGGCGGTCACCGAGGCGGGGGACGCCGACGTGCTGTTCGTGACCGCGGCGGGCAACGCAGGCGCGAACCTCGACGGCGCCGACAGCGCCTACCCGGCCTCGTGGGCCATGGGGCATCTGCTGAGCGTGGGGGCCTCGACCGCCACCGACCATCCCGCCGCGTTCAGCAACTTCGGCCACAACACCGTCGACGTGTTCGCGCCTGGCTCGATGATCTACTCGACCGTGCCGGACGGCTACCAGTACGCGAACGGCACCTCCATGGCGGTGCCCCACGTGACGGGCACAGCGGCGCTGCTGCTCGAGCAGGACGACTCGCTCACCGCCGCCGGCCTCCGGGAGCGGATCACCGACGGCACCGTGCACGAGGAGAGCTTCGCGGCGGCGTACGGGCGTGTCGACGCGGCGCTCGCGCTCGGTGTCGCCTCACCCGCGCACGACTTCACCATGACCGCGCACAACCTCTCGAGCTTCCGCACGGACACGCCCGGGAAGGCCGACCTCGAGCTCGAGCTCGTCGGTGATCACGAGTCTCAGGTTGCGGTGCGCGGCACCTTGGCGGTCCGGGACAACGGCGAGATCTACGCCGCCGCGGACCACGAGATGACCGTCGGCGGTGGCCCGGTGACGACCGCCAAGGACGGGTCGTTCGTCCTGTTCGGTGCGGTCGACGACCTCGACGTGGAGGTTCCGCTCGCGGCCGAGCTCGCCGCGGGCGACTACGCGCTCATGGCCGAGGCGTACGACCCCGCCACCCGCCTCCCGCTCGCGCCGCCGCAGATGATCCGCTTCGTCGTCGACGACGGCCCGGCGGTGCAACTCGACTTCGAGGGGTTCGACTCGCTCGAGGAGGGCGCCGATCAGCTCGCCACGGTGACGACCCGCGCGAGCGGCATCACCGACTACCCCGTGCAGTGGGAGGCCACCCTCGAATCCGTCCCCGGACCCGACGCGGAGCCACTTGCTGCAGAGCCGCTCGACTACACCTACGAGGGCGAGGAGGAGGACTCGGCCGTCACCGACGAGGACGGGCGGTTCCTCCTAGGGCCCGAACTGACCGAGCAGCAGACCGGGTGGATCGCGGAGGGCATCGACGTCGACCTCGCGATGCAGTTGGGCAAGGGTGAGTACACCCTCACGCTCGCGCTGCTCGACCCCGCCGGGGACCCCCTCGCCGCGGGTGGGCACACGTTCGCGGTAGCCGAGGGGCCGGGCCCGAGCGTCTCCGTCGACTTCGGCGGGTTCGACGCGCTCGAGCCCGACGTGCCGGGCGACGTGACGCTCACCGCGAGCGCCGGCGAGGTCCCAGAGACCTCCGCGCGATGGGAGCTCACCCTCACCGACGACGACGGTCCGGTGGAGACGACGTTCGTGCTCGACACCGACGCGGAGGTGTACGAGCACGACGGCGCGACGCTCGACACGGCATCCGACGGGACCGGCCGACTCGGGGACGCGGATGGATTCGCCACCGCCGTCTATGCCGACGGGTGGGTCGACGGGGTGGCGACGGGCATGGAGGTCGAGCTGCCCGTCGGTGAGTATCGCCTCGTCGTGGAGCTGGTCGAGGTGGGCTCGGGGGAGCGCATCGGCGGGGCGAGTCGGGAGCACTTCTCGGTGGGTGAGCACGGGCAGGGCTCGGGCGGCGATCCCGGCGACGAGCCCGACGGGTCCGACGAGCAGGGCTCGTGGCCGATCGTGAACGTCGACTTCCACGGTTTCGATGCCCTCGAGCCGGGCGAGTCCGGCGACGTCGCGTGGACGGTCACCGCCAACGAGGTACCCGACACAGATGCACGCTGGCGGCTCGCCCTCGCAGAGGACGGCGAGCCGGCCGGGGCCACCTTCGCGCTCGACGAGGACACACAGGTGTACGGCCATGCAGAGGCCGCAGTCGAGGTAACCGCCGCGGACGGTGGGTGGCTCGGCGCAGATGAGGGCTTCGCGACCACCGATCACGCCGACGCCTGGGCATCGGGGGCGGAGACGGCCATGTCCGTCGAGTTGCCCCCGGGCGACTACACGCTGACGCTCGAGCTCGTGGGCCTCGAAGACGACGAGCGAATCGGTGACGCGAACACGACGTCGTTCGTCGTGGGGGAGAGCGGTGCTCCGGCCGGGGACGACCCGGTCGACGACGATGACCCGCAGGACGGGGACCCGGTCGACGACAACGATCCGGTCGACGACGACCCCGTCGACGACGACGATCCGGTCGACGACGACCCGCCGGAGGATGACGGGCCCCCCAAGGACGACGGTCTCCCGAGCGCCGACTACATCGTCTCCCCCTCGTCGGGGCCGACCGAAGGGGGGACGTGGGTGACCATCCAGGGCCCCGGCGTCGACAAGTACGACCGGGTGGCCTTCGATTCGCAGATCGTCGCGGTCCCCTCCCAGTACCAGGGCTTGAAGAACAAGATCCAGGTGCAGTCGCCGGCGGTCGCGAGCCCACAAGAGGTCCAGCTGACGCTTTACCCCAAGGACAAGTCCTGGGACCCGTTCGTCCTGCCGGCGACGTACCGCTACACCGGCGACTCCGGCGAGGATCCCGACGACGGGGACGGGGACGG
>SKQL01000048.1 GCA_007119035.1 Nitriliruptorales bacterium | reverse complement strand
GGCAGTTCCCGTGGCTGGGCCCGCTCGGGCTCGTGCCGCTGCCGAGCAGGTGGGTCATCGAGTTCGGCGAGCCGATCGACACGAAGCCGTACGGCCCCGACGCTGTCGACGACCCGATGACGGTGCTCGAGCTCTCCGAGCGGGTGCACGACCAGATACAGCAGATGCTCTACCGCAACCTCGCGGGGCGCCGGTCGGTCTTCCTCGGCTGAGGGGTCGGCGGGCGCATCGTGCGCGGTCACGCGGCGCCGCGGTCACGCCCGGCGTCCGGGTCACAGCCTGCCCGTGTCACATCCCCCCCGCGGCGATCAGCTGCACCACCATCGCGCCGATGATCACCACGAGGAGCAGCGCGAGCGTGATGACGGTGCCGCGACGCATCTGCTGCCCCTCCGGAACGACGACCTCGACCCGGGAACCCTACACGGGGCCGGGTGGGGTGTCCCGTCCGTGCCGCGTCGTCGCGACAGCCTCGAGCTGAGGTCCCGGCTCGTGGACCGGCTCGCGTCGGTGGCGCGGCTGGCCCGGCTCGCCCGCGAGCATCCGCTCGACCTTGCAGCGCTCGGCCGCGAGGAAGCTCACGAGCCCGTCGCGGGTCTCGAGGTGGGGCCGGCAGTCGAGCTCGAGGGTGATCGTCCCCGCCCAGCCCGACGCGCCCACCGCGCCGAGGAACTCCGCGAGCGGCAGGGTGCCCTCCCCGATCGGGGCGTGGCTGTCGCGCCCGTTGCCGTGGTTGTCGGACACGTGCAGGTGCACGACCCGGTCGCCGATCGCCTCCCACGCCTCGAACAGGTCGACGCCCGCGACGGCGGCGTGGCTCGTGTCGAGCACCACGTGCTCGAACGACGACAGCTGCTCGGGGGTCTCCACCGACGAGAAGCTCCGGCCCGCAACGGGGTAGAGGTTCTCCATCCCGAAGCGCACGCCGAGGTCGGCCGCCTCCGCGCTGTGCTCGGATGCGAGCCAGCCACGGGCCTTTCGCTCCCAGCGGAACGGGGCGTGGGCGACCATCGTGTCCGCGCCGATCTCCGCCGCGAGCTCGAGTGAGCGGCGGCTCTTCTCGATGTAGGCGGAGCCGAGCACCCGTCGCAGCAGGAGCATGTACGGCCCGTGCACCACGGGGATGTCGAGCCCCGCGGTCGCCGCGAGGCGCTCGAGGCGGCTCGGGTCGCGGCTGACCGCGCTGTGGGCGAACAGGACCTCCGCCCCCGTGTAGCCCGCGTCGGCGATCGTGTCCAGAACCCAGTCGAGCGGGCTGAAGAGCAGCGGAGCTGTGGACACCAGCACCCGCGGGCCCGCAGACGCCCCGGAGACGTCGGTTGCAGTGCGCATGCGAGCCACCTTAGCGCCGGCGATAGGTCCGAACGGTGTCCATGCGGAGTAGCCGAGGTTACGATCCGCGCTCCACGGTGAAGAGGTGTCGGTGAACCTCGCGAAGAACCTCAGAGACGTCGCAGCCCGGCTCGGCGACAAGCCGGCCCTGCTTCACGCCGGTGGCGCGGTGACGTACGCGGAGCTCGACGCCGCGGTCGACCGGGGCTCGGCCGCGTTACGCGGGCTCGGCCTCGCCCCGGGGGACCGTGTCGGGCTGCATCTCCCGAACACCCCCGCCTTCGCGGAGGTGCTCTACGGCGTATGGCGGGCGGGCCTGGTCGCGGTGCCCATGAATCCCGCGAGCCCTCCGGGTGAGGTCGGCGCGACCGTCGCCGACGCGGGAGCGGGCGTGGTGCTCACCGACCCGGAAGGCCCCGAGGGGACGCTCGACCTCCCCGACGTGCGGGTCATGACGGTCGCGGAGCTGCGTGACGGGGCTCCGCTGCGCCGCGGCGGGTGCCCCGAGGGGGACGCCTCCGACGAGCTCGCGGTCCTCGCCTACACCGCGGGCACCACGGGGGCGGCGAAGGGCGCGATGCTCACCCACGCCAACCTCGCGGCCAACCAGCGCCAGCTCTCCGCGACCCGCCAGGAGGTCGGGGAGGGCGACGTCGTCCTGGGCGTGCTGCCGCTGTTTCACATCTACGGGCTCAACGTCGGCCTCGCGTACACGGTCGCGAAGGGCGCCACGATGCTGCTCATGGAGCGCTTCGATCCCACGGAGACGCTCGAGGCGATCGGCCGCCACCGGGTCACCGTCGTGCTCGGGGTGCCGCCGATGTACCGGGCGTGGCTCGGTGACCACGGCCCCGACGTCGACGTCTCGAGCGTGCGGATCGCCGCCTCCGGTGCCGCGCCGCTTTCCCCCGCGGTCGCGGAGGCGTTCGCGACCCAGTACGGCATCGGGGTGTGGGAGGGCTACGGGCTCACCGAGACCTCGCCTGTGCTGACGACCACCGCGATGGGCGACGTCCCGCGGCCGGGAAGCGTCGGTCGCCCGTTGCCCGATGTCCGGATCCGCCTGCGCGACGAGCACGGTCGAGCGGCGGCCGCGGGCGATCCCGGTGAGGTCCAGGTCCGGGGGCCCAACGTGTTCCGCGGCTACTGGGCCGATCCGGAGGCCACCGTGGCCGCGTTCACCGCCGACGGCTGGTTCGCCACCGGCGACGTCGGCTACGCCCAGGACGGCGAGCTGCACCTCGTCGACCGCCGCGACGACCTCGTCATCGTGAACGGCTTCAACGTCTACCCCCGCGAGGTGGAGGCGGTGCTCACCGCGCACCCGCTGATCTCCGCCGCAGCGGTGGTGGGTGTGCCCGACGAGCGCTCCGGTGAGGCGGTCAAGGCCGTCGTGGTGCCCGCCGACGGCGCGGAGCTGACGCCTGAGGACGTGCAGGCTCACTGCCGGGGCTCGCTCGCCCGATTCAAGTGCCCCGCAGTGGTCGAGTTCACCGCCGAGCTCCCGTTGCTCCCCACAGGCAAGTTGATGCGCCGAAGGCTCCGCGACTGACCAGGTTCGTGGGGCAAGGCGGGCCGGCCCGCCGCTTGCCCGCCCGTCCGCCGCTTGCCCGCCCGTTTTGCACGATTTCGACCCATCGCAGCCGGAGGTTTGCAGAGAGTTGCCGCGTGAGGCGGCAGTTCTCTGCAGACCTTGCGGGGAACCGGGGCAAACCGGGCGCCGCGGGGCTGGCCGGGGTCTCGGGCGTCCCGGCGGGGTGTGGGGAGTGGGGGCAAGGCGGGCGGAGCAGCTGCGGGGCAGCTGCGGGGCTTCACTGGAACCGGTCCAAACCGGTCTTTTCACTCAGCCTCGTGCCGGCCCAGCGCTGCCTTGGCGGAGGTTTGTGGAGTTTTGCCGCGTGAGGCGGCAGTTCTCTGCAGACCTTGCGGGGAACCGGGGCAAACAGGGCGCCCGCGCCCCAGCTCAGGAGGTGAGGATGGCCCGCGCCAGCCGGTCCGCTGCGCCGGGGGCCTCGCGGAGGAACAGCGAGGGCTCGGTGAGCTCGACTTCGAGCACCAGCGGCGCGCCGTCCTCGCCGGCGACGAGGTCGACGCGGGCGTAGACGAGGTCGCTCGCGTCGAGCGCGTCGAGCGCCGCCGACGCGACCGCGACCTCCGCGTCGCTCGGGGTCCGCGGCGTCAGCGTCTCCTCCGCGAAGAGCCCGTCGCTCGGCTCGGTGCCCTCGGACAGGATCGGGTCCTTGCCGATCGCGTGGCTCCACCGCCCGCCGAGGTGGACCATCGCGGTCTCACCCCGCTCGTCGACGGAGTCGATGAACGGCTGGACCATCACCGTGCGGTCCTGGCCGTGCAGCTTCGCCGCGAGCGCGGCGGCCACGTCGCGGTCCGACTGGGCGCAGCGCATGGTGTCCCGACTGCCGTTCGATACCGCGGGCTTCACGACGAACGACCCTTCGCGGGGCAGCTCGAGTGGCTCTCCGGGCGCGGCGAACTCGGTGGGCACGGTGGGCACCCCGACCCAGTCGAGGCCGGCGAGGTAGTGCTTGTCGGTGTTCGCCCGGACGATCTCGGGTGGGTTCAGCAGGCGGGTCCTCCGCGCGACGGACTCCGTCCATGCGAGGAACTCCGCCCGCCGGTCCGCGTAGTCCCACGTGGAGCGAAGCACCACCCGGTCGTAGCGCCCCCAGTCCACCGCGGCGTCGTGCCACGCCACCACCTCGGGGTAGGCGCCCGCGCGGCGCAACGCCTCCACGAGGAGCGGCTCGTCGAGGTCCCGGCCCGCCGCGGCGGCCGCCGTCGCGAGTGCTACGTGCATCAACGAGCTCCTTTGGTGTGGGTAGGGCGGCGAGGGGCGACCGGTGAGGATACGGGAGGAAAGCCGACGTATCCTCGTGCGGTGATGATCGTTCCCACAGTGGTCGCGCTCGTCGGTGCGGCGGTCGCCGGCGCCTTCGCGACGCAGCTCGCGCTCCAGTACCGCGCGCGCCGTCGCCACCACGCGTTGGCGTGGGCCATGTCCCTGGGCCTGTACGCGGTCGGGATGGTCGCGCTCGCGGCGGGCTTCGCGGGCGACTGGACCCCCGGCTGGTTCACGGTCTACTGGCTGAGCGGCGCCCTGCTCAACGTCCCCCTGCTCGGCGTCGGCCAGCTCCACCTCCTCGACCCCGCGCGGGCCGCGCTGTGGTGGACCCTCGGCGGGCTCGCGACGGTCTGGGCGCTCGCCGCGGTGCTCACCACGCCGGTGGACGCGGGCGCGCTCGCCGCCGCCGATGCCCGCGGTGGCATCCCCATCGGCGCGGACGCGTACGGCGACGGCCTCGCGTGGTCGGTCCTGCGGCCGTTGACCATCGGCGGCTCCGTCGTCGTCCTCGCGGGCTCGATCTGGTCGGGCATCCGCTTCCGGCGCGCGGGTGTGCTGCTCATCGCGCTCGGCGTGGCCGTGTCCGCGTCGTCGTCGACGTTCGTGCGCAGCGGCCAGGACGAGCTCGTCGCGGTGGCCCTCACCATCGGCGTGTCGATCATGTACGCGGGCTTCCGGGCGGCGTCGAAGCCGTCGAGGCGAACCCCGGTCGAGGAGCCCGCCGAGTCGGAGGCGTAGGTGCCCGTCGTCACCGTCTACACGCGCCGGGGCTGCCACCTGTGCGAGGAGGCGGAGCGCATCGTCGCCGCAGAGGCCCGGGGCCGTGCCGAGGTCGTGCTCGTCGACATCGACGCGGACGAGACGTTGACCGACCGCTACACCGTGAGGGTGCCCGTGGTCGCGGTGGACGGCGTGGAGGTCGCGGAGCTCGTGGTGGGCCGCGAGGAGGTCGCGGAGGCGATCGGAGCAGCGACGTCGCGGTGTTTTGGGCATCCGCGCCGACGCTAGTACCATTGTGAAACAGAGGCGCAGGCGGGGGAGCCCCGAGGCCCCTCCATCGAAGCAGTCGCTCGCGATCCTCGAGACGTCCGAAGGAGCACTCGGCAGTGCCGTCACGCCAGATTCCCGAGGCGAGTGTGACCCGCCTCCCCGTGTACCTGCGGGCACTCGTCGACCTCGCCGAGCGCGGCGACCACACCGTGTCGAGCGAGGCCCTCGCCAGCGCGTCGGGCGTGAACAGCGCCAAGGTGCGCAAGGACCTCTCCTATCTCGGCTCCTACGGGACCCGCGGGGTGGGCTACGACGTCGAGTACCTGATCCACCAGGTGAGCCGGGAGCTCGGCCTCACCCAGGACTGGGCGACGTGCATCATCGGCCTCGGTAACCTCGGTCTCGCGCTCGCGCACTACGGAGGGTTCTTCGCCCGCGGCTTCCGCGTCGCCGCGCTGTTCGACATCGACCCCTACAAGGTCGGCGGTACGGTGAACGGCACGCCGGTCCTGGACATGGACGACCTAGAGCGCATCGTCAAGGAGGACAGCATCTCCATCGGCGTCATCGCGGTCCCGTCGGGGGCCGCGCAGGACGTCGCCGACCGCCTCGTCACCGCGGGGATCTCGTCGATCCTGAACTTCGCGCCCGTCGTGCTCCAGGTGCCCCCTGGGGTGAGCCTGCGCAAGGTCGACCTGTCGATCGAGCTGCAGATCCTCGCCTTCTACGAGCAGCGCAAACTCGCGGAGCAGGCCGTGCGGGAAGGCACCGCGCGGACCAAGCTCGAGTCCTACGACCGGGACCCCGAGCACCACGATGCGTGACCCGATGCCTGAAATGGCGTATTGCGGGTACCGGCAGTATCCTGCGAACGCTCCGTACGTCGACCGTCGAGGGAAGTAGCGCCCGCGTGTCCGTGCTCGTGTTCGGGCTGAACTACCGGACGGCTCCTGTCGGCTTGTTGGAGCGCCTGGCCGTCTCCTCAGAGCAGCTGAGCAAGGCGGTCACGTCGCTGACAGGCCGTGAGCACGTCTCCGAAGCCGTCGTGCTGTCGACGTGCAACCGGGTCGAGGTGTACGCGGCGGTGGGCCGCTACCACGGGGCGATGGCCGACATCCGCAACTTCTTCTCCGAGTGGGGCGGCGTTGCGCCCGAGGACTTCTCCTCGCTCGCGTACGACTACTTCGACGATCGCGCGGCCGCGCACCTGTTCCAGGTGACCGCGGGGCTCGACTCCATGGTCGTCGGCGAGCGGCAGATCCACCTCCAGGTCCGCCAGGCCTTCAAGGACGCGCAGGCGCACGGCTCGTCGGGCCGCATGCTGAGCGCGCTGTTCCGCCGCGCGCTCAACATCGCGAAGCGCGCACGGGCGGAGACGGAGATCTCGAATGGGCGGGCGTCGATGGTCGACGCGGGCCTCGAGGCCGCGGGCCGCGTGCTCGGCGACGTCGAGGGCCGGTCGGTGCTCATCCTCGGCGCGGGCAAGATGGGCGGTATGGCGGGATCGAGGCTCGCGAGCCTCGCGGGATCGCTCACCGTCACCAACCGCAGCCACGAGCGCGCGGAGCGCCTCGCCGAGCGGGTGGGCGCGGACGCGCTGTCGATCACCGACCTCGCGCACGGCCTGCGGGGCGCGGACCTCGTGATCACGTCCACCGCGGCCACCGATCCCGTGATCGACTACGACGACGTCGACGCGGTGATGGCCAGCCGTGGCGGCCGGCCCCTCGTGCTGCTCGACCTCGCGGTGCCCCGCAACGTCGACCCGAGCTGTGCGGGCATCCCGGGCGTCACCGTGCTCGACGTCGACGGGATCCGCGAGCTGAGCGACGCGGGAGCGGTCGGCACGAGCGTCGAGCAGGCCCGGGTCATGGTCGAGGAGGCCGCTGCCGAGTTCGCGGCCTGGACCCGCACCGTCGCCGCGGAGCCGACCATCACCGCGCTGCGTAAGCGGGCCGAGCGCATCCGCGCCGAGGAAGTCGAGCGCTGCACCGGCAGGCTCGCCGACCTCGACGACCGGGAGCGCGCGGCGGTCGAGGCGCTGTCGAAGTCCATCGTGTCAACGCTCCTGCACGAGCCGACCGTGCGGCTCAAGCAGATCGCCGACCAGCGCGGCGGGGAGCTGCACGCCAACGCGCTGAGGGAGCTCTTCGACCTGGACGAGCCGCCCGAGTCGTGAGCGCGCTCCGAGTCGCGACGCGCCGCTCCGCGCTGGCGCAGGCCCAGGCGTGGCAGACCGCGCGGCTGATCTCCCCCGAGCCCGAGCTCGTCCCGCTCGCCTCGACGGGTGACCTGCACCCCGAGAGAGCGGTCGGGGACTTCGACACCAAGGGCCTGTTCGTCGACAACATCCGCAAGGCGGTGCTCGACGGGGACTGCGACATCGCGGTCCACTCGTACAAGGACCTCCCGACCGAGGACGTCGCGGGCCTCACGATCGCCGCGATCCCCGCTCGAGCGGACTCGCGGGACCTGCTCGTCACCCGGGAGGGCAGCGTCCTGAGCGCGCTCCCGCGCCTCGCGAAGGTCGGGACGTCCTCGGAGCGTCGCCGCGTGCAGCTCCTGAAGGCGCGACCCGACCTCCAGGTCCTCGCCGTCCGTGGCAACCTCGACACCCGGCTGCGCAAGGTCGTCGATGGCGAGCTCGACGCGATCGTCGTCGCGCTCGCCGGGCTGCGGCGGCTCTACACCGACGAGGCCGACGGCGGCATCGGCGCGTTCGAGCTGCCGCTGAGCGGCGTTCCCCTCGAGCCCGGCGAGTGCCTCCCCGCCCCCGCGCAAGGCGCGATCGCGGTCGAGGCGCGCGCGGACGACGCCGAGACGCTCGCGGCGTGCG
>SKQL01000057.1 GCA_007119035.1 Nitriliruptorales bacterium | reverse complement strand
GACCCCCATGCGCCGGGTCGTTCGCCACTGCGCGCGACATATCACATCCGACACCCTGTGCTCGAAGTCCACCCACCGAGGCCCCAGCCCCACAGGAGGATGCCGATATGTCCGTCCCCGCCCATGTCGTCATCGAAGGCAGCAACCCAGCCACCACGGACGCCCAGAGGAGCGCCCTCGAGGCCGCGGGATTCTCCGTGACCGTGTGCCCGGGCCCTGACGCCGAGCGGCGGAGGACCTGCGCACTCGTGATCGACGAGCCATGCCCCTGGGTCGATGCGGCCGATGTCGTCGTCCACGATCTCGACCCCGACAAGGACGCTCACCGCAAGGTTCTCCGAGCACTGCGTCGGACCCATCCGGAGATGCCCATCGTGGTCGAGGTGCCTGAGCGCACCGCCACTCGGCACGCGTCACTCCTCGATGGCTGCCACGTGATCTACCCGTTCGGCATGGACCGTCTCGTGGCTGCGGTAGCCGCCGCGGTCGAGGCCGGATAGGCCATTCGCGCGCGGTCGCGCGCGAATGGCTTGTGCGCCGCCCCCTCCCAGCCGCATGCCCTTACGCTGTGGCCTCCGGCCACAAGAGGAGGCTTCCGTGCACACCATTCGGGTGAATCCGCTCGATGCCCCGTGTGACGCATCCGCACTGGAGCGGCTGCGCACGTTGTCGACGAGCGTCGTCTCCGACGGCATCGAGCGGATGAGCGCCATCCGTGGGGTGCGGCCCATCGCACCAGCCCCGTTCCCGTTTCCGTCACCGATGGTGGGGCAGGCCCTCACCGTTCGTGTGGCCTTCGGCGACAACCTCGCAATGCACCAGGCACTCGAGATGGTCGCTCCCGGACAGGTCGTGGTCGTCGACGCGGAGGGGGACACAGGCCGGGCCATCACCGGGGAGATCATGACGCGCTACGCCGCCAGCCGTGGTGCCGTCGGCGTCGTGGTGCACGGTTCTGTCCGTGACGCCGACGCGTTGGGACGGGCCCCCATCCCCGTGTTCGCATGCGGCATCACCCACCTCGGACCGACCAAGGACGGCCCCGGCGAGATCGGCTTTCCCGTGGCTATCGGTGGTGTCGCGGTGCGGCAGGGCGATGTGGTTGTGGGCGACGGCGACGGCGTGGCGGTGATCCAGCTGGAGGAGCTCGCCGCCGTCGTCGAGCGTGCGGAGGCAAGGGAGGCTTACGAGCAGGAGGTGCTACGTAGCATCGACGAGGGCACGTACGCGACCGGGCACTGGACCGCCAAGGTCGCCCTGGAGCGGCCCGATGGCAAGCCGATGGATCGGGAGGCGTTCGCGGGGAGAACGTCACCATGACCCTGGTCGTCGACCTGTGTCTGCGGCCACGTGCGGACGCGGTGCCCACGTTCACAGGCGCCATCGTGGCCCTCAACGCGAAGATGAATGAGGAGCAGCGCCCGGTTGCGACCGTAAAGGGCGTCCTCGTGAGGTTGAGCCCGTTCTCCTGGGGGGCGCCTGTCCCGGTTGCTCCGAGCATCCTCCGCGATCCTCCCCAAAGTCGAGTCCCGACGAGCATGGAGGCGTAGAGTGACGCCCACCCCCATGTTCCCCGATGTGCGGAGGCGAGGTGGCACAGACCGAGTCGATGCGATTCCCCGGCAGCGACGGCAACGAGCTGGCGGGTGTGCTGCATGTCCCGGACGGCAGTCCGCTCGGGAGCGTGCTGCTCGCCCACTGCTTCACGTGCTCCAAGGACCTGCACACCATGAGCCGCCTCGCCGACGGGCTCGCCGATGTCGGCCACGAGGTGCTGCGCTTCGATTTCGCCGCAGTGGGGGAGAGCGAGGGCGAGTTCGTCGACAAGACGGTCACCAACAACGTTCGTGATCTGGTCGCCGCGGCCACCGCGCTGATCCGTCGGGGGAGCGCACCCTGCGCGATGGTGGGACACAGCCTGGGCGGTGCGGCGACGCTCCTGGCCGCGGAGCAACTCAAGACCGTCCGCACCGTCGCGGTCATCGGGGCGCCATCGGCGCCCTCGCACGTCGGGCACCTCTTCGCGTCGGATGAGGAGGAGATCCGGCGAACGGGCAGCGCGACGGTGCAGATCGCGAACCGTGCCTTCGAGGTCTCGTCGGATTTCCTCGACGACCTCGAAAAGCACGACCAGGCGGGGCAGGTCGCCACCCTCGACCGTCCCCTCCTCGTCGTGCACGCGGTCGATGACGAGGTTGTCCATGTCACCGAGGGCGAGCGCATCTTCCATATTGCACGGCAGCCGAAGGCGTTCCTGCCCCTTCTCGGTACCGATCACCTCGTGACGTCACGTCGCGCGGCGGAGCGACTCTCACAGATCCTCGTCGACTGGCTGGCGGAGACGCTATGAGCGGGGAGCCTCAGCGCACCGAGAACGACGACAGCCCCCCTTCGATCTCGATGTCGGCCCGGAAAGCTGCGGTGTCGTAGTCGTGTGATCGATGGGTCCCCCCGACACGGGGGAACCGGGACCCATCGATGTCGACCGAGGCCAACGCGCTGCTGGTGCGCACCGAGGCGGCGACCCCCGTCGGCACGCGGATGGCGACGTCAGCGGCGCCCGCCTCGATCTGGACCCGGCAGCTCTGCCGCGCCGGCAGGACGACGTCGACGTCGCTGGCGCCCGTCTCGATGCTCAAGCTTCGGACCTGCAGCTCGCTCAGGTCCGCTTTGACCCGCGACGCGCCTGTGCGGACATCGAGATCCAGGGGGATGTCGGTCGCCAACCGCACGTCCCAGTCGAGGCCTCGGCTCGAGCCGAGGGCCCTCGGGAAGTCGCTGGCGTGGCGCAACGCGATATCGAGCTCGTCACCGTGGCGCTCCGTCTCCTGGCGGATGCCGCCGAGGAACGAGCCTTCGTACAGCAGGCCCGCTGCCGCACCATCGGCCACCCGCAGGATCCCTGCTCCGTAGGAGAACTTCACACGTGCGGCGGCCGCCCCGTCGAGGTCGAACGACGTGGCGGTCGTGGCGGGCACCGTCTTACGATCGGACATGCCGCGGGTCAGCAGGAACACCCCCGCGGCGATGAGCGCAACCGGCCAGATGCCGATCTCGAGCGGCAACGCGCCGACCTCCCGCAGGGAGAAGACGCCGCCTACCACGACGAGTGCCACGGGCAATGCCCTGCCCGAGCCCTCGGTCGAGGTCGCGCGCGGGAGCAGGGCGGCGCCCGCGGCGAGCAGCGCCCACGGCCAGACCGCCACGTCGGCGGGCACCAGCCCCGCGTTGCGGAGCAGGAGGACCACCCCGACGGCCATGAGGGCCACCCCCCACCCCAGTGCGGAGCGCCGCGGCGTCATGACGACTCCTCCCGGAGCCCGGTCAGTGCGAGCACGACTCCCGCGACGATCAGCAGGGCGGGTAGGAACACCCCCGCCCGGACCTGCCACACGCCCAGCTCCTGGAGGAGGAATGCGGCTCCGAGGAGAGTGAACACCGCCCCCCAGACCAGCGCCGCCCTGTCCAGCCCGCCCGTGCTCATCGCCGCACCTCCATACGTCCCATGCCCACGGACAGATCGAGCGTCACCGTCGGGTCGCCGGGGGCCGTCTCGGTCATCGAGATGCCGACCCCACTGCGGGTGGCGTCGAGAACGGCCACCTCGCCGGCGCCGGCGCTCGCCCCCACCTCCGCGCCGACGCCCTCGGGCAGCAGCACCAGCATCTCGCCCATGCCGACGCTCACGCTCACCTCGACGTCATCGTCCAGGTCGGCCACATCACGAAGATCGACAGTCAACTGCCCCATGGCCAGCGAATGCCCCTCCTCCGCCTCGGCCACCGTCGATGGGCGCTCGACACGCTCCCCCACACCTCCCAGGGGGATCGCGTAGGTCACGCCCGAGATCAGCAGGACCAGGACGCTGAGCACGATGCCCGTGGCCACGAGCCCGCCGTGCGCTCCTCGACGCGCGGTGGCGAGCAGGGCGAGGCCGATCACCGTCAGCACGGCGGGCAACACGACACGCCATTGCAGGTCGATGGCACCCGCGGCGTCGAGCAGCCACACGACACCGAGCACTACGAGGAGGCCGCCGAGCACGATCCTGCCGGTGGCGACCCCCGGGGCGTCGGCCGCCGAGGCGGAGGTCTGCTCCTGTGCGTCCTCGAGGCGGGTGTCGTCGCTCATCTCCGACCCGCCAAGACGACGAGGACCCCGAGGGAGATGAGGATCAGGGGCCCGACGAGGTCGCCGAAGGCCGGGATGACCCTACCGGCGAGCATCAGCGAGCCGAGGGCGACGAGGACGATCCCCAGGATGGCGGCGGAGTTGCTGGACACCGTCGCGGCTCCTGTCGGCACCGACTCTCCCGGCGCCTCTGAGGGGATGGCGATCAGGCCCACGAGATACAGCAGCACCCCGGAGCCACCGAACACGACGAGCAGGACGAACGCGACGCGTACGAGCGCGGGGTCGACACCGAGATAGCGACCCACGCCACCGCAGACGCCGAACAGGACCCGGTTCTCCCGACTGCGACGCAGCACCGGGGGTCCTATCTCACCCGGGTCCTCCTCGACGCGGGGAGGGCTTTCCTCTGGTGTGGACATCCTGGCACACCCCCTGTTTCCGTTGGTCACTGGCCCGATGCGATCGAGGCCGTGGTGGCCTCAGGGCGAAACGTAGCCCGCCCGCCATGCGCGGTCGAGGGTCATGTGACCCGGTGCGCGGGGGACCCTCGGCTCGGCAGCGACCGGGCTGGTCCCTGCAGGATGGAGGACCTCGGGTTCATCGACGGCGGGACCGACGGCCCTTGACCCCCGCGTCCGACCCGATCGACCATGACGGCACTTCGACGATGGAGCCGACGATGACTGCGACAGCGACCTCAACGACACCTTCGATGCCGAAGGGTTGGGTCGTTCCCTTCCCCGAGGGGGACGGAAGCCAGCGGGACCTGCTCGGGGGTAAGGGGGCCAACCTCGCGGAGATGACACGGCTCGGGCTCCCCGTGCCCCCCGGCTTCATCGTCACCACGGAGGCGTGCCGGGCCTTCCTGCGCGATGGTGAGGTGCCGGACACGCTGTGGGAGGACCTGCGGGCTGCGCTCGCTCATCTCGAGTCGACCGCCGGCCGTCGGCTGGGTGACCCTGAGCGTCCCCTACTCCTGTCCGTGCGCTCCGGCGCGCGCTACTCGATGCCGGGGATGATGGACACGGTCTTGAACCTCGGCATCGACGACGTGACCGTCGAGGGTCTGGCACGGGTGACGGGAGATCGGCGGTTCGCTTTTGATGCGTACCGCCGTTTCCTCCAGCTCTACGGCAAGGTCGTCATGGGCGTCGACGGCGCTCTGTTCGAGGAGGCATTGCAGCGCCAGATGGGCAAGGCGGGGGTCGCCGAGGACGCCGAGCTCCCCATCGATGGCCTGGTCGACCTCACGAAGGTCTTCGCCGAGCTGATCCGTAGGGAGGCGGGGGAGGCGATCCCCCGGGACCCGGTGGAGCAGCTGCACCGAGCGGTGCAGGCGGTGTTCCATTCGTGGAACGGCCGGCGTGCGCGGGACTACCGGCGTATGGAGGGGATCGCCGACGACCTCGGCACGGCCGTCACCGTGCAGCAGATGGTGTTCGGCAACCTCGGCTCGCGCAGCGGCACCGGTGTCGCGTTCACGCGTGACCCCGCGACCGGCGAGCCGCGGGCCTACGGTGACTGGCTCCCGCGTGCCCAGGGAGAGGACGTCGTCGCGGGGATCCGGCGCACCCGTCATCTGAGCGAGCTCGGTACCGAGTTCCCCCGGTGCGCCGCCGAGCTCACCGACGCGCTCGCCACCCTCGAGGCGCATTATCGGGACATGTGCGACGTCGAGTTCACCATCGAGGATGACTGCCTCTACATACTCCAGACCCGTGTCGGCAAGCGGACGGCCCACGCGGCCTTTCGCATGGCGGTCGACATGGCCGAGGAAGGGCTGATCGACCGACGTGAGGCGGTCGCCAGGGTGCAGCCCGCTCAACTCGAGCAGTTGCTGCACCCCAGGTTCGAGCCGACCGCCGAGCCCGAGGTGCTGACCACGGGGCTCAACGCCTCACCTGGAGCGGCGGTCGGAGAGGTCTGCTTCGACGCCGACGACGCGGAGGCCCGCGCCGCCGAGGGCCGGCCCGTGATCCTCGTCCGGATGGAGACTGCGCCCGACGACCTCCACGGCATGATCGCCGCGGAGGGGATCCTCACCGCCCGCGGAGGGCTGGTGAGCCATGCTGCGGTCGTCGCGCGCGGTATGGGCAAGCCCGCCGTGTGCGGCGCGGACGGCCTCGTGGTGGACGACAAGCGTCGCATTCTCACCGTGGGTGAGGTGACGGTCGCCGAGGGGGATGTCATCTCGATCGACGGCTCCCGGGGACTCGTAGCCCGGGGGGAGGTCCCGCTCGTCACGCCGGAACCGACCGGGGCGTTCGCGACCCTCCTCGAGTGGGGGGACGTGTTTCGCCGACTGGGGGTCCGCGCGAACGCGGACCTGCCCGCTGATGCGGCGAAGGCGCGTGAGCTCGGAGCGGAGGGAATCGGCCTCTGCCGCACCGAGCACATGTTCCTGGGGGACCGGCTTCCGCTCGTCCGGCGGATGATCCTCGCCGATGACGAAGCGGACGAGCAGGCCGCGTTGGATGCACTGGGCGAAGTCCAGCGCGACGACTTCCGCGCTCTGCTGGAGGTGATGGACGGCTTGCCCGTCACCGTCCGCCTGCTCGACCCGCCGCTGCACGAGTTCCTGCCGGACCCGGCCGAGCTCCTCGTGAGCGAAGCGAAGGGCGAGCTCGACGACAAGGGACGCGAGCTACTGGCCGCCGCTCAGTACTGGAGCGAAGCCAACCCGATGCTCGGCACCCGTGGGTGCCGGCTCGGGATCATCAAGCCGGGCTTGTACGTGATGCAGACGAGGGCGCTGCTCGAAGCGGCCGCGGACGTCAAGCGCTCCGGTGGCGACCCGCAGGTCGAGATCATGGTCCCGCTCACCGTCACCGCCCGCGAGCTCGACCTCGTGGCGGGTTGGGTGCGGGAGACGGTCGAGGCGGTGCTCGCGGAGGCGGGCGTGGACGTGACGTACCGGATCGGGACCATGATAGAGACCCCGCGGGCTGCTCTTCGTGCGGATCAACTCGCCCAGACGGCGGAGTTCTTCTCCTTCGGCACGAACGATCTGACGCAGATGGCGTTCGGTTTCTCCCGCGACGACGTCGAGGCGAGGATCATGCCGACTTACCTCGAGCGCGGCCTGCTCGAGGCCGACCCGTTCGGGACGCTCGATCCCACCGGTGTGGGGCGCCTCGTGCGGATCGCGGTGGAGGAGGGCCGCTCGGCCCGGCCAGACCTCCATCTCGGCCTTTGCGGCGAGCACGGTGGGGACCCTGCCTCGGTCCACCTGTGCCACGAGATGGGACTCGACTACGTATCGTGCTCGCCGATGCGGGTACCCGTCGCGAGGCTCGCGGCCGCGCACGCTGCGCTGGGAATCACCACGGGATCGGCGGCGGACGCATAGGCTTACCGCGCTGAGCCCTGACCGCGGTCCGGAAGCTACGCGGGGCAGGGTGTGACCGGGCGTAGGCAGCGATGGGGGCTCGACAGGCGGCATGCCGGAGATAGACAGCGTCTTCCACCAGATCGCGTTGGTGTTGGCGCTGTGCGCGCTCGTCGGTCTCGTCGCCGCGCGTCTGCGTCAGCCACTCATCGTGGGTTTCATCGCAGCGGGGATCCTCGCCGGCCCCGAAGGACTGGGTCTCGTGGCGGAGACGGCCGAGATCGAGTTGCTCGCGAGCATCGGGATCTCGCTGCTGCTGTTCGTGGTCGGCCTGAAGCTCGACGTGGGGCTGATCCGCACGGTCGGCCCTGTGGCGCTCGCCACCGGACTGGGGCAGGTCGCGTTCACGTCGGCGGTCGGCTTCGGGATCGCGCTCGCACTGGGCCTGTCGACGGTGCCCGCGTTGTACGTCGCCGTGGCGCTCACCTTCTCGTCCACGATCATCATCGTCAAGCTGCTCTCGGACAAGCGCGAGACCGAGGACCTGCACGGGCGGATCGCCATCGGGTTCCTGATCGTCCAGGACATCGTCGTGGTGCTCGTGATGATCGCGTTGACCGCGTTCGGCGACCCGGTCACCGCCGACGGCCTCGGCAGGGAGTTCCTGCTCGTAGCACTGCGGGGAGCGGCGCTGATCGGGGGTCTCGTCGCGCTCACCCGCTGGGTCATCCCACCGCTGCTGCACCGGGTCGCCCACCACCCCGAGCTGCTCGTCCTCTTCGCGATCACCTGGGCGGTGGCCCTTGCCGCGATCAGCGACGTGCTCGGCTTCAGCGAAGAGGTGGGAGCGTTCCTCGCGGGGGTCTCCCTCGCATCGACGCCGTACCGCGAAGCCATCGGTGGCCGGCTCACGAGCCTGCGCGACTTCCTCGTGCTGTTCTTCTTCATCGAGCTCGGGGTGGGGCTCGACCTCGGCCAGGCCGGCGAGCTGCTCGTCCCCGCCCTCGTGCTCTCGGTGTTCGTGCTCATCGGCAACCCGCTGATCGTGCTCGTGATCATGGGGGCGATGGGCTACCGCAAGCGCGTGTCCTTCCTCGCAGGGCTCACGGTGGCCCAGATCAGCGAGTTCTCCCTGATCCTCGCCGCCCTGGGGGCTGGCCTCGGTCACATCGGTGGCGACATCGTGGGGCTGATCACCACAGTCGGGCTGATCACGATCGGCCTGTCGACCTACCTCATCTACAACTCGGGCTGGCTGTTCGAGCGCCTGGCCGGTCCGTTGAGCCTCTTCGAACGCCGAAGCGCCAAGGAGGTCAAGCTGCCGGAGTCCTCTGTCAGCGATCCGGAGGTGATCGTGTTCGGCCTCGGCCGCCTCGGTGACTCGATCATGTCGGGACTGACGTCTTCGGGGGTTCCGGTGATGGGTGTCGACATCGACCCCACGGTGCTGGGTCGATGGGAGGAGCACGGCGTGCCGGTGATGTACGGCGACGCAGAGGATCCCGAGGTCCCCGATGCGCTGCCCCTCGCAGCCACGCGCTGGGTCGTGGTCACCGCCCGACGCCGCGACGCGGCACTGGGCCTGCACCACGCCTTGCGGCACCACGGCTACGAGGGTGGGATCGCGCTCGCCGCGGATACCGAAGCCGACGCGGAGTTGTTCGAGCGTGCGGGTGCGGAGTACGTGCTGCGACCCTTCGACCGAGCCGCGGACCACGCCGTGGGGGTGCTCACCGGCCGTGGGGACGGACCCGTGGGGTAGCGAGAGCGGGTCGAGGCCCGCCGGGCCGTCCCAGGGCGTCCTCGCCTTCACCCAGCTGGTGGCCGTAACCGTGGCCTCCACCGCGCTGGCCCTCCTCGTGGCGGCCTGGCGCTTCGAGCGTGCCGAGCTCTGATTCCGCGCCGAGGTTCGATCCCTCCCTACCCGAGGTTTGGTCCCCCTCCCGACCTGAGGTTTGTAGAGAATTGCCGCCTGAAGCAGCATTTCTCTACAAACCTCTGAAAGGAAACGGGCAAATAGGGCAAGTCGGGTGGCGTAAACCAGGCAAACCGGGCGGGCTACCGCACTCGGTCGCCGGTGAGGAAGTACGTCACCTGGCGCGCCAACTCGACGCCGTGGTCCGCTGCGGACGGCAAGGACCGTCCCGTCACCGGTGCCGGGCCCAGCCCTCTCGCAGGTCGCCGCCCAGCAGGTCCGCGGGGTCGCCCGCCTCCGGATGCGGGCCCGTCACGTCCCGGCCGCCGCAGGAGTAGCACGCCCAGGCGTCGATGCGCCCGGTGGGGGTGTGCTGGTTTCCCCGGGATCGCTCGAGAACGTCGCGGGGGGTGTACTTGAGGTCCGTCGACCCGCACAGGGCGCACCGTCGGTCCGTGTGGCGCTGCCACGCGGCACCGCAGGCGGTGCATTCGACATCGAGGGTGTGCGCGTCGGACCGCGTGCCCTCGAGGGCCTCGTCCTCACCGCAGGCAGGGCAGGCGATGATCGCCACTCCGGATGTCCTCTCCTCGCTGACAACCGGCAGTATGCCCGCGGGAGGTTGTCAGCCGAAACGGCCGGTGATGTAGTCCTCGGTGGGCCTGTCCGTGGCCTGGGTGCAGGCGGGCTCCGGCGCTACATTGGCGTTCGAGTCAGCCGAGGAGCAACGATGCCTGACGTCCTATTCGTATGCGTGCACAACGCCGGACGGTCACGGATGGCCGAGGCATTGTTCAACGAGGCCGCGGGAGGCCGTTATCTGGCGTCGTCCGCGGGCACCGAGCCGGCCGGGCGGCCGCACCCGGAGGTCATCGCCGCCATGGACGAGATCGGCGTCGATGTCCCGGAGACGCCCGGGCGAATGCTCACTCCCGATCTCGCCGACAGCGCGGACCGCCTGATCTCGATGGGATGCAATGTCGGGGAGGCGTGCCCCGCGACGACCACCCCCATGGAGGACTGGGAGCTCGAGGACCCGAAGGGCCGCCCCATGCAGGAGGTGCGAGCGATCCGCGACGACATCGCGGAGCGGGTCGGCCGACTCGTCGCCGAGCTCGACAGCACCGTTGGAGTGGGGTCCACGTTCACCGTCGTGCTCCCGGTGGACCCTCCCGGGTGAGGCCCTCAGCGGACAGCGCCCGAGTCCTCTCCGCCGACGAACGCACGAACGTCGAGTGGCGCCTCCACCTCACCGGGCATTCCCGGGGCTCCTGCGGGCATGCCAGCGAGAGCGATCCCGTCGATGGGCGGCGCGTCGGCGAGCATCCGCTCGATCGACTCCGCGGGGACATGCCCCTCGACCGCATAACCGCCGATCATCGTGGTGTGGCAGCTGAAGAGCTGCTCGGGGATCTCGGCGGTCGCCTTCGCCGCGTTCACGTCGTCGACCACGTGCTCGACGACCTCGAAGCCCGCTTCCTCGAGGTGATCGGCATGGGCACCGCAGCACTCGCACGTCGCGGACCGGAACACGTGCGCGACATCGTCCGCCTCGGCCAGTACCGTCTGCGGGTCGACGGGACCATCGGCGTCCGAGGCGGACGGGCCGCAGGCCGCGAGCAGGGCCGGGGCGAGCAGCAGTGCCGCGACACGCGTGACGCCGCGTCGGGTGTGTGTGCGCATGTCAGTCCGACCGGATGATGGTCACGGGGCAGGGGGAGTGCTGGGCTGCCTGTTGGCTCACCGAGCCCAGCAGCATCCCGGCGATCCCGCCGCGCCCCCTGGAGCCGACCACGAGCATGTCCGCGTCCGACGAGCGATCGACGAGTGCGCGCGCGGCGCTCTCGCCCCTCGCCACCTCAGTGTCGATCTTGATGGCGCCGGCCTCCTCCCGGACTGCTGCGACAGCCTCGGAGAGGATCCCCTCGGCCTGGTTATCGGCCTCGTCGATGACCGTTTGGAGTTGTTCGCCCGGCAGGCCGTACAACTCGGCGGAGTAGGGCGTGTACGCGTACACGGCGGTGAGGCTCGCGCCCCGGAGCCGTGCCTCCTCGACCGCCCACTGCAGTGCGGCTTGGGCGTGCGGGGAGCCGTCGACTCCCACGATGATCTTGGCCATGGCCGTGCGTCCTTCCTGTCCGGTAGGGACGTTGTCTGGGCGTTACTCCACGATAAGGGCGGTCACCATACCGAACATCCCGTGAGGGCCTTCCGCGTGCGTGAGGATGTGGCAGTGCCACGCCCAGGCGCCGACCTCGGTCGCCTCGACTATGACATCGATGCGGTCGCCAGGACCGACGAGGATGTTGTCCTCGATATAGGGGGAGTCGAGTGGGTAGCCATCGCGCGCGATGACCTCCTGCGGCATCCCGTGCAGGTGCATGGGATGCACCTCGAGCCCCTCGTTCATATAGCGGACGCGCACGGTGTCGCCCTCGTCAACGACGAGGGGCTCCGTCGCGGGGAAGCCCTTGCCGTTGAGCGTGTAACCCAGCGGCCCGTCGTTGAGCACCATCACGATGTCGTGGTCGACCTCGGGCTCGTCGTCGCCGTGGACCACGAACGCGCCCAGCAAGCCGGATGGCACCTGGTTCGCGGAGTCGAAGTGCGAGTGGTACATGTGCGAGCCGCTGTTCTCGACGGTCAGCTCGTAGTCGAACGACTCACCGGGCAGCACCGAGTCCTGCGTGAGGCCGGGGACGCCGTCCATCGCGTTGGGCAGCACGAGGCCGTGCAGGTGCAGGGCGGTCGGCACCTCGAGCTCGTTGTGCAGGACCAAACGCACGTCGTCGCCCTCGTCGACGTCGATCCGCGGCCCGGGGATCTGGTCGTTGTAAGCGAGCGCCTCGCGGATCTCGCCCGGCTCCGTCTCCCACTCGACATGGGTGGCGGTGAGCTCGAAGACCTTCGTCCCGTCGTCGTCGATCTCGGGCTCCATCGGCTGATTGCCCTGCCCCTCGGTCTCGGCGGGGAAGGCCGAGAGGTCGTCGTGCATGGCCGCCATCTCCTCGGCCGACATCTCCTCGTCCGCCGGGGCCTCCGCCCCGTCTTCGCCTCCGGAGTCGGCCGCTCCGTCCTCGCTCACCGTCAGGGTCCCGACCATCCCCGCTCCCTCGTGGCCGGGCTCCTCGCAGATGACCTCGTAGGTGCCCGGCTCGAGCGCGTCCACCTCTAACGTCTCGCTCTCGCCCGACTGGAGGACCGAGGTGGCAGCCACGCCCTCGATCACGAAATCGTGGGGCGTCGCCCCCTCGTTCGCGACCTCGAACGTCAGGGGCACTCCCGAGGGCACGGTGAGATCGCCCGGCTCGATCGCGAACTCCGTCAATGTCACGCTGACGGCCTCGGTCTCCGCGGCCGCGGTGCCACCCGAGTCACCGAGCCCCCCACCGAAGGTCAGCGCCACGGTCACCCCCAGCATCAACGCCAGGATCGCTGCGATCGCGGCCCAAAGGCGGGCGAAGCCACTTGCTTGCGTCATCTCGTATCGCTCCTGTGCTCAGACGGCCAGATCCCACCGGCCACGAACGGTCTGCGCCAAGAGTGGGCGTCGCCCCAGTGCGACACGAAGGGCGCAAGCCCCACCGCGTGGGGGACCTTCGGGTAGGTGTGGCGGGACGTTCGGTACTGCCGTCGTACGGGGGCGGAGGCGATCCTGGTCCCGGAGCCACTTTGGAACAAGCACCTCAAGGTAGGAGACGGTGATGAGGGAACTGGTCGACTTGCCCGTCGAGGAATGCTTGCGCCTGTTGGGACAGCAATACCTCGGACGGCTCGCGTTCCTCCGCGACGGGGTCCCGGAGCTATTGCCGGTCAACTACCTGTTCCACGAGGGCAGCGTCGTCTTCCGCACCGACCGCGGGGGGCTTCTCGATCAGGTGCATGGTGCCACCGTCGCGTTCGAGGTCGACGAGGTGGACGCGGGATGGCAGAGCGGCTGGAGCGTGGTGGTCCACGGGAAAGCGCAGGAGGTGTGGGATCCCGATGAGCTCGAGCGCGCCCGTGAGTTGCCTCTCCGGCCATGGGCGGCCGGTGACCGGGTGCACTACGTCCGGGTGCTGCCGCGGGCCATCACCGGCCGCCGGATCGCCTGAGGGGTCGGCATGCGGCGACATGTCTACTTCTACACATACCTGGAGCACGAGCTCGCGGACCTCGAGAGCGGCTTCGGAGGCGATCCCGGGCAGTGGTTGCCATCCCCGGCCGAGGACTCCGCCGGCGGATGGCTCGTGGACGTGCGTGCGGATCGGGCTCTGCCCTCCGCCTTGGCAGCGCACCGGACGTGGACGGGAGTGGGGGAGCCCGGCGTCGTGGGGCAGGGGGGAGCGATGCTTCGACGCGTCGAGTGGCGCTCTGCCTCGGCCGATCGGGTCGTGCCCGTTCTGGAGGCGGACCTCGAGCTGGCGTCGCTGCGAGGTCACGGATGCCAGCTCTCGCTCATGGGCTCGTACCGGCCCCCGCTGTCGGTCGTCGGGGGAGCGGGCGACCGACTCGTCGGCCACCGTGTCGCGGAGGCGTGCGTGCGCCGGTTCGTGCTCGACGTCGCGGATCGACTTGCGGGGATCGTTATGCTCTCCACGTGAACGGCGCACACGAACGGCTGCGAGGTCTGGCCGACGCGGCAGGGGCGCTCGCGGGTGCGCTCACGCTCGACGGGGTGCTCGAGACGATCGTCGACGCGGCTGCCCGTGCGACGGGGGCGCAGTATGCCGCGTTGGGGGTGCTCGGTGAGGACGAGACGATCTCGTCGTTCGTGCACCGGGGGGTTGACGAGGACACGGTGGCCCGGATCGGGCACCTGCCCCGCGGAGAGGGCTTGCTGGGATTGCTGATCCGGGATCCGCGCATCATCCGCACGGACGACATCAACTCGCACCCCGCCTCCTACGGCTTCCCCGAGGGGCATCCGCCCATGCGCAGCTTCTTGGGGGCACCCGTGCGCTCCGGTGGGCAGGTGTACGGCAACCTCTATCTGACCGAGAAGCCCGGAGGCTTCGACGAACGCGACGAGGAGTTGGTCGCGGTGCTGGCTGCGCAAGCCGGCGCGGCCGTCGAGAACGCCCAGCTGGCTGAGCGGCTGCAGTCCATGGCGGTCGCGGACGAGCGTGACCGGATTTCCCGTGAGCTCCACGACGGGGTCATCCAAGCGCTGTTCTCCATCGGGATGGGCTTGGAGTCCGCGAGGGGCCTGGTGGACACCGACCCCGCCCGCGTGGACGCGCGGCTGGACGCGGCCGTCGATGCGCTGGACGGTGCCATACGCGAGCTCCGCAACTACATCTTCCAGCTGAGGCCCGGTCAGGCAGCGGGGATGGGACTGGAGCGGGGATTGGCGGAGTTGGCCCGGGAGCACGAGGTCAACGCACTCGTGCGTCCACGCCTCGACGTGCAGGGGGGGCTCGACGAATGGTTGCCCGACGCGGTGGTTCCGGACCTGCTCCAAGTCGTCCGGGAGGCATTGTCGAATGTCGCCAAGCACGCGGACGCCTCCGCGGTGACGGTATCCGCGCGTGGACTCGACGATTCGGTCGAGGTCGTCGTCGCGGACGACGGGACAGGGTTCGAGCCCAGCGCGTCCAGGGTGGGCCGCGGCCTCGACAACATCCGGGAGCGAGCCGATGCGGTCGGCGGGGAATGTGTGATCGACAATGTGAAGGGACAGGGCACGACCGTGCGCCTGCGAGTACCGGTTGGGGGACGTTAGACATGGTGCGAGTGATGTTGGTCGACGATCACGAGGTCGTGCGGACAGGTTTGCGCGGAATGCTCGAGGCCCACGAGGACCTCGAGGTCGTCGCTGAGGCCGGCACGGCCGGAGAGGCGGTCCTGCGAGCCCGTTCATACAAGCCCGACGTCGTCGTGCTCGATGTTCGCCTGCCGGACCGGTCGGGTGTGGAGGCGTGCCGGGACATCCGTGCCGAGCATCCCGACATGGCAGTCCTGATGCTGACGTCGTTCTCGGACGACCAGGCATTGTTCGACTCGATCATGGCAGGCGCGGCGGGGTATGTGCTCAAGCAGATTCGCGGGTCGGATCTCGTGGACGGCATTCGCCGGGTCGCGGCGGGCGAGTCCCTCCTCGACCCCGGAGTCACCGCACGCGTTCTCGAACGGGTCCGTAACCCCAAGAGCGACGAGGATCCCCGACTGGCCCGCCTGACACCGACGGAGGCCCGGATCCTGGACATGATCGCGGAGGGGCTGACGAACCGGCAGATCGGTGAGCACGTGCACCTCGCGGAGAAGACGGTGAAGAACTACGTCTCCACGATCCTCTCGAAGCTGCAGGTCGCCCGACGTGCCGAGGCCGCTGCCTACCTGGCCGGCCACCGGCCGCAGGACAAGTCCCGCTGAGGTCGCACGCGGTCGGGCCCGGCAGCCCCGCCGCACAGGGACCATCGGCCCTACCTCCCCCGGCTCCTCGCGCGCAGAGTGGCTCGTGCCGCCATGAGACGGGTCCGACGCGGAGGGAGACGATGATGAGGCGCTGGCTCTACGCACATCGCAACGTGCCGGGTGATCCCGCACGCCTCGAGGAGACCCTGCGACGCCGGATCGTCGACCTCCTGTGCGATGACGCCGCCGAATCGGGGATCGCCCGGGACGCGGACGGGTCCTTCCTCGTGTCCGTCGACACCTCCGCTGCGGGGGTGGCGCTCGCCAAGCGCGTACGGGTGTCCACCGGCGTGGCCGTGCGTGCCGGCTCGCGGGTGAAGATCCCCCTGCGGTGGCATGCGGACCCCGCCCGCCAGGTCTTCCCCGAGTTCGAGGGTGACATCGAGCTCGAGCCGTTGTCCCGCTCGAGGGCCCAGCTCACGTTGGTCGGGAGCTACACGACACCGCTCGGCCTGCTGGGCGCTGCGGTGGACGCGACCATGCTGCGTGGCATCGTCGACCGTACCGCCGAGGGGCTTCTCCAGCGCCTCGCGATCTCGCTCCGGCGTGATGTGGGCGAACTCGAACCACCACCTCCACGGAGTACGGCATCCCCACTCCGGGTCGCCGACGTCATGACCGCCGACCCACTTGTCCTCGAGGAGGGGATGCCCGTGCGCACGGCGGCACTCCTGCTGTTCCACTTCGGTGTCAGCGGCGCTCCGGTCGTATCGGAGACGGGTGAGCTGATTGGCGTGCTGAGCGAGCGCGACCTACTCGACAAGACGGCCGCCCACGGACTGCGGCTCGGCCGTGGAGCCGCGGCCGGTCATCGCCGCCGGCGGGCCGTCACCGTCGGCGAGGCGTGCTCGCGGCCGGCGCTGGTCACCGCGCCGGAGGCGACCTTGCGGGCGGTCGCGCGCGAGCTCATCGACCGGGATGTGTCCCGACTCGTGGTCCTCGCGGACAGTGCCGTGGCGGGTGTGATCAGCAGGCACGACGTTCTCGAGGTGCTGTTGCGCACAGATGTCGCGGTGCAGGCCGCTGTCGACGATGCCCTGGAGGGATTCGGGGAGCCAGACGTGCGTGCGACGGTGCAGTGGGGGGAGGTCACCTTGTCCGGCGGGGTCGGCCGACGCAGCCGGATCTCCCAGCTCGAGGGCCTCCTCGAGGAGGTCGACGGCGTCGTGGCGCTGCGGGGCGAGCTCGAATGGGAGCAGGACGACATCGCACTCCAGACGTACGCGGGGCTGTGACGGGGACGGTGAGGACTGGCATGGGCAACGACCCCGCACGACTGCAGGTGCTCGAGGTGGACGAATGTGTGCGTCGACTGACCGAGCACGTGCCCCAGATCGGTCGGGTCGCCTTCGTGCTCGACGGGGGGCTGTCCGTGCTGCCCGTCAACTACGCCATGCACAAGGGCACGATCGTCCTGAGGACCAAGGCGGGAGGGGCGCTGGATGCGGGAGCCTCCCAAGGGCCCGTGGCGTTCGAGGTCGACGAGCTCGACCCGACCTGGCAGGAAGGGTGGAGCGTCCTCGTGAAGGGCACGTGCGCCGCGGTCACCGGCGGTGCGGAGGCAGCGGAGCTGCGGCGGCTGCGCCTGCAGCAGTGGGCGACCAGTGACGGCTTGCGCTACCTGCGCATAGTCCCTGACGAGATATCGGGTCGGCAGCTGCTCTGACCCCGGCCCCTACCTGAGGGCTAAGCTGGCCACGCCGGTGGCGCATCGGTCGGTTGAGTCTTGGAGGCGCAACATGGCGGGAGCACCTGAATCTGAGCTCGAGCGCTTCGACGGAGACGTCGGCCGGGTTCTCGCGGTCGTGGCCCATCCCGACGATCTCGAGTACGGGGCGGCGGCCGCGGTCGCGCGCTGGACTGGTGAGGGCCACGACGTCGTCTACCTTCTGGCCACCCGAGGGGAAGCGGGGATCGACGCCCTGTCACCCGAGGAGGCAGGACCGTTGCGGGTGGTCGAGCAGCAACGCAGCGCCGCGGTCGTGGGCGTGGACGTCGTCGAGTTCCTCGACCACGCGGACGGCGTGCTCGAGTACGGCCTCGACCTGCGCCGTGACTTCGTCGGCGCGATCAGGCGCCACCGTCCCGACACGGTCATCACCCTCAACCATCGGGAGACCTGGGGTCCGGGAGCGCTGAACTCCGCTGACCACCGTGTGACGGGTGCGGCCCTCCTGGACGCGATCGCGGACGCGGGCAACCGCTGGATCTTCCCGGGAGTGGGCGGTGAGGCCCACCGGGTCAGGTGGGCGATGGTCGCGGGGTCACCGTTGGCCCGTCACGCGATCGAGGTGACAGGCACCGTCGACGTCGGGGTGGCCTCCCTCTCCGAGCACCGGGCGTACCTGGAGGGCCTCGGCGACCACCCGATGGCCGACCCGGAGTTCCTCCGCTGGGTGGTGGCCGACGCGGGCGCGAGGGCCGGATGCGAGGCCGCGGTCGCAGTCGAGTTGTTCGAGTTCGGTTGAGACCCCCGTCCCGATCGCGGAGGTGGAGGTGAGCGACGAGCAGGTCCTGCGCACGAAGGCCGACCCCCGGTCCGCGTCGTTCGTCGACGCCGCCCGCGCGCAGCGGGAGCTCGCGGACACATTGCGAGGGCACATGAGTCGGGCAGCGCTCGGCGGACCGGAGCGTGCCCGGGCGCGGCACCTCGATCGGGGCAAGTTGCTTCCGCGCCAGCGGGTCGACGCGCTGCTCGATCCGGGTAGCCCCCTGCTCGAGCTCTCACCCTTGGCCGCGTTCGGCATGTACGACGACGAGCCGCCGGGCGCGGGCATCATCACGGGGGTGGGGCGCATATCGGGACGCGAGTGCGTCATCGTCGCGAACGACGCCACGGTCAAGGGGGGCACGTACTACCCGATGACGGTGAAGAAGCACCTCCGCGCGCAGGAGGTGGCGCTGCACAACAAGCTGCCCTGCGTATACCTCGTGGACTCCGGCGGCGTCTTCCTGCCGCATCAGGACGAGGTGTTCGCAGATCGGGACCACTTCGGCCGGATCTTCTACAACCAGGCCACGATGAGCGCGCAGGGCATACCTCAGATCGCCGCGGTCCTGGGCTCCTGCACCGCGGGCGGCGCCTATGTGCCGGCGATGAGCGACGAGGCGGTCATCGTCGCCAACCAGGGCACGATATTCCTCGGAGGCCCGCCTCTGGTGAAGGCAGCCACCGGCGAGGTCGTGAGTGCGGAGGAACTCGGCGGTGGGACCTTGCACGCGAGGACGTCGGGGGTCACCGACCACCTCGCCGACGACGACAGCCACGCGTTGAGGATCGTCCGGGCGATCGTCGACGGCCTCGGCCCGCGATCCTCGCCACCGTGGGAGGTCGCCCCGACCGAGGAGCCCGTGGTCGATCCGACGGAGCTCTACGGGGTGCTGCCGAGCGACCCGAGGACCGCCTACGACGTGCGGGAGGTCATCGCGCGAATCGTGGACGGAAGCCGCCTGCAGGAGTTCAAGGCCGAGTACGGCACCACGCTGGTCACCGGGTTCGCCCGAATTCACGGTCACCCGGTGGGGGTGGTGGCGAACAACGGGGTGCTGTTCAGCGAGTCCGCGCTCAAGGGCACCCACTTCATCGAGCTCTGCGACCAGCGGAAGGTCCCGTTGCTGTTCCTCCAGAACATCAACGGCTTCATGGTCGGGCGTGAGTACGAGGCCGGTGGCATCGCGAAGCATGGCGCGAAGATGGTCACCGCGGTGGCGTGCGCCCGTGTGCCCAAGCTCACCGTGGTGATCGGCGGCTCCTTCGGGGCGGGCAACTATTCGATGTGCGGGCGGGCGTTCGCGCCGCGGTTCTTGTGGACGTGGCCGAGCGCGCGCATCTCGGTGATGGGCGGGGAGCAGGCGGCCGCGGTCCTCGCGACCGTGCGTCGCGAGCAGGTGGAGGGACGCGGCGAGCAGTGGACCGCGGAGGACGAGGAGGCGATCAGGGGTCCCGTGCGCGAGCAGTACGAACGCCAGGGCAACCCCTATTACTCGACCGCACGGCTGTGGGACGACGGGGTGATAGACCCGCTCGACACGCGCATGGTGCTGGGCCTCGCCCTCTCCGTCTGCGGCAACGCGCCGCTCGACCCGGTGTCCCGCGGTGTCTTCAGGATGTAGGGGAGCCATGTTCGAGAGCGTCCTGATCGCCAACCGCGGGGAGATCGCGGTTCGTGTCATCCGCACGTTGCGCCACCTCGGGGTGCGCGCGGTCGCGGTGCACAGCGACGCGGACGCTGGCGCCCGCCACGTGCGCGAGGCCGACGTCGCGATCCGTGTCGGCCCCGCCCCCTCTGCCGAGAGCTACCTCGATATCGGGGCGATCCTCCGTGCGGCCGCGGAGACAGGCGCCGAGGCCGTGCATCCCGGCTACGGGTTCCTCGCCGAGAGCGCCGATTTCGCGCGCGCCTGCACACGCGCGGGCCTCGTCTTCGTGGGGCCACCCGCTCAGGCGATCGAGACGATGGGCGACAAGATCCGGGCCAGACGCGCGGTCGCGGCGTCCGGGGTGCCCGTGGTCCCCGGCCGCTCGGACCCTGCGATGAGCGACGACGACCTCGTCGCCGCGGCGGACGAGATCGGCTACCCCGTCCTCGTCAAGCCCGCCGCCGGGGGTGGCGGCAAAGGCATGCGGCTGGTCCACGATCGATCCGTCCTGCCCGAGTCGCTCGCGAGCGCACGCCGCGAGGCGCACTCGTCGTTCGGCGACGACACGCTGTTCGTGGAGCGACTCGTCTCCCAACCGCGCCACATCGAGGTGCAGGTCCTCGCGGATGCGCACGGTCGTGTCGTCCACCTCGGCGAGCGCGAGTGCAGCCTGCAGCGCCGGCACCAGAAGATCGTCGAGGAGGCTCCCTCGCCGCTGCTCGACGACTTGACCCGCGCCCGTATCGGGGAGGCCGCGGTGGAGGCCGCCCGCTCGGTCGCCTACGAGGGGGCGGGCACGGTCGAGTTCATCGTCTCCGCCCGAGCACCCGACGAGTTCTTCTTCATGGAGATGAACACGCGGTTGCAGGTCGAGCATCCCGTCACCGAGCTCGTCACGGGCATCGACCTCGTCGAGCAGCAGCTACGGGTCGCCGCGGGGGAGGCGCTCGCGCTCGAGCAGGCCGACGTCTCCCTCGAGGGACACGCGGTGGAGGCGCGCGTCTACGCCGAGGACCCCGGCCGCGACTTCCTGCCCACGGGGGGGCGGGCATTGCTCGTGCGCGAACCTGCCCTGCCCTTCGTGCGGGTCGACAGCTCCCTGGTCGAGGGCGAGGTGGTGGGCACCGTCTACGATCCCCTCCTCAGCAAGGTCATCGCCTGGGGCGATGACCGGGCGTCCGCCCTCGGTCGGCTCGATCGCGCGCTGGCCGACAACGTCGTGCTGGGCCTGCGCACCAACGTCGGGTTCCTTCGCGCGCTCGTCGGCCACCCCGACGTCCGTGCGGGGCGTCTGGATACGGGGCTGGTGGAGCGTGATCTGCCCGCCATGACATCCGCCGACGTCCCCGCCCACGTGTACGCCGCCTACCTGCTCCACCGCGTGCTCGGGTTGTGGCCGCGCGGGGCGGTCATCGATCCCTGGGAGGTCCCGAGCGGCTGGCGTCTCGGTGGTCACGCTGGCATCTCCTGGACGGTCCCCGGACCGGACGGCGCGCCCCTTGCCCTCGAGGTGACGGGCACGCCTGGCGCGGCCCACGTGCGGATCGGGGACGCAGACCCCGTCCAGGCAAGCGTCGTCGAGCTGGACGATGGGCTCGAGCTGACGCTCGACGGGCGCACCCGTCGTGTCTGGACCGCAGACGACGGCGACGTCACGTGGGTGTGGTCGGACGGCGTGGGTCACGCGGTGAGGGCGGTCCCCCTCGCCCGCCGGCAGCGGGCGGTCGCCACGGTGGACGGCGAGGTCCGCAGTCCGATGCCGGGCGCGGTCGTGTCGGTGCGCGCGGCTCGAGGCGACCGGGTGGAGGAAGGCAGCGCCCTGCTCGTCGTCGAGGCGATGAAGATGGAGCACGCGATCGTGGCCCCGTTGTCGGGCGTGGTCACGGAGATCGCTGTCGGCGTCGGTGACCAGGTGGCCTTCGATCAGCCGCTCGCCCGCGTCGACGCCGTGCCGACGGAGGGTGCCGACCCGCCCGCGACCTCCCCGTGATCGGTGCGGGTCGTCCTTACGCGTTGTCGGGGGGAACCCACTCGGGTCGACGTCTCTCGGCGAACGCGCGGAGGCCCTCCTGACCCTCGGGCGAGGAGAAATGACGCGTGGACACCTCGCCCATCGCGGCTAGCTGCTCCCCGACGGATCCGGTCGGTGGGGTGCGCAGCACTTCCTTGGTAGCCGCGAGTGCCTCCGGGGCGCCACGCAACAGCAGGGCCGTGTAGCGGCGGACCTCGTCGTCGAGCTCGGCGTGAGGTACCGCGGCGTTTAGCAGGCCCACCTCCACCGCGCGGTGCGCGTCGAAGGCCTCGCCCGTCAGGAACAGCTCGTGGGCGGCGCGGGGCAGCATGCGAGGCAGCACGGTGACGGAGATCAGGGCGGGGACGACGCCGAGCCGCACCTCCGGGAAGGCGAGATCGATCGTGTCCGAGGCCACCGCGATGTCGCAGGCGGCCACCAACCCCAGCCCCCCCGCGCGAGCGGGCCCGGCCAGGCGGGCGAGGACGGGTTTCGGCGAGGTCCACAGCGCCTCGAGGATCGCGGGCAGGCCGGGGCTCCCCTCCTCAGGAGGCGTGGAGCCTCGGGACTCCTTGAGGTCCATCCCCGCGCAGAAGACCGGCCCCCGGTGCGTCAGCACGATGACCCGGACGTGCTCGTCCGCGAGCGCGTTCCCGAGACTTTCTGATAGCTCCGCGCGCAGTCGGGCGGACAGCGCGTTGCGGTTGTGCGGCGAGTCCAGCGTGATGGTCGCGACGCCGCCTTCGACGTCGAGGTGGACCAGCGTTTGCGGTCGGCCCTCACCCACGGCTCGCTCCCCGCAGCAGCACGGAGGGCACCTCCACGTGCTTGGCCCGCAGGTACTCGCCGAGACCCTTCGCCTGCGAGTCGAGGTCGAGGTTCGCCGCGACGCCGTGACCGAGGAACCCGAGGATCGTGCATCCCGCGGCGCGCAGGTTCGGCAGCCACCACACGTTCATGTCGCAATCCGCCGCCTCGGGCAGCAGTGCCCTGAGCTCGGATTCGCCCCACCAGCCCGCGAGCCACTCGAAGGTGGCGTCGTCGCGTGCCCATACGCCCAGCGTTGCGTTGCCCGCCTTGTCCCCCGAACGGGCGCCGAGCACCGTGCCGAGGGGCACGAGCCTCGTCTCGTCGTCGCGTGCGTCCGCGGGGATTGCGTTCGGAGGCTCCCCCGTGGCCGTATCCCTCGGCTCCTCGAGCGGTGGCCTGCCGGCCGTCCACGTGTCGTGGCCCAGGGATACCCGCTGCTCGACGCGTTCGGCCGGCAAGAGGGTGGGCCAGAAGACGGCGTAGTCCCTGCCGGGGCCGGGCGGGTCGGCGAGGAACAAGCCGGGGTAGCTCGCGAGCGTTGTCTCCGTGGCCGCGCGTGAGAACCGGGCGGCGAGTCCCCGGTCCGGGGTGGTGACCGAGACCGTGAGCAGCGAGACCGCGTCGGTCGTCCACCCGGGGTCATGGGAATCGGCTCGTATCAGGCGGATCCCGACTGCTTCGAAGGCGCTGCGACCACCTGGCACGCCCTCCCACAACGCGTCCTGGGCGACCGCTGCCTTCTCTTCGATGTCGAGGCCGGTGAGGACGAACGTCATGGCGTTGCGCCAGCCCGCGGGGCACAGGGCCCCCACTTTGACGGTGCTCGGGGCGGGTTCCCCCCGGGTGCCGCTCATCCTGACGCGGTCGCGACCCTCCTGCGCGAGGGTCAGCGTGTCGAGCCTCACGACCACGTCGGGGTTCGCGTAGCGTGGCCCCCCGATCTCGTAGAGGAGCTGGGCGGTCACGGTCTCGGTGGTCACCGCCCCTCCCGTGCCCGGATGCTTCGTGATGGTCGCGGAGCCATCAGCGGAGATCTCAGCGATCGGGAACCCGCAGCGCCGCACATCGCCCAACTCGGTGAAGAAGGAGAAGTTGCCCCCTGTCGCCTGGGCCCCGCACTCGATCACGTGGCCCGCGGCGACCGCCCCCGCGAGGGCGTCCCAGTCGTCGGCGGCCCATCCGAAGTGCCACGCCGCCGGCCCGACGATGACCGAGGCATCGCTGACCCTTCCGGTGACCACGACATCGGCACCCGCCGACAGCGCCTCCGCGATCCCCCAGCCACCCAGGTAGGCGTTCGCCACCTCGACGTCGAGCTCGCGCCCTTCGAAGGCCGCGTCGAGCGCGGCGCCTGTGTCGAGGTGGTCGGCCCTCCACCCGTCGGCCCGCTCGCGGCGGAAGAGCTCGGTCACGTCGTCGCCGCTGACGCAGGCGACCCGTACCTCCCGGCCCAGCTGCTCCGCGATCTCCTCGACCGCCCGGGCACAGGCCTGCGGGTTCAGCCCTCCCGCGTTCGAGACGATCTTGATGTCCCGGTCGAGGCAGTCCTCGAGCACGTCGTCGAGTTGGGCGATGAACGTCCGTGCGTAGCCCGTCTCGGGGTCGCGGCGACGTTGCTTCAGGAGCACGCCCATGGTGAGCTCGGCGAGCCAGTCGCCGGTCAGCACATCGATCGGTCCCCCGTGGACCATCTCCCGTGCCGCGGACAACCGGTCCCCGAAGAAGCCGCTGCAGTTGGCCACCCTCAGCGCCTCTTTGCTCATGTGCCGTGCCTTCCCACCAGCCTCACGAGAGCAGTGTGCCCCACCACCCCCCTGAGATGGCGGCGGCCTCGCGGCTCAGGACGCGGCCGAGCCCGCACGCTTTCGGGCGGTCTGCTCCAGGATCACCTTGCGCAAGCGGACCGACCGGGGAGTGACCTCCACGCACTCGTCTGCGCGGCAGAACTCGAGCGCCTGCTCGAGTGACAACGCGGTGTGGGGCACGAGGGGCACCAACTCGTCGCCTGCGGCCGCGCGCATGTTGGTCAGCTTCTTCTGCTTGGTGGGATTGACGTCCATGTCTTCCTGCCGGGCGTTCTCTCCCACGATCATGCCCTCGTACACCTCCGTTCCCGGCGCGACGAACAGCGTCCCACGTTGCTGTAGGTTCGCGAGCGCGAACGCGGTGGTCGGGCCCTTGCGGTCCGCCACGAGGCTTCCCGTCGGCCGGGTGCGGAGCTCGCCGTGCCAGGGGTCGTAGCGCTCGAAGACGTGGTGCAGCAAGCCCGTGCCTCGTGTCTCGGTGAGGAACTCCGTGCGGAATCCGATGAGTCCCCGTGCGGGCACGAGGTACTCGAGGCGCACCCACCCGGTGCCGTGGTTGATCATCTGCTCCATACGCCCTTTTCGCAGCGCGAGCAATTGCGTCACGACCCCCAGATACTCCTCGGGCACATCGATCGAGACGCGCTCCACGGGCTCGTGCACGCTCCCGTCGATCTCACGCGTCACGACCTGGGGCTTGCCCACGGTCAGCTCGTAGCCCTCGCGGCGCATCGTCTCCACGAGTACAGCCAGTGCGAGCTCGCCTCGTCCCTGTACCTCCCAGGTATCGGGTCGCTCCGTCGGCAGGACGCGGATCGAGACGTTGCCCACGAGCTCGGAATCCAGGCGCGCCTTGAGCAGGCGGGCGGTGACCTTGTCGCCCTCGGTTCCCGCGCCCGGCGCGGTGTTGAGCCCGATGGTCATCGCAAGGCTGGGCTCGTCGACGGTCAGCGCGGGCAGGGCGACGGGATGCTCCGGGTCGGCCAGCGTCTCCCCGATCGTCACGTCGGCCAGGCCCGCGATTGCGATGATGTCGCCCTGGTGCGCCTCCACCGCATCGACGCGGTCCAGCGCCTCGGTGACGTACAGCTCGGTGATCTTCACCTTCTCGACGCTGCCGTCAGTGCGGCACCACGCCACCTGCTGGCCTTTGCGCAACGACCCCTCGTGCACCCGGCACAGCGCGAGGCGGCCGACGTAGGGCGAGGCGTCGAGGTTGGTGACGAGCGCTTGCAGGGGCGCATCCTCGGTGTAGGTGGGGGCGGGGACGTGCTCGATCAGGGTCTCGAAGAGCGGCTTGAGGTCGACACCCGGCGTCTCGGGGTCGAGGCTCGCCTGCCCGTCGCGCGCCACGCAGTAGACGACGGGGAAGTCGATCTGATCGTCGCGGGCGTCGAGGTCGATGAAGAGCTGGTAGACCTCGTCGACCACCTCGGCCACCCGGGCGTCGGGACGGTCGATCTTGTTGACGACGAGCACGACGGGCAGGCCGCGCTCGAGGGCCTTGCGCAGCACGAAGCGGGTCTGGGGCAGCGGGCCCTCGGAGGCGTCGACGAGCAACACGACCGCGTCGACCATGGCGAGGCCACGCTCGACCTCTCCACCGAAATCCGCATGCCCGGGTGTGTCGATGATGTTGATCTTGAGGTCCCCGTACCGAACCGCGGTGTTCTTCGCGAGGATGGTGATGCCCTTCTCCCGCTCGAGGTCCGTCGAGTCCATCACGCGCTCGTTGACGTCCTGGTTCTCCCGGAAGACCCCCGACTGCCAGAGCATGGCGTCGACGAGGGTGGTCTTGCCGTGATCGACATGGGCGACGATGGCAACATTGCGCAGGTCAGAGCGTGCAGGCATGGGAGAGCTCGAGGTATAGGCGGGTGCGACCGCGAAAGACGGGCACGTGCAATGGTAGCGGTTCGGGAGCCGGTCGGCGGGCGGCGGAATCCCCGCTCCCTCAGCCGCCCACCGCAGCCAGCCGCCCACCGGGCCGCCCACCAGAGGTTTGTAGAAAGTTGCCGCGTGAGGCGGCAACTTTCTACAAACCTCGGCATGGGATGGGCACAAAGCGGGCGTAACGCTAATCGAGCAGGTTGCCCAGCGGTCCCAGGTGGATCTGCAGGTCGGCACGCTCCAGCTCGAATGTGGCGAGCAGCTCCTCCATGCGCTGGTCGAGGCGGAGGAAGGCGATGCCCAACCGTTCGACCTCGTCGTCGCTCAGCGTTCCACGTTCCATGCGGCGGACGGCTTGGCGCTCCATTACCTGGCGGAGCAGCTCCACGAGCGTGAGGACGAGCTGCGCGAGGCCTCGCTCGACGTTCTCGGGATCGGCGTTGATCCGGCCAGGTGTTCCTCCGGCGGTGTGCTCCATCTGGGTGACGAGACCCAGCAGATCCCCGTCGTGGCCCGCCAGCAGGCGGTCGATCCGCTCACGAGCCTCTGTCTCGTTCATCGGTCGATCCCACCCACGAAGCTGTAGGGCGCCCACGGTCCTGTGAGCGCCAGCCGGACGGTCGTCTCATGACGTTCCAGCTCGTCGACGACCGCGGCAAGCTCGTCGACCTGTGCGCGCTCCACGAGATACGCGGCGGTGAGGAGCACTCCCTCCCGGGGACGCCGCCATAGACGATGGGTGGGCGCGTGCTGCGCAAGTCGCTCATGGCACCGGTCGGCCGCGAGCTCGGAGGCACTCGTCGACTCCCGCTCCCGACGCTGGAGGCGCCGCATGTGCTCACGTCCGTCGCCGGGTTGCGGGGCCGGATCGCCGCGGGGCATCCGGCCAGGGGATCCGACGGTGGCGGGGTCCTCGGTCGAGGCGCTCGTCACACGCAACCCGACTTCGACACGGCCCCTCACGAAGTGGAGGTCCGCTCTCAGCTCCTCGGCACGTTGCGCAAGGAGCGCGGCGAGCTGATCCTCCTCCATGAGTGTCCCGAACCGCAACGGAACCGCGCTGCCGTGCTCCATAGCTGAGTCGGTGACGGCCGCGCACCGGAGGAGTTGGTCCGTGCTCGCGCCCAGGACGAGGTCGCGGTGGCGGCTGAGGGCGGCATGGACGCCACCCAGGAAACGGACGAGCACGGGCGCGTCGTCGAGCCCACGGAGATCCCCCAGGTCGTGCGCCGCGTCCGTGACGGCGTAGCAGTACACGAGGGACTCAGCCATGGCGGGGGAGCGGTGCCCGCGAGCCGGTCAATCCCTCCGTGGTCAGCGTGGCCGGCTCGCGGTCCCTCGACGGGTCGGCGCTCATGCGCAGGGCTCGGTCGGAGGTGCCGAGCAGCGCCCGGAGGCTTACGTGGACGAGGTCGACATCGGCTACCGCGAGGGTGATCTCGGCCGCGAGGACGACACCCCGGTCCAGTAGCCGGTCGACGAGGTCCACGACGGTGGCGTCCCCCGCCAGGTCGAGGACCGACTCCTCGTTGAAGCCGTCACGCATGGACATTCGCATCCCCACTGAGATCGAGGTCGACGAAGTGGTGCGGGGGCCATGGGCCGGTGAGCACGCACGTGATGTCCGCGCCCCCCGCTCGCGTGACGATCGCCTTGAACCGGTCCTCCGCTTCCCGCGCGACGAGGAAGGAGGCGTTGTAGACCATCTCGTCAGTGCGTCCGGTGACGTGTTGGGCATGCAGGCCGATCCGCACTCCCGCGGTGGCCACGGATGCAAGGCGCCCGTGCAGGTCCTCGCTGGACCGCTTGCCGCGTTCATGGCGGGTGCCCCGCTGTCGGGCCTGCTCCTGCCTGCCGGCCAGGTACGCACGTCCCGCACCGGGGGCGTCTCTCCTCTGCCGTGGGGCGGAGTGATGGGCCGAGCCCGCGCCCACGAACATCTGCACACCCCATTCCCGCTGGCTGCCCACCTGCGCGAACGCCGAGTCGAGCGTCGGTCGATGCGCAGACAACAGTGATCTCGCGTCCGTTTCCGTGCAGACGGTCGCGAATCGGGTGGGAAGGACGTCGCCATCCTCGACCAGGGCCCGCTGCACCGCATCGTGGGCGAGCAGGACGGTCCGCAGTCGCTCGTTGTCGTCCATGAGGACCTCGTCCGACGGCATCGTGTCCGGGGCGCCCCGGCTCACCGCAGCTGCGAGGCCGCCCTCCGAGATGGCCTCCACCGGGCCGCTGCCCGGCACACCCGTCATGTCGGGTGCGATCGGGTGACCCTCACGAAGGATCCCGTAGACCCAGCAGAGCTCGCGTGGCTGCTCAGTGTCCACTCGGTCGACCTTCGCTAGTCCGCATACTCGTCCTCGTCTTCCTCTTCCTCGCTGGATGTCTCCAGAGCGTCCTCGAGGCGGTCGAGGCGCTGACGCAGTGCCCGGTTCTCCTCCTCGAGGGCGAGGGCCTTGGAGGAGAAGTAGGGATCGGTGCGCCACCAGTCCATGCCCAACTCCGCGGCACGGTCCGCTGAGGCCAGCAGCAGCCGGATCTTGATGGTGAGGAGCTCCACCCCGACGAGGTCCACACGGATGTCGCCCGCCACCACGAGGCCCTTGTCGAGAATGCGGTCGAGGACGTCCGCGAGTCCCGCGGGGGACGGCGCGGGAGCGATGCCTGCGGCTCCGGCCATGGGGGAGGCAGACGTACCGAAGGGCGATCCTTGCGGTTCCCAGGCGGTCATTCCCGCGTAGCCTGACTGCGGTGGTAGCGGTAGATGCGCTGGAAGCTCTGCAGTGTCCCCTCCTCGTCGAGCAGCACCTCGTAGGTGCCGAGGACATCGGTCGTAGGGGGGATGCGCTCGAGCTCGAGTACCTCGAGGGTCACCCGCCATCCGTTGTCCTCGGCGCGCTCGATCCCTGACACGGACTCGGCCGGCTTGCCGATGAGGTTCGGTAGCTGCTCCTTGGCTTGCCCGATGATGTCCGAAGCGGCCTGCGGGGTGGCCATCAGTGCTGCCTTTCGTTGCTTGCCTGGTGGGCTCGAATCGCTGAGAGCTCCTGGAGCAGCGTGTCCTCGCGAGCAGTTGCGTCGTCGTCTTCGATCGTGCCTGCGGCTCGTGCGGCCGCCAGGCTCTCGAGCTCCTCCTGGATCTCGGCCCGGCGACGCTTGTAGGCCTCGTCCACCGCGTACTCGGATATCCAGAGGATCCCGCGCAGCGGCGCGGTCACCGGGGCGGCGAGAAGTCGCAACAACATCAGCCGCTCCAGGGCGCATCGACGAAATGGTGGGGAGGTGCCGGCCCGACGGACCGGAAGCGCCACCCGGGGTGCTCGGCGGCCAACTCGTCGACGTCGGCATCGAACACGTCGAGCTGGCCCTCCTCGATCAGGAAGGCGGCGTCAAGGCTCGTGAGGGCTTCCTCGTCGCGGGGAGCGACCGCGTCCGCGTGGCTCGAGAGGCGCTCCAACAGCGCCGAGGCGACCGCTCGCTGGTGCGCGGCAACGGCTTCCGCGACGCGCTCACCGAGGGCTAGGCGCCCCCGCAGGCGCGCCATGGGGTCGCGCGCGCTCTCGATGCCCCTGCCCTGCTGGCGGATGTCGGGATGCTCGGCCAGCACGGTCTCGACCACTGCGTCGTCGTCGGCCTCCGCCCGCACGATCACCTCGACCCGGCCCGCGAGCCGCTCGAGCAGTCGCCGCAACTCCTCGGCCCTGCCCGCGAGGAGATGGGTGCGTATCGCTTGCTCGTCGGGCAGCACCGTACCGAACGCCGCCGGTACGAGCGTGGTCTTGGCGTGCAGGGCCTCCAGCACCCGGAGGTGGGCGCGCAGCGCGGTGCTCTCCGCGGCAGACGCGGGCGTCTCTGATGCCTCCCCGACCACCGTGCGCAGGCCGTCCTGCTCGACTGCCCACATGCGGCCTGTCCCCAGGTCGTCGGTCAGCGTGTCGAGGTCCAGGTCCTCATCCATCGGACAGACCCCGTAGACCCACACCCCGGTGGGCTGGTCCGTCACCGGGCCCGCGCGCTCGCTCTCCCTGGATACGGTCACTCTTCCTCCGACTGCTCCTGCTCCTCGCCTTCCTCTTCGTCCTCGTCGAGGAGGCCGAGCTTCTGGGCGGCGTTCTGCAGGCTGTCGGGCAAGGCGCTCTCCGCGGCGCCCTTCGCGGCATCGCCGGCAGCTTCGCCCGCCTCCCCGGCGTCGGGCATCATCCCGCTCGTGAGGTCGCCGAGATCCTGGGCGTCTGACTGCTGCCGCAGGTCAAGGCGGTTGACGGCCTCGGCGAAGCGTAGGTAGGTGTCCACGCTCGCCACCACGATCCGGGCATCGATGGTCAATATCTCGATGCCGATCAAGGAGACGCGTACGTACGCGTCTATGACGAGACCCTTGTCCAGGATGAGATCCAGCACGTCGTAGAGACTGCTCGAAGCAGGTGCGCGTGTGACCGGCTGTGCAGCGAGGGCCATGCTGTCGTCCTTTCACATCCGTTGCGGGACCCCTGATCTCCCCCGAAGCTCGCGTGCTCACACCTGGGGGTCCGTCAACTGACCGACGTCCGGCGCTCGTTCGCCACCGCCTCGATCGCCTCCAGGACACGCTGACGGCTCTGCGTCTCGGACTCATGGGCGTACAACTCGACCAGCTCCCGGTTGCTGAGCTCGCGGAGTCGCTGCTTCAACCCGCCGCCGCTTTCCTGGTCGGCCTCCTGGCCGTCGCCGCCCTGATCTTCGCCCGATTCCTGTTCACCTTCGCCTCGATCCACTGCCTTCTCGACTACCTCCGTGGCTTGCTTGGCAGGGTCCTGCACCTGTTTGCGGGCCTGGTCGGTGGCTTGTTGGGCGGTGTCTTGGGCTTGGTCGGTGGCTTGTTGGGCGGTGTCTTGGGCTTGGTCGGTGGCTTGTTGGGCGGTGTCTTGGGCCTGTTCGGTGGCTTGTTGGGCGGTGTCTTGGGCCTGTTCGGTCCCTAGGAGGTTCCCCAGATCGACGTGCTCGCGGACTGTTTGGAGCACCTGAGAGGGGTCCACCTGCTTGAGCAGCGCCTCGATCGCGTGTATCGCCTGTTCCGCGGCCTGGCCCTCGGTGCCCACCTCCTGGGCGGTCTCCTCGTCAGGGGCCACCTGCTGGCCTAGGTGCTTGAGCGCAGAGGTCGCCTGCGACAGCCCGGAGGCGGTCAGGCCGAGCGCGGCCGACCCCCCCTTGAGGAGCACCGATGTCCAGCCGAGTGTGTGCGCGGTAGTGGCCCTTAGGAATTGCATTGCCGACATGGGGACCTCCCTGACTCGTAGTGGTCCCGGAGGGGGTGGCCGTTCCGGGCGGTCTCACCGATTCCCCGATCGCAGGCGGGGGATGCGCACTATGACAAAGGCCGGGGCCCGCCCCGGGGATGGGGTTGCATCGCCGACGGCGCACGGGGGTATCTCGATGTGCGGGAGGCAACCGAGGAGGCCCCCATGCGATTCGGGAAGTTCAAGGATCGGTTCGACGCGGGTAGGCAGCTTGCGCAGCGCCTCGTCACCCTCGATCTCGAGGACCCGGTGGTGTTCGCGTTACCGCGGGGTGGGGTGCCGGTCGGCTACGAGGTCGCGCGTGCTCTCGGAGCGCCGTTGGACGTGCTCGTCGCGCGAAAGATCGGCCACCCCATGCAACCCGAGCTCGGGCTCGGTGCGATCGCCGAGGGAGGTGAGCCCCAGTTAGACGCGCGCCTGCTCTCCGCAACGGGTATGACGGTGGAGGACCTGCGGGAGTCGGCCGCGACCGCGCGGGAGGAGCTTCTCGAGCGCATTGAGGAGTACCGAGGCGTCGCCCACCGCATCGACGCACAGGGGAGGACCGCGATCCTCGTGGACGACGGCCTGGCCACAGGGGTGACCGCCCGGGCTGCCCTCGGCGCGCTCGCCCGGCGGGGAGCCAGTCGCCGGATCCTCGCGGTGCCGGTCTGCTCCGGTGGGACCGCCGAGCGCCTGGAGGGCGAAGCCGATCAGGTCATCTGTATCCACGCTCCGGCGGTGTTCCGCGCGGTGGGGCAGGCTTACCAGAACTTCGGGCAGACCTCGGACGAGGAGGTATCGGCGTTGCTCAGGCAGGCACGCGCCGACCTGCCGGTGAGCGAGTCCTAGCAGCAGCAGCCCGCCGATCTCTGCAGCGGCTGGTCTGACAGCGACTCGCGCACGGGCATACATTAGGGGGGGCGCGGGCGGTTGCCCCGGCGGTCGCGATCCCGGGCCGGCCCGACTGCTCGCCTGTTACCGTACGGTCGGCGACCTAGGAGCAGCGTGATGGCAGATGCGAGCATCGAGGTCTTGGACTCGATCCAGCGCCGTGTCCTGTGGCTCTCAACGCGAATAGTGGATCTTGCCAACCGGGTGCGCCCGAATGCCGAGGGCGTCAAGGTCGGCGGGCACCAGGCCTCCTCCGCCTCGCTCGTGACCCTCATGACGGTTCTGTGGTTCGACCACCTCGAGAGGGGCGACCGCGTCGCGGTGAAGCCCCACGCCTCGCCGGCCTTCCACGCGGTCCAGTACCTCCTGGGGGCACTCGACCGCTCCTACCTGGATCAGTTGCGTGCCTTCGGGGGCCTGCAGGCGTACCCCAGTCGGACCAAGGACCCCGACCCGGTCGACTACTCCACCGGCTCGGTCGGCCTGGGCGCGGTCGCCCCCCTCTTCGGAGCGGTGATGAACCGGTACGCCGAGGCGCACTTCGGGGAGCGCAACGCGGGGACCCGCTTCATCTCAGTGCTCGGCGACGCGGAGCTCGACGAGGGCAACGTCTGGGAGGCCTTGGTCGAGCCCGCGACCGACGGTCTCGGCAACGTCACCTGGGTGGTCGACCTCAACCGGCAGAGCCTGGACCGGGTGGTCCCGGGGATCAAGGCCGCCAAGCTCAAGAGGATATTCGAGGACAGCGGCTGGCACGTCGCGGAGGCCAAGTACGGGCACCGACTCCGCTCCTTCTTCGCTCAGGAGGACGGGGAGGCTCTGCGCGAGCACATCGACGCGATGTCGAACGAGCAGTACCAGAGCCTCTTCGGCCTGGCCGGCGGCACCCTGCGCGACCGATTCCTCGAGGAGGCCGACCCGGTCGTCAAGCGCCTCCTTAGCGACATGCCCGACGAGGAGATGGCCGCGCTCGTCACCAATCTGGGAGGCCACGACCTGCGGGTGGTCCGGGAGGTGCTCGAGGAGGCGGACTCGGTCACCGACCGCCCGTCGGTCATCTTCGCCTACACCGTGAAGGGGTGGGGCCTGCCCATCGCAGGCGATCCGTTCAACCATGCGGCCTTGCTGACCGGGGAGCAGATCGACGCGTTGCGCGCCGAGACGGGCCTCGACCCGGAGACCGACCTCGACCGCTTCGACCCGGACTCTCCCGAAGGGAGGTTGTGCGAGGAGGTCGGGCGTCGTCTCCACGAGGATGGCTCCGAGGACACGCACCGGCGTGCGATCGAGGTGCCGGACGCGGTGGGCGCCGGACGGCGACAGCGGGCTTCCACTCAGGAGACGTTCGGACGCCTGCTGGTGGGGCTCTCCCGCGAGAAGGGGCTGGGGGAGCGTCTCGTCACGACGAGCCCGGACGTGGCCACATCGACCAACCTCGGAGGCTGGATCAACAAGGTGGGGATCTTCGCCCCCGAGGAGAAGCGTGAGTACAGCGACGCGGAGCGCCTGCTCCGCTGGCAGGAGCATCCCGGCGGACAGCACATCGAGCTGGGCATCAGCGAGATGAACTTCTTCATGCTCCTCGGCCAGCTGGGCTTGAGTGCGGAGCTGGCGGGGGAGCTGCTGCTGCCCGTCGGCACGCTGTACGACCCGTTCGTGTGTCGCGGCCTCGACGCGTTGATCCACGGCCTCTACTCGGGCTCGAAGTTCATCGTGGCCGGGACGCCCTCGGGAGTCACCCTCGCCTCCGAGGGTGGCGCACACCAGTCGACCATCACGCCTTCGATCGGGCTCGAGCTGCCCGGTATCAGCGCCTGCGAGCCCGCGTACGCCACAGAGCTCGATTGGCTGCTCTGCGACGGGTTGGAGCGCCTGCTCGATCGCGAGAACGGCGAGTCGCTGTACCTTCGGCTGTCGACGCGCCCTGTCGACCAGGGACCTTTCGAGGCCGCGCGCAAGCGGCTCGGGGACGACGTCCTGCGGAGAGACGTGCTGGCGGGGGGCTACCGCCTCCTCGAGGCCGATATGCCCGACGCTCCGCTCGTCAACCTCCTCACGTGCGGAGCGGTGGTCCCCGAGGTGCTCGAGGCCGCCGCCCTGCTCGAACGGGAGGGAGTGGCGGCGAACGTGATCGAAGTGACCTCGCTCGACCGCATGTACCGGTCGTGGCGACGACAGGTCACGCACGGTGTTCGCAACGGCCGTTACGCCACGGGATCGCATCACCTCGCGACGCTCGTCCCCTCCCGCGAGCGAAGCGCCCCGGTCGTGACCGTGCACGACGCGGCCAGCCATGCGATGGCCTGGGTGGGCGCGGCCCTGGGCACCACCGTCGTCCCGTTGGGCGTGGACGGGTTCGGGCAGTCCGGCACGATCTCGGACCTCTACTCCGCACACGAGCTCGACGCGGGGTCGGTGCTGAACGCGGCGCTGCTGGCCCTGGGGCCCGATTCCTGAGGCAGCCCTTCCCGGGGTGCGGCGGGGTTCCCCTAGCGGTTGTAGCGCGGTGCAGTTCCTCCCGTCACCGGCCACACGTCCTCGCAGCGCTCGAGCACGTCGGCGGGCAGCGCCCCGCCCGCGCACGCGGCCAGGTTGGCTTGCAGCTGCTCGGGGCTCGACGCGCCGAGCAGCACGCTGTCGATGACGTCGCGTGAGAGCACCCACCGAAGGGAGAGCTCCAGCAACGACAGGCCCGCCTCCTCGGCGACCCTGCCGAGCTCCTCGACCGCCTGGAACTCCTGGGCATGCCAGTAGCGGTCCCGGTACTGGGGATTGGTGAACCGACCGCTGTCGACGGGAGCGTCGAGCTGGTGCTTGCCTGTCAGCAACCCACCGGCCAGGGGGTTGTACGCGACGCTCGCGAGGCCCGCCTGCTTCGCGTACGCGACGTACTCGTCCTCGAGCCGGCGTGCCATGATGTTGTAGAGGACCTGGGAGACCCCGATGCGGTGCCACCCGTTGGTGTCGGTGAGGCAGTCGATCTGCGCGAGCTGCCAGGCCGCGTGGTTGGAGACCGCGGGAACCCGGACCTTTCCCTCGTCGACGAGCTCGCTCAGCGTCTCGAGGGACTCAGCCAACGGGACCGTGTAGTCGGGGACGTGGAGGTAGTAGAGATCGACGTGATCGGTGTCGAGCCGTCGCAGCGTCCCCTCGATGGATTCGCGCATCCAGCGTCGGCTCAACCCGCGGTGAGCGGGGTCGTCGTCGACGACCTGCCCGACCTTCGACGCGATGATGACCTCGTCGCGCGCGCCGCCCAGCGCCTTGCTGAGCAGCTCCTCGGACGCCCCCCGGTGGTAGGCGTCCGCGGTATCGAAGCACGTCACGCCCGCGTCCCTGGCCATGTCGACCATCCGCGTGGCCTCGCCCACATCGGTGACCTGGTCGCCGAACGTCATGACCCCGAGGGAGAGGGCCGACATCGGAGGGGTCAGTGCGTTGACGGGGCCGTCTGTTGCGGGCATGGGTTGACTCCTTCAGGAGGGTTCAGTTCGACGAGGGCTCCAATGCGGCCTTCGTGACGGTGCCGGTCCGGACCGCTTCGATGGCGGCGTTCACCTCGTCGAGCGCGAAGACAGTGACGAGCTCCCGCAGCGGGATCGACTCGAGGAACTTCGGCAGTGCCTGAACATAGCCGACGTAGTGGCGCTCCGCGAATGCCCAGGAGCCTGCGATCTGCAGCTGCTTCTTGGTGATGAGGTGCGGGTTCAGCGACGTGGGGCCCCGGTCGGTGTACTGACCGAGGATGAGGCACTGCCCGCTCGGGCGTGCGAGCGCGAAGGTCTCCGCGACCGCCGCGGGCACCCCCGTGCACTCGATGACGGTGTCCGCGCCGTCGGGGCCGAGCAGCGTGCGGATGTGCTCGTCGCGCTCGCTGTCGTCGGGGATGGAGAAGATGTCGACGTGGTCGTCGCCGATCCCCAGGCTCTGCGCGAGCTTGATCCGGTCGGCGGGCCCGCCCACGAGCACGACCCGGTCGGCGCCGCGTGTCCGTGCGAGCATCGCCGACGCCAGCCCCACCGGTCCCGCGCCCTGCACGAGCACGGTCCCGAGCGCCCCGGGCTCAGGGAGACGCTCGAAGCCGTGGATCGACGTCGGGCCGGCGCAGCCGAGGGAGATCGCGTCGAGCTCCTCCACCCCGTCAGGCAGTCGGATGATGGTGGAGCCGGGACGGAGCACGATCGCGTCGCTCCAACTGCCGGAAAGGTGAGGCCAGTCGGCTGAGCTCTGATTGATCCCGTACACACGGCGATCGATGCAGAGGGTTCGCTCCCCGTGCAGTACGCAGTAGCGGCAGCGCCCGCATGGGATATTGGACGCCCACAGCACTGCATCGCCCTCGGACAACGGGCGGCCCGAGGCGTCGGTCGACAGGCCGTCCCCGAGCTGCTCGATGCGTCCCACGCCCTCGTGCCCGAATCCCACCGGGCAGGGGATCGGCAGCCGGCCGTCCTGGAGGTGGACGTCGGTCCCGCAGATCCCGCCATACGACACGCGCGCTATGGCCCCACCTGGCTCCGCATCGGGCACCGGGAACGATTGGATCTCGAACGGCGTGTCGTACGCGCCGAGGACTGCTATGCGGCTGGTCTCGTCCATCGCGGCTTGCCTTTCGTGGAGGTTGGCGCTCCGGGTGCCCGCCGCCCCGTCTCGGTGCCCCTTTGCCCGCTCGGACGGCGGACGGATAGTCTGACCAAGAGGGTGCTCAGTATAGGGATGAAGGCGAGGGTGCGATGAGTGGATTGTGGCGATTAGGTACTTCTGCGGGCATTCGACTCGCACGCGGTGGGCCCGGGGAGGGCCCGACGCAGCTCCTCGCTCCCGATGTCACGATCGACGAGTTGCTCGGCGACGGCGCCGCGACGCTCGCCGACCTCGACCGCCTCCCCGTGTCCGGCCCCGTGCCCGAGGAGCATTCGGTGCTCGCCCCTGTCGCGTCCCAGGAGATCTGGGCGGCGGGTGTCACATACATGCGCAGCCGCGATGCGCGCATGGAGGAGTCGACCAACCCCGATCACTACGACCGGGTGTATGACGCCACTCGCCCCGAGGTCTTCTACAAGGCCGCCGGATGGCGGGCCCGGGGACCCGGCCAGACACTAGGCATCCGCCGGGACTCCGTGTGGGACGTGCCGGAGCCGGAGCTCGGCGTCGTCGCTGATGCGGGCGGTTCGATCGTGGGCTACGTGCTCGGCAACGACATGTCGTCGCGGAGCATCGAGGGTGAGAACCCCCTGTACCTCCCGCAGGCCAAGGCCTACGACCACAGCTGCGGCCTCGGTCCCTGCCTCGTCCCCGTCGATTTCGCGCCTCCCCGCGAGGACATGGTCATCCAACTGCTCGTCGATCGGGGCGGCACGCAGATCTTCTCCGAGGAGGTGTCGGTCCGCGATCTGCGCCGCACCCCCGAAGAGCTCGTTGACTGGTTGTTCTCTGCGGTCGCCTTCCCCGTCGGTGCGATCCTGCTGACCGGCACCGCGATGGTGCCACCGGGGGACTTCACCCTCGAGGAGGAGGACCGGGTCTCGATCTCCATGCCCGGCCTCGGACGCCTCGCCAACCCCGTGGAGCGCGTGGGCCGCGTCATCCCCGAGGTGAGTGACCGGTGACGATGCGGGTCACCGGGGTGGAGGCCACCGACATCCGTTTCCCCACGTCGCGTTCCCTCGACGGCTCGGACGCGATGAACCCCGCGCCGGACTACTCAGCCGCGTACGTGACGCTGCGCACGGACAGGGAGGGCATCGACGGTCACGGTTTCACGTTCACGATCGGCCGGGGCAACGAGCTCTGTGTCGCGGCCATCCGCTCCCTCGCGCCTTTGATCGAAGGTGTCGACCTCGACGAGGCCCGCCACGACCTCGCGGGGCTCTGGCGGCGCATCGTCGGCGACAGCCAGCTGCGCTGGGTGGGCCCCGAGAAGGGGGTCATCCACCTCGCGTCAGCCGCGATCGTCAACGCGGTGTGGGACGCTCTCGCCAAGGCCGCCGGCAAGCCGCTGTGGAAGTACCTCGTCGACATGACGCCCGAGGAGCTCGTGTCGTGCGTCGACTTCCGTCACATCACCGACGCCCTCACACCCGAGGAGGCGACCGAGCTCCTGCGGCAGGGGGTCGAGGACAAGCCACGGCGCGAGCGCGAGATCCGGGAGTTGGGCGTGCCCGCCTACACCACCTCGGTCGGCTGGCTGGGCTACGACGAGGAGAAGGTCCGCGAACTGTGTCGCGAGGGTGTTGCCGAGGGTTGGAGCCATTTCAAGCTGAAGGTGGGTCAGGACCTCGCCACCGACCGGCGCCGCGCGGCGATCCTGCGCGAGGAGGCGGGGCCGGACGCGACCCTCATGTTCGACGCCAACCAAGTCTGGGAGGTCGACGAGGCCATCGACTGGATGCGCGGACTCGAGGAGTTCCACCCGCTGTGGATCGAGGAGCCCATCAACCCCGACGACGTCCTCGGTCATGCGCGCATCAGCCGGGAGCTGGCTCCCATCGGCGTCGCCACCGGTGAGCACGCGCACAACCGGGTCATGTTCAAGCAGTTCCTGCAGTCCGACGCCATGCAGTTCTGCCAGATCGACGCATGTCGTCTGGGAGGCGTCAATGAGGCCCTCGCCGTCATCCTGCTCGCCCGCAAGCACGACGTTCCCGTCTGCCCCCACGCGGGGGGAGTGGGCCTCTGCGAGTACGTCCAGCACCTCGCCACATTCGACTACGTCGCGCTCACGGGGACCCGGGAGAGGCGCCTGATCGAGTACGTGGATCATCTCCACGAGCACTTCCTCGATCCCGCCCGGGTCGAGAACGCGCATTACGTAACGCCCACCATGCCGGGATACAGCGCAGAGATGCATCCATCGACCCTGGAGCGGTTCCGCTTTCCCGACGGACCAGAATGGAGCACAGCATGACTGAGCAGGCCGCGTCCGCCCGCGTCGTGATCACCGACTGGGAGTGGTCCGACCTCCAGATCGAGCGTGAGGTGCTCGAGCCACTCGGTGTGGACCTCGTTGCCACGCAAGCGCGCACGCCCGAGGAGGTCATCGCGGCGGCCGACGGCGCGAGCGCGTTGCTCGTCCAGTACGGCGCGGTCGACGGCCGGGTGCTCGACGCGCTCGACACGGTAGGGCTCGTCAGCCGCTACGGGGTGGGCGTCGACACCGTCGACCTGGAGGCAGCGCGGGAGCGAGGCGTGTGGGTGTGCAACGTCGTCGACTACGGCGCGGAGGAGGTCACCCTCCACACGGCCGCGATGATGCTCGGGGCATTGCGCCACGTGCCGTTCCTCGACCGGGAGATTCGCGAGGGCCGCTGGCACTACCGTTCCGCCGGTCCGATCCCCGCGATCGGGGATCTCACCCTCGGCGTGGCGGGCGTGGGCCGGATCGGCCGCCGTCTGCACGACCTGCTCGGCGGTGCGTTCGGCCACGTGCTCGGCCACGACCCGATGGTGCCCGCCGAGGACTTCCCCGAGGGCATGCGCGCGTGCGCCCTCGACGAGCTGTTCGCCTCCTCGGACGTTCTCACCCTGCATCTTCCGTTGAACGAGTCGACCCGGGGAATGGTCAACGCCGACCTGCTGGCCCGGACGGGGCCGGGTGCCGTGCTGGTCAACACCGCCAGGGGAGGCCTGATCGACCCGGCGGCGGTCATCGACGCCTTGGACGACGGTCGCCTCCGCGCGGCCGCGCTCGATGTCCACCCCGAGGAGCCACCGGCGCCGCAGGATCCGCTCGCCCTTCACGAGCGGGCCGTCATGACCCCTCATGTCGCCTGGTACTCGGAGGCCTCGGAGCTTGACCTCAGGCGCAAGGCCGCCCTCAATGTGGCGGGGTGGCTGAAGGGGGAACGGCCCCGTTCCGTGGTCGTCGAGGGGGACCGGGAGCCCACCTCGGGGCCCTGACCGCCGCCAGGGGAGCCGGCCTCGCGGGGAGAACCTCCACGGCGATTCTCCGGGTGGTTTATCCTCACTATGGTCAGGCCTCGGGGTGAACGGGTGACGTGAAGGGTGGATTCGCATGGATTCGGCTACGAACCTCAAGCTCAAGCCCGTGGCGCGCCGCCGTGCGTACGAGGAGGTCGTCGACCAGATCCGCGGCGAGATCCTCGCCGGTCGCCTGAAGTCCGGCGACCGGCTCCCCGGTGAGCGCCAGCTGAGCGACATCCTCGGTGTGAGCCGCGCGTCGGTCCGAGAGGCGCTCCGGGTGCTCGAGAACGCGCACATCGTCCGTGCCCGCACAGGGACCGGCGCGGATTCCGGCAGCATCATCGTGGGCGAGGTCGGCCATTCGATGGGCGACGTCCTCCTCATGCACACCGCGCTCGACCACCTGTCCCTCGATGAGGTGGTGGGGGTTCGCACCGCGCTCGAGGGCTATGGCGTCGAGCAGGCCGCTGCCCGGCGCACCGAGGAGGACCTCGAGGTCCTCGAGGACCTCGTCCGGCGGATGGCCGAACCGTCACTCAGCCCGGTGGACTTCCTCGAGCTCGACAGCTCCTTTCATCTCGTGCTCGCGAAGGCCTCGGCCAACAGGCTCAACGCCTACCTGATGGAGTCGATCCGCGAGATCATCGAGGCGATGCTCGGTGACATCTTCACCGGGAGCGCGGACTGGTCCACGATGCAGGCGGAGATGGTGGCCGAGCACGAGGAGGTCTACCAGGCCATCGCGGCGCAGGACGGCGCGAAGGCCTCCATCCTCGTGCAGGCCCACATCAACAAGTCCCACGAGCGTATCCAGTAGGGCCCCACGCCGCGCTGGGAGCGGAGGTCCCGTTCCTTCAGGGCATCAAGAGCCGGCCGGCCTCGCGAGCCGGCGGGGGAGTCCGCTATAGTCGGGGCCGAGTTGCCGTGGCCAGTGGACGTTCCGACCGGCCGGGCCAGGCGACAATCACCCCGAACCCGAGCCCGAGGGGGCACAATGGTCACGACCGTTCCGGCGATCACATCCGAGACCGACAGCGACACGCTCGCTCACGTCACAGCCGCCGCTCACGAGGCCGCGTCGGCACTGGCGCGCACCACCGCCGCCGAGCGTCGAGACTGGCTGAACGCGGTCGCTGACGCCATCGACGCCGCGGCCGATGAGCTGGTTCCGCTCGCCGAGGAGGAGACCTCGCTCGGGGAGACTCGGCTGCGCGGCGAGGTGGCCCGCACCACCGGACAGCTGCGGCTTTTCGGCAGCGTCATCACCGACGGCGGCTACCTCGAAGCGATCATCGACCACGCCGACCCGCACGCAACGCCCCCGAAGCCGGACCTGAGGCGCATGCTGTTCCCCCTCGGACCGGTCGCCGTGTTCACCGCCAGCAACTTCCCCTTCGCGTTCAGCGTGGCCGGAGGAGACACCGCTTCGGCGCTGGCGGCTGGCTGTCCAGTGGTCGTCAAGGCCCACTCCGGCCACCCGCGACTATCCGAGCGCACGGCCGAGATCGTGCTCGGCGCCCTACGCGAGAGCGGGGTGCCCGAGGGGACCTTCGCCCATGTCGGCGGCCGCGAGGCCGGTCGTTCGCTGGTATGTGACCCGGCGATCAAGGCAGCGGGGTTCACAGGTTCGTTGAGCGGGGGCCGCGCCCTTTTCGACCTGGCGAACTCCCGCCCCGACCCGATCCCCTTCTATGGTGAACTGTCGAGCATCAACCCGGTGGTTATCACCCCCGGTGCCGCGGCCGCCCGCGCGGACGAGCTGGTCCAGGGACTAATCGGGTCGTTCACGTTGGGCGTGGGCCAGTTCTGCACCAAGCCGGGCATCGTCCTAGTGCCCGACGGCGGCGAGATCGAGCAGGCACTCGCTGAGGGGCTCGGCCACCGCGGCCCCCAGCCAATGCTGAACGACCGCATCGCCGAGTCGTTCGCCGAAGCGCTGGACGGGCTGCTGCGCACCGACCGAGTCGATGTGGTCGCGGGCGACGCCAGCTCCTCGGTGAGCTCGGGGGCGGCCGCGCCCGTAGTGGTGGCCACGACCGTCGATGACCTCACGGTCGCCAAGGATGTGCTGCTCGAGGAGTGCTTCGGCCCCTCGACGCTGCTCGTTCGATACGCCGACGAGCACGAGCTCGCGCGGGCAGTCGAGATCTTGCCGGGCAGCCTCACGGTCACCGTCCATGCCGAGGACGCTGAGTTCGACGACATCGCGCCGCTGGTTGACCGGCTGCGCGAGCTCGCAGGCCGCGTGATCTTCGGGGGCTGGCCGACCGGGGTCGCGGTCAACTGGGCTCAGCAGCATGGCGGACCGTGGCCGTCGACGACCTCGGCGCTGCACACCTCGGTCGGCGCTACCGCGATCCGCCGCTTCCTGCGACCGGTCGCCTTCCAGGACACACCGGAGGTGCTGCTGCCCGAGGAGCTACGCGAGCAGACCTCCCTCGTCATCCCACGGCGCGTCGACGGTGAGCTCCGGACGCCCTGACCTGGCCCAGGGCTCCCCGCTGCTGCGCTGGGCCGCGGCGATCTCACGTATGCCCGCACTGACCAGTTCGCTGGAAGTCGACTCGAGTCTTTGAGTCTGCCTGCGGTCGCGCGCCGCGAGGCAGTGGTCGTATCACGGCGCTGGAGCATGACGTTCCCGGGTCCCATGCCGACCACAACAGCGCACGACGGCCAATCCTGACTCTGCGTCTGACGACGCGAGCGCCGTTCGGATGTGGGGGGTAGGGTCTCCGAAGCGCTCGGTGAGGGGCGCGTCAACAGCAACGATCAGGAGCCCGAGGATGGACTTTGGCGTCTTCATGTTCAGCACCGACGAGGCGATGCACCCCCGCGAGCTCGGCCGGGCGGTCGAGGACCATGGCTTCGATTCGCTCTTCCTCCCCGAGCACACCCACATCCCCACGAGCCGGGAGTCGCCCTATCCGGGCGGAGGTGAGCTGCCGAGGGAGTACCTGCGCACACTCGATCCGTTCGTCGCGCTCAGTGCCGTGGCCGCGGTGACCGAGCATCTCCGGCTCGGGTTCGGTATCTGCCTCCTGGTGGAGCGGGACCCGATCACGACGGCGAAGGAGGTCGCGACCCTCGACCACCTGTCGGGAGGTCGCGTCCTCTTCGGCGTCGGGGCCGGCTGGAACCGGGAGGAGATGGCCAATCACGGCACCGACCCCAGCACCCGCTTTGCCCTCCTGGCTGAGCGCGTCGAGGCGATGAAGCGGATATGGACCCAGGAGGAGGCGAGCTTCCACGGCGAGCACGTCGATTTCGACGACATCTGGTCGTGGCCGAAGCCGGTGCAGCAGCCACATCCCCCCGTCCTCGTCGGTGGCGAAGGGCCCTCCGCGATCGACCGCGTTCTCGCCTACGGCGACCAGTGGTTCCCGAGAGGACGGGTGCGCGACCTGCCGGATCGAGTCGTTGAGTTCCACCGGCGCACCGAGGAGCTCGGTCGCCCCCGGATGCCCGTGTCGGTGTTCGGCACCCGTCCGGACGAGGCGACCATCGAGTCCTACGAGGAGGCGGGCGTGACGCGCTGCGTGTTCCCGCTTCCCTCCGCGTCGGCCGACGAGGTCCTGCCGACCCTGTCCAGCCACGCGCAGCTGGTCGAGCGGTACCGGGGCGCATGAGTCGGGGAGGATCGCCCGGGCGTTGGGAGCGGTTGAGCGACGCCCGCGTGGGGCGTCTGGGCACCGTTCGGCCGACGGGTGCCCCTCACCTCGTACCCGTGACGTTCGCCGTCCTCGGGCGTCGGCGCGTCTGCACCGCGGTGGACGCGAAGCCCAAGCGCAGCACGCGGCTCCAACGGCTCGCCAACATCGAGCACGAGCCGCGTGTGAGTCTCCTCGTGGATCGATACGACGAGGATTGGACGCGGTTGTGGTGGGTGCGGGCGGACGCCACCGCACGGATCGTCGGCGAGGGCCACGAGTTCGACGAGGCCCTCGAGAGCCTCGCCGTCAAGTACACGCAGTACCGGGACGACCGTCCTGAGGGCCCCGTCATCATTCTGGCGGTCGACCAGCTCGTCGGATGGGACGGAGGGTGAGCTAGGGCGCCGTCCCGTCCCGGAAGGGCGTCGCGAGGCGACTCGTCCCGCCCCCGGCCTCTACCTCGGCCTCGATCTCCAGCAGCCGATTCCACTTGGCGGTGCGCTCCGAGCGCATGGTCGACCCGACCTTGATCTGCCCTGTGCGCCAGCCCACCCCGAGGTCTGCGAGCCACGGGTCCTCGGTGTCGCCCGAGCGGGCGGACAAGACGGTGCGGTAGCCACTGTCCCGGGCGGTGAGCAGGGCCTGCTCGGTGCGCGCCAGCGTGCCCGCCTGGTTCGGCTTGAGCAGGACCGCGTTGGCCGCCTTCGACTCGTAGCCCCTCCTGATGCGCTCCGCGTTGGTGACGAACAGGTCGTCACCCAGCAGCTGGACGTGGGCCGGCAGCCGATCGGCGAGCGACGTCCAGCCGCTCCAGTCGTCATCGCTCAAGGCGTCCTCCACCGACACGATGGGATACGCCTCGCACCAGGCGGCGACCTGAGCGCCGAGCTCGTCGGAGTCGAGGGCACGACCTTCGACCGCGAGACGGTATGCGTCGCCGTCCTGAAGCTGGTTGGCCGCGACGTCGACGGCCAGCGCAACGTCGACGCCTGGTTCGAGCCCCGCCCGGTGTGCGCCTGAGACCACGATCTCGAACGCGTCCTCGTTGCGGGCCAAGGGGAGACCCAGCCCTCCTTCGTCGGCCACCAGCGCGGTCGGCATCCCCCGCTCCTCGGCTTCGAGCCTCGTGCCCCGTCGCACCTGCCACGCCCACGCGATCGCCTCCGCGAACGTGCCCGCGGCCAGTGGGACGACCAAGACGTCTTGGAGGTCGATCGCACCGGAGGCGTGCGCGCCCCCGGATACGACGTTGACCATCGGCAGGGGGATCTCGAGGTCCCCTCTGCCCTCCCCGAGGTGGACATGGAGGGGCGTGCGCTCCGACGCGGCTCCCGCGATGCACGAGGCGAGCGAGACAGCGAGCACCGCATTGGCACCGAGTCGCTCCATGGATTCGGTCCCATCCGCGGCGGCCAGTCGCGCGTCCACGGCTCGCCACTCACGCGCGTCCATGCCCCTCACCGCATCGGCGAGCTCTGTCCCGACGTTTCTCACCGCACGGCTGACGCCACGTCCTTCGAACCGATTCGCATCCTCGTCACGGAGCTCGTGGGCCTCGTAGCGGCCCGTCGACGCGCCACTGGGCGCCACGGCCCGACCCGCCGACCCGTCACGCAACGTGACCGTGCATCCCACGGTGGGAGTGCCGCGGGAATCGAATGCCTCCCATCCACGGACGTGGGCGATCTCGCTCATGGGGCACTCTCCTCCAGGCGGTCCCAGATGTCGTCCAGTGCGTCGACGTGCCTCTCGAGAGCCCAGGTGCTGAGCGCTTCCGCGCGCGCCCTGCCGTGCCCGTCGAGGTACTCCGCGGGCGACTTGCCGTGGACCCTCGCTAGCAGCAGGGCTGCGAGAAGGCCGCACAGCGGCTCACCGTCCACCTCCCCCCCGTCAGGGGCCGCGCGGGTGTACTCCGTGGTGAACTGCTGACTGACGAGCCGGTACGCACCGCTCGACGCGGGGCGGTGCAGGGCCTTCATCAGAAGATGGTTCAACATGAACGCGAGGTCGAACTGGGGATCGCCGATGTGTGCGACCTCGCAGTCGAGGGCCCATAGCCCCTCGTCGCCGAGGAGGATGTTCTTCGGGGAGAAGTCGCCGTGCACGAGGCACGTCCTCGTCGCGCGGACCCGCGCCTCGACCTCTTCCAGGGACGCCCGTTGACCCGGGCATCGCTGGGCGGTCGTCGTGAGGTAGGGGGAGAGGCGTAGTTGCTCGAACAGCTCGTAGTCGTCGAGGTGGGAGAAGCGCTCGTCGCCCAGCGTCCGTTGGTGCCAGGTGCCGAGCAGTGACCCCAGGCGGGCACCGACTCCAGGGTCCACATCCCCCTCGAGCAGCGCCGACTTCCACACCGTCCACGACGGGGGTGCATGCTGCATCGCGATGGTGAAGGTGCCTTCGTCGATCGCCAGCACGGGCGCCACTGCGCCCGGGGTGAGTGAGCCCAGCGCCCGCAGTACCTCGCCTTCGTGCACCACCCGCCGGGGTGCGGCCGGCCACACGTCGTCGGTCAGCATGTAGGGGCCGGCCCGCTTGACGACCATCCGGGTGTCGCCTGCCTGCACGTCGAAGACCTCCGAGGAGACTCCGCCGAGAAGGGGCCTGACCCGCACCGGCGCATCGGTCGCAAAAAGAGCTTGCTGGCGCACCCACGCCTCGATCGCCTCGGGCGTGGTCCCCTCCGTGCTCGGGCCGTTCATGCTCGGTCGCGACGATTCGACGTCCTCTCCAACGCAGCGACCACCGCGTCGGTCACCTCGCTGGTCCCGGCGGTGCCCCCGAGGTCCGGTGTGCGGACCTGCGAGCCGGCGAGTACGTCCTCCACCGCCGCGAGGATGTCTTCCCCCGCCTCCGGGTAGCCGATGTGCTCGAGCATCATCGCCCCGCTCCAGATCTGGCCTATCGGGTTCGCGACGCCCTTGCCCGCGATGTCGGGGGCGGAGCCGTGGATGGGCTCGAACATGGACGGGAACGCCCGCTCGGGGTTGAGGTTGGCGGAGGGGGCGATGCCGATGCTTCCCACGAGTGCCGCGCCGAGGTCGGTGAGGATGTCGCCGAACAGGTTCGAGGCGACGACGACGTCGAAGGTCGTGGGGCGCAGCGTGAAGTGTGCCGCCAGCGCGTCGATGTGCACCTCCTCGAGCTCGATGTCGGGATACCGTGCCGCGACCTCCCGACCGATCTGGTCCCAGAAGGGCATGGTGTGGATGATGCCGTTGGACTTGGTGGCGGAGACGACCTTGCCGCCGCGCCCGGCCGCGAGGTCGAACGCGTACTCCATCACCCGCTCGACCCCCGTCCGGGTGAAGATCGACTCCTGGACAGCGAGCTCCTGGGGTGTCCCCTCGTAGAGTCGCCCTCCCACCTCGGAGTACTCCCCTTCGTTGTTCTCGCGCACGACGAGGAAGTCGATCGGTTCGGCGACGTCGCGGAGCACACTCTGGATGCCATCGAGCAGCTTGATAGGACGGAGGTTCACGTACTGACGGAAACTGCGCCGGATCGGGATGAGCAGGCCCCACAGGGAGACGTGGTCGGGAATCGCAGGGTCGCCCACCGCACCCAGGAACACCTCGTCGAACGCGGCCAGCTGATCGATCGCGTCGGTGGGCATCATCCGGTTGTGCTCACGGAAGTACTCGCAGCTCCACGGGAACTCGGTCCATGTCAGCTCGAAGCCCCACATCTCCGCGGCCTTGTCCAGCACCTGCTGGGCGGCGGGCACCACCTCCTTGCCGATGCCGTCTCCGGGCAGTACCGCGATCTTGTGGGCAGGCATGGCTCGGGTTCCTATCCGCTCGGGCGCTGGGGTCGGCTCGCGCACCGAATCTACGCAGGTGCGAGTACCGCTAGCAAGCGGAGATCCTCCTGCGCTGCGAGGGTCACGGGCAGGTCAGGGCGCCCCTGACGTGTGCGGGAGGCCCAGGCCGCACCACTCACTCCACGACCCCGGGTACAGCTTGACGTCGTCACGTCCCGCGGCGGCGAACCCCAGCACGACGACACAGGCGGAGACCCCGGAACCGCAGTAGGCGACGAGCTCACGGTCGTCGGTCAGCAGCTCCCCGGGGGGTGTCAGGGCCTCCGAGGCGGGCAGGTTCAGCGCGCCGGGGATCCGCCCGGCGACCGGGTCGACAGGCTCAGCGGCGCCGAGGAAGCGCTCCGGTGCGCGCGCGTCGAGCAGCAGCCGGTCATTCCCGCCCAGGTCGGCGCACAGCTCGTGGGCGCCGCGTGTGTCCTCGCGGGGCTCGCGCGGCCGGAAGTCGCCGGGCGGGGGACGACCGTCCCCGGCGGCGGTCGGGCCTTCCCAGGCCGCCATCCCACCCTCGAGGACGGCCGCGTGGACGTGGCCGAAGTGGCGCAGCAGCCACCACAGGCGCGCCGCGCCTCCCGTCATCGACTGGTCGTAGGCCACCACGGTCGTGTCCCCGCTGATGCCCGCCGCCCGGGCGGCCGTGCCGAAGGTCTCCGAGTCCGGCAGCGGATGCCTGCCCCCGGCGCCGGGCGGGTCTGCGAGCTCAGTGTCGAGGTCCACGAACGTCGCCCCCGCGATGTGCTCCTCGAGATAGGCCCGCCGGCCCGCCCGGGCGTCGCCGAGGAAGAACCGGCAGTCGACGATGCGCACCCGGGGATCCTCCAGGTGCTCACGGAGCCAAGCCTCGTCCACCAGCGGTTGTGGGTGCATAGCCCTGCCTTCCTGCCGGCTCGTCGACCATCTCCGGGGCCGATGCATACTAGCAGGGCGCCGGCTTGCCTCCCTCGGGAAAGCGCGAGATGCTGGGGGAGACCTGCGACCCGAGGAGCCATCGTTGTCATCCATCACCGCCGAGCCCGCGCAAGCGGTACGAGAACTGTTCATCGACGGCGAGTTCGTCGCTGCGGACACAGGCGAGACGTTCATCGATGTGGACCCATCCACTGGTCAGGCGCTCGCCGAGGTGAGCGCCGCGCAGCCTTCTGACATCGCACGGGCCCTACGTGCAGCGCGTTCGGCGCAGCCCGCCTGGGCGGCCCGCCCCCCACGGGAGCGCGGGCAGGTGCTGTTGCGCACCGCGGAGGGAATCCGGGCGCTCGCGGAAGAGCTCGCGGAGACCGAGTCCGCCGACACCGGCAAGCCCCTGGCACAGGCCAAGGCGGACGTGGCGATCGCGGCGGACTACTTCGAGTTCTACGGCGGGTACGCGGACAAGATCTACGGCGACACGATCCCTTTGGATGGGAACAACTTCGCCTTCACGTTCCGCGAGCCCGTCGGCGTGACGGGTCACATCATTCCCTGGAACTACCCGATGCAGATCAGCGGCCGGACGCTCGGAGCGTCGCTCGCCGCGGGTAATGCGTGTGTGCTCAAACCTGCGGAGGAGGCACCGCTCACTACACTGACGCTCGCGCGGATCCTCCGGGACGCGGGTGCACCTCCCGGTGTCGTCAACGTGGTCCCCGGCCTCGGAGCGAGCGCGGGCGCTGCGCTCGCCTCGAGCGACGAGGTCGACCACATCTCCTTCACGGGCGGGATCGAGACAGGACGAAAGGTCATGGCCGCGGCTGCGGAGAACCTCAAGCCGTTGACCATGGAGCTCGGCGGCAAGTCCCCCAGCATCGTCCTCGACGACGCCGACCTCGCGCGGGCGGTCCCCGTGATCACGAAGGCGCTCGTGCAGAACTGCGGCCAGACATGCTCGGCCGGGAGTCGATTGATCGTGCAGCGCTCCCGCCACGAAGAGATGCTCGAGCGCCTGACCGAGTCCGTCGGCGCGCTCCGGGTCGGCCCGGGCCTCGAGGACCCCGACATGGGCCCCCTGATCACGCCGCCCCAACGTGAGCGGGTCATGGGCTACATCGAGGTCGGCAAGGAGGAGGGGGCCGACCTCGTGGCCGGGGGAGGCTCCCTCGACGGCTCAGGCAACTTCGTCGAACCGACGGTCTTCGACGGCGTCACCACCGACATGCGCCTGGCCAACGAGGAGGTGTTCGGCCCGGTGCTCGCGGTCCTCACCGTCGATGACGACGCGGAGGCGCTACGGGTGGCGGACAGCACGGACTTCGGGCTGATCTCCGCGGTCTGGACCCGCGACGTCGACCGGGCCATGTGGCTCGCCCGGCACCTCCAGAGCGGGCAGGTCTACATCAACTCGTACGGCGCGGGCGGCGGGGTGCCGTTGCCGTTCGGTGGCTACAAGCGCTCCGGGTTCGGGCGTGAGAAGGGACTTGAGGCGATCAATGAGTTCACCCAGGTGAAGACGGTCGCGCTGTCCGTGACGACCCCCGACGAGCGATGAGCCCCCAGGCGGTACCCGTCCACGTCGGGCCCGAGGCGCACCCCCTGATCGTCGAGGCTGTCGAGCGGGGCGGCGGTGAGCTCGTCGAGCCTGCGGACGCCCGTGCGGTCGTCTGGATGGGCTTCGGGAGCCCAGACTTCGGCACCGCGGTCCATGATGGCGTCGAGTGGGTGCAGCTTCCCTCCGCAGGTGTGGGGCACTGGCTCGATAGCGGGGCGATCGACGGGCGCCGGACGTTCACCGCCGCGCAGGGTGCGTACGCGCCCACCGTAGCCGAGCACGCGCTCGCGTTGATGCTGGCGGGTGCCCGCCGCATCCCCGAGTGCGTCCGTGCGACCTCCTGGGACCAGGAGCAGCGCTTCGGCCGGCCGCTCATGGGCTCGTCGGTGGCGATCGTGGGATGCGGCGGCATCGGGCAGGAGCTGATCGGGCTGCTCGAGCCGTTCGGTGTCGACGTGTGGGCGGTGACGAGAAGCGGTCGCGAGGTGCCTGGTGCGGCCCACAGCCTGCCAGCGAGCGAGGTCGGGCAGGTGTGGCCCGTCGCCGATCACGTGGTGATCGGCGCGCCCGCGACCTCCGAGACCGCACATCTCGTGGACGCGGGCGCACTGTCGGCCATGCGGGAGCACGCGTGGCTCGTGAACATCGCCCGCGGCAACCTCATCGATACCGACGCGCTCGTCGACGCGCTCGATCGAGGCGTGATCGGTGGCGCGGCTCTCGACGTCACCGACCCCGAGCCGTTGCCCGATGGCCATCCGCTGTGGGGGCACCCGCGCGCCGTCGTGACGCCTCACGTCTCGAACCCTCCCGAGCAGATGATGGCCAATCTCAGCGCCCGCGTCGAGGAGAACGTCCGCCGGTTCGCTGCCGGAGAGGACCTCTTGGGCGTCGTCGACGCCAGGCGCGGCTACTAGAGGCACGGCTCCCGATCGGGTAGGCGCACGGCTCCCGATCGGGGCGGACGCCCTAGCTCAGGTGGTCGCGTATCTGATCCAGGCCCTGCTTGAGCGCCGACCCGTAGATCCACAGGTCGGCCCAGTAGGCCACCGCACGGAAGCCCTGGTCGAAGGCCCACGCAGCCTCCTCGGGGCTCGTCGCCATGAACCCCGCGGCCTTGCCGTGGCGGTCAGCCGCTTCGACGATCGCAGCGACGCCGTCGAGGTAGCGCTGGTTGGTGAACTGGCCCGGGATGCCCATCGACGCGGTCAGGTCGAACTGTCCGAGCCACACGATGTCCACCCCGTCGACCGCGGCTATCTCGTCGACGTTCTTGAGCCCTTCCACACTCTCGATCTGCGTGAGGAGGAGACCCTCGTTGTTGGCCGCGGTCATCGTCGCGGTCACGTCGCCCGGGATGTAGTCGTCATGGGCGATCCCGAACGCGGCCCCCCGCGAGCCGACCGGCGGGTACTTGATGGAGTCGACGAGGCTCCTGGCCTGCTCCGCGCTCTCGACCATCGGGACCATCAGGCCTAGGGCGCCCGCGTCCATCGGGCGGGACAGGAGGTGGTAGAGCTTGCCGGGGACCCGCACGAGCGGCACGAGATCGGTGGACCGCGCGGTCGCCATCAGCATGGCCACCGTCTCGTCGTGCCAACCCGTGTGCTCCATGTCGAAGACCACGAACTCCGCGCCGCTGGCGGCGGCGATCCGGGCGATCCCGGGGGTCTTGAACTCGAAGACCATGGAGCCGACGGCGGTGCCACCGTCTCCCAGTCGCTGCTTCATCGCATTGCGTCTCACGGGGTCCTCCGCTCCGAGTAGGTACGTAGTCTCTCGTTCAGCTCAGGATGGTGAGCCACCTGCTTGTTCACGACGGTCTCCGGCACCAGCCCGGACGCCACCTCCAAGATCGAGCGGCACGCGCTGCTGCCGTTTCCCCAGGCAAGCTCGTCGGTCCAGCACAGGGCGTGTGGAGTGACGATGACGTTGTCGAGCGTCAGCAGCTCGTTGTCGGGGTCGGTCGGCTCCTCCTCGAAGACGTCGAGCGCGGCGCCCCCGATGCGTCGCTCACGCAGGGCGTCGGTCAGGGCCCGCTCGTCGACGATGGGCCCGCGCGAGAGGTTGAGGAGCAAACCGGTCGGTCTCATCAGCCTGAGCTTGTCCGCGTCGATGAGGTGGCGCGTCTCCTCGGTCAGCGCGCAATGGATACTGACGACATCCGAGGTCGACAGCAGCGTGTCCAGGTCCACCAGCTCCGCGCCGACCCGCGCCGCATGCTCAGCGGTCGCGTAGGGGTCGTGGGCGAGGACGCGCATCCCGAGGGGAGCGGCGAGCTGCAGGAACTCCGTGGCGATGTTGCCCAGGCCCACCACGCCGAGGGTCCGACCGGTGAGGCCCATGCCCATCCAGTCCAGGCGGTCGTGCCATCTGCCGGCACGCGTCAAGCGGTCCTTCGCGACCAGTCGATGGCTGAGCGCGAGCATCGCGGTGAGGGTGGCGACGCCCATCGGGCGACGGACCCCGTCGGGTGTGATCGTGAGCAGCACCCCATGGTCGGTGCACGCCTCCACGTCGACCGAGTCGTACCCGACCCCGAACCGCGCAACGAGCGAGAGCCGGTCGTTGCCTGACAACGTCGCACGCGTGATGCGGGGGCCGAGCACGAGCAGCGCGTCATAGGGGGCGATGTCCTGGGGTCGCAACTCGGTGACATCGTCGGGCAGGAACTCCCAGGCCACGCCTTCGGCGTCGTCGAGCAATCCCAGTCCGATGTCGCCGAAACCGAGCTCGCCCTCGGGGGTCAGGAAGTCCCGCGTCACTCCCACCGTGAACATCTCGTCCCTTCCTACGGGCCTATCGCTTGCTCGGGCCGACGACGTAGCGGCGTGGCTCGCCGTCCTGCCACCAGCGGGCGATGTTCTGGGCCGCAGCGCGCCGCAGATCGATCAGGCTCTGGTCGGAGTACCAGGCTGCGTGCGGGCTCAGCGTGACCGAGTCGTGACCGAGCAGCGGATGGTCCGTGGGCGGCGGCTCGGGGGCGAGCACATCGAGGCCCGCGCCCGCGAGCGCACCCGAGTCAAGCGCCTCGCGCACCGCCACGGGGTCCACCAGGCCACCGCGCGCGGTGTTGACGAGGTAGCTGCCCCAGGGCATCCGATCAAGGAGGCTGCTATCGATGAGCTGTTGGGTGTCGGGCCCGAGCGGCAGATGCAGGGTCACCGCGTTGCTCTGCGAGAAGAGCTCCTCGATCCCGAGCCGCTCGACCGAGCTCGGCCAGTCCGCATCGCCTGCGTAGGGATCGTGGGCGACGACCCGCCCGAACCAGTGGCCGACTCCCTCTGCCACCGCCTTGCCGATGCGGCCGAACCCGACGATGCCGAGCGTCAGCTCACTGAGGCGTGGGACGGAGCCCGCAGTCTTGAAATCCCATACGCCGGAGCGGATGGCGTGGTCGTGATGGGGGAGGTGCCGGATGACGCCGAGCAGCATGGCGCTCGCGTGCCCGGCGACCTCCTCGGTCCCCGTGTCGGGCACGTTGGCGACCCAGACGCCGTGGGCCCGTGCCGCCTCGAGATCGACGCTGTCGACGCCGGCTCCGTAGCGGCTGACGATGCGTAGGCCGGGCAGTCCACGGAGCACGGAATCATCGATCGTCGCGTACTGGACGAGGACGCCCACCGCGTCCTCGGCCGATGCCAGCACCTCCTCGGGGGAACGGCCCTGTGCACGCACGACCGACAACCCCAAGGGCTCGAGGACCTCTCTCTCGACGTCGAGCTCGAGCCACTCCGGATCCGTGGCCACGATGGTGGCCGAGGGGGCCTCGCTCATCGAATAGGGGAGATGCTCGCGCCCTTGAGGATCGCGTTCTCCATGGTCCGGATCATGGGCAGGATCTTCGCGAGGTAGGCCTGCCAGTCGGGCCTCGCCGCGAGCTCGGCCCGCCGCCGATCACGGTCCGCGTAGTCCTCGTACCCCCACATGTGGATCACCTCGTTCGCCGTGCCGATCTCGGTGTAGAAGTAGCCGATGAGGTTGCCGAGAACAGGTTCCTGGATCGCGAACCCCTCCTCCTCGTAGAGCCTCAGGTACTCGGGCACACGACCCGGATGGAGCACGTAGGTGCGCTTTTCGATGATCATTGCGGAACCATGCCACAGTGTCAGCGCGGTGGGCAAGCCGTCCTTGCACGGCTCGTGTTTGCATGGCTCGTGTACAGGCCCATAGACTCAGGAGGACCACCCCGCCGTCGTGACCGGCGGCTCGACCCGGAGGTCGGCCATCGCCACCGATACCGCTGGCACATCCCTCACCGCGGATCTGCTCGACGGGCTTCGTGAGTTGCTGGGGGATCGGCTCTCCCTGAACGAGACGGAGCGAGCCAACTACGGCATGGACGAATCCTCCTTCTCCGCGCCGGCGCCCCAAGCGGTGGCCTTCCTGGAGTCGACCGAGGAGGCCAGCGAGCTCGTGCGGCTCTGCGCGCAGCACCGAACCCCCGTCATCCCCTTCGGCGCGGGAACGTCGCTGGAGGGACATGTGCTCGCCACACACGGGGGCGTGGCCGTCGTGATGACGGGGATGAACCAGGTCCTCGAGGTCAACGTCGACGACCTTGACGCGACGGTGCAGGCGGGCGTGACGCGCAAGCAGCTCAACGACTCGTTGCGCGACCACGGCTTGTTCTTCCCCATCGATCCGGGAGCGGACGCGTCGCTGGGCGGCATGGCCGCGACGAGGGCGTCGGGGACCACGGCGGTGCGTTACGGGACGATGCGGGACAACATCCTCGCCATGACCGTCGTGCTCGCGGACGGCCGTGTGATCCGGACCGGCTCGCGGGCACGGAAGTCCTCGGCGGGGTACGACCTCACTCGCCTCTTCATCGGGTCGGAGGGGACCCTCGGGATCATCACCGAGGTGACCGTCCGCCTGCAGGGCGTTCCCCCTGCCATATCCTCGGCGATCTGCCGTTTCCCGACCGTCGACGACGCGGTGTCCGCGGTGATCTCCACCATCCAGTTCGGCATCCCCGTCGCCCGTGTGGAGCTGCTCGACGAGCTCGGCCTTCAGGCGGTGAACGACTTCTCGGGACTGGACTGCGTTCTGGAGCCGACGCTCTTCCTCGAGTTCCACGGCTCCGAGAAGGGGGTCGTCGAGCAGGCGAAGGAGGTGCAGGAGATCGCCGGCGAGTGCGGTGGAGCCGACTTCGAGTGGGCTACGCGGACCGAGGATCGCAACCGCCTCTGGCAGGCCCGCCACGACGCGTACTGGGCGGCGCTCGCCATGCGTCCCGGCTGTCGCGGGATCACCACCGACGTGTGCGTCCCGATCTCCCGCCTCGGTGAGTGCATCAGCGAGACCAAGAGGGACTTCGCCGAGACTTCCCTCCTCGCCCCCCTCGTCGGGCACGTCGGGGACGGCAACTTCCACCTCGTGATCCTCATCGACACCGATGACGAGGAGGAGGTCCGGGAGGCGAGGGAGCTCAATCGCCGGCTCGTGCGCCGAGCGCTGGCGATGGGCGGGACCTGCACTGGCGAGCACGGGGTCGGCTTCGGGAAGATGGACTACCTCGTCGAGGAGCACGGTGACGCGGTCGACACGATGCGCGCGATCAAGGCATGCCTCGATCCGCAGGACATCATGAACCCCGGCAAGGTCGTTCACGTCGGCGCGTAGGTGGGCGGGCGCCTGGTCGAGCGCGACCGGACCCGGGTCCCGCCTCCAGTGGAGGGATGGCTGTGGAGGAGCAGGGGACGTGGACTAGCCCCCCCGAGCGCCCGCATCGCCCGTCGAGGCTCCGAGCGGTTGCCCTCCAACCGGGATTGAGCCATGAGGAGTAGGGGACCCCGCGGGGCGGACAGTGAAGGATGACAAGGCGGCGTGGAGTCGACCCTCTGAGCGGCCAGGTCGCTTCGGCGGACGGATCGCGGGAGCTGCTGCCGTCCTGGCAATAGCGGTTGCGACGGTACT
>SKQL01000077.1 GCA_007119035.1 Nitriliruptorales bacterium | reverse complement strand
TCGGACGCCCCAGGTCGTGAACATGGAGGTCGACCAGGAGGACTGGTCCCCCCTCGGCGAGATGGCGGTGCCCGAGGAGGCCTGAGCGCGCTCGAGCCGGAGTGACGTACCTCCGGCGCAGCTGAGGTGGGTGCGCCGACGCAGGTCTGACGCCTTGAGCAGACCGAGCGGTCATGCGCCAACCGCACATATGTATCGCCATCGAAAGTCGGACAGTCGCGCTGTCAATCGTCCGTCCGCAGCCTAGGAGGAAGCACCGTGAAAGAGAACGCAATGAGGTCGGGTAAGAGCTCGTTCAATGAGATCTACGACCAGTCCGATCCCCGCGCGTATATGCGGGAATTGAAAGAGTTCGCATATCAGACACCCGGACAGGCTCGTGCCGTCTTCCGATTTCTCATCGACGAGTTGCGCGACCGGCGCGGAGGGCAACTGACCGTAGCCGACGTTTGTTGTTCCTACGGCTTCAACGCGGCGTTGTGGAATCACGAGGTGAGTCTCGAGCAGCTCTACGCGCACTACGCGAGCCCCGAGGTGGCGAGCCTCTCCACACAGGACCTCGCCGAGCTCGATCGTGAGTTCTACGCGTCACGTCGACGCGTCGATGCGGTGCCTGTGGTCGGCCTCGACGTGGCGCGGAATGCGGTGGAGTACGCCCACCGGGTCGGCGTCCTCGATGTCGGGGTGGCGGAGAACCTCGAGGAGGACGAGCCCACCGCGGGCCTCCGCCGAGCGCTCGCCGATGTGGGGCTGTTCACGGTGACGGGGGGCATCAGCTACATCGCCGACGCGACGTTCGACCGCCTCCTCCGGGTGAGCGGTGACGAGACCATCCCCTGGGTGGCGGCCTTCGCGTTGCGGTGGGTCGACATGGACAGGATCGCGATGACCCTCGAGGGCCATGGCCTGACCCTCGAGCGCCTGGAGGGCCACACGTTCCGGCAGCGCCGGTTCACCGACGACGCGGAGCGCGAGTACGCGTTCGCAAAGTTGGGAGAGGTCGGCGTCGACCCCAAGGGGGTGGAGACCGACGGCTACTACCACACGTGGCTCTACGTGGCCCGGCCGTCGGAGGAGACGAAGGTCACCTCCCTCGAGGAGTTGCTCGCTCCGTTGCTGTCAACGCGCTAGCGGAGCACGCGGGCCCCCTCTTGGCCATGCACGGCCCGCTCGGTGGTGTCTGCTTGACACGTGTGCGGAATCGGCAGGGTCTCGAGCGCCTGTACGACGAGCCGCAGGTCGCGACGCCTGCCTTCGACGCCGGGTCACGATGGCCCACGGGCTGGAGGCACGCATGCCGTTCCTGGACGTCGACGTGGTGACGGGCCTTCGATGGCAGGTTGCCCGAGGACCTGCTGTGGCGAAGCAAGAGCAGTTCGGCGACGGGACGGGCGCGAGCACGATCCTGCGTGAGGCCGTGTTGCTGCAGTGCTCGGCCCGTCGCAAGCTAGCCCACTTGTTCCCCACGGCGCACTGCGTCGAAGTCCACGAGGCTTGCGGGCGCGTCAGCATCGCGAAGCAGGCGCAGCGCGGCCGAGACCACCTCGCGTTGCCGGTCGTGGTCGCCGACGGGGCCTATCGTGCGGCCCATCAGGTGGGGCGTCACAAGGGCCCTGGGAACCTGAAGCGTCGTCGCAGTATGGCGGAACGGCCTGATGAAAACACTGACCGTGGGTATGCCCGCGTTCTCTAGTGCCCTGGATACGAGTCCGACCGACCCGTGGCAGACCGGTCAGGTCGCCACCAGCAGGGCGGCATCGACCTCCTCGGCGGCCAGCTGCTCGGCCCAACGCGGCGCGATCTCCTTCCGGAGCTTCGAGTGCGACGTGGCGCCGGTGAACGTGTAGTGCACGTCGGTTAGCTGAACGACCCCGTCTCTTGCGATGTCGCGCAGATGTGTGAGCGGGAAGACCGTTCCGATGTCCCGCTGGGCGGTGCGCGCGTCGTAGCCCGGGTGCCTGGCAGTGAGCTCGCTATCGTGAGTCCCCACCGGGATGCGGGTCAGCGTGGGCGCGCTGCGGAGGAACTCCCCCAGGAGGTCGAGAACCTCCTCCTGCGTGGGGCCGTCAGGTCCCATGGGATCCTCATCTGCACGGAAAACGCCTCCCGCGCTGATGAGGGCGAGCCGGGTGTCCTCGAGCGGGCGGGCCAACGGCGTGAAGGGAGCGTCGTCGACCTGGGCCTCCGGCTCGGAGCTCGGGCTGTATGCCCTCACCTGCGCGTCGTAGGCGATGCGCCGCACCCGCTCGTAGTCGCCGGTGTCGAAAGCGGCGCCGAGAGCGGCCAAGATCGATGCGATCACCTCGGCAGCCTCAGCATCCGAGAGCTTCTTGAGGAACTTGAACTGCATGTCCGAGTGTCGGCCGTAGTAGAAAGCATCCCGGAATTGCTCGAACGTCATCGGTGCCTGCGCGTCACCGTTGCCCTGGGTCGTCATTGCGGCACTCCCTCATTGTGGCAGACGCAGTCGCCGGCCGGCCCTGGGACTGGACAGGGCGACTTCGATGGCAGTCTAGTCGGGCACTGGCCGGCTCAGATGTTGGCCTTGCCCACCTGTTGCGGTGTCACCTGTCAAGGCCGGCATGGAATCGCGCGAACAGGAAGGCGAAGGCAATCTCCTGGCTGACATGCTGGGCCGAGGCGCATCTGCGGTGGTGTGCCCTCCTGGGAGAGCGGGCGCATGGGAGGAAGGACCGGGGACAGGGAGCGCGAGGCGCCCGTCGTCTCGGGCGCGGCCCTGCCCGCGATTGCGGTGGCCACGATCGTCGTGCTCGGGCTGAACTGGCCGATCATGTCGACCGGTGTGCAGGCGATCACGCCGATGTGGCTCGCGTCCATGCGGTTGCTCGGGGCGGGTGTCGTGGTCGGGATCGGCATGGGGATGACGGGGAGACTGCGCCTTCCGGGCCGTAGCGACTACTCGATCGTGCTGTCCGTGGCGGCCCTGCGCCTGGCCATCGTCTACGGGCTCGTCTTCAGCGCACTCGCCATCGTCCCCCCGGGGCGTTCGTCCATGCTCGTGTACACGAGCAGCCTCTGGACGGCGCCGCTCGCCGCGTGGTTGCTCAGGGAGCGCCTCACCGCCCTCAAGGTCGGCGCGGTCCTCATCGGAGTTGTGGGCGTGGTGTTGCTCATCGAGCCGTGGGGTGCGGATGCGTCGGCGACCGGCAGCGTGGCGGGCTACGGGATGCTTCTCGGGGCTGCGCTGGCCACGGCGGCGGGCACGGTGCACATACGCGGGCACCGGTGGACGGGCTCACCGCTCTCGCTGATGCCCTGGCAGCTCCTCCTCGCAGGGGTGCTGACGAGCATCGCCGCGATCGCACTCGAGGGCGCTCCCCGGGTGGATTGGGACCTGTCCGCGGTCGCGATCGTGGCGTACCAGATCGTCCTCGCCACCGCATTCGGCCTGTGGGGGCTGCTGACGCTCGGACGCAGCCTGCCCGCCCTGTCGACGAGCCTGCTGCTCATGGCCGTCCCAGTGGTGGGTGTGCTCGGCTCGGTGGCCTTCGTGGGAGAGGGCCTGACGGGTGCGACGGTCGGCGGAATGGCTCTCGTGCTCGCAGCGGTCGGCTCCAGTGTCGTCGCCGACCATGCGACGGGGAATCGCACGTAGCGGGCCCTCGCCGCTCAAGTCGCGCGACCCGCAGCCGACCTATGCGGTGCCGCCGGTGCGCCTGTCGTGCGGAACGAGGATGGGGAACATGGCTGTTGGCTCTCGCTACCGCACCGACCGGGTAGGTCGGCGGACGAGCAGGCGCGAACGCCGCCTGAGGGCGCTGCTGGACCACTCCCCCGACTTGATCGTGCGCTTCGACCGTCGCCTGCGCCACGTGTACGTCAACCGCGCGGCGGAGCTCGCGGCCGGCAGGCCGCGCGAGGAGATGCTCGGCCGCACCAACCTCGAGCTGGGCATGCCCGTGGCGCTGGTCGAGCGATGGGAGGAAGCGCTGCGCGAGGTCCTCGCGAGCGGCGAGGTGGGGGTCATGGAGTTCGACTATCCCGCCGCTGAGGGGATGAGGACATTCGAGTCCCGCCTCGCGCCCGAGATCGATGCCCTACGGCGGGTCACCGGGGTGCTGGCGGTCACGCGGGACCTGACCGAGCGTGTTCGTGCGGAGCGAGCGCTCCGGGACCGGGAGGAGCAGTATCGGGCGCTCGCGGAGGGGTCACCCGACGCGATCGGCCGCTATGACGGCGACTTGCGCCTCGTGTACGCCAACGTCGCCCTTGAGCGTGCCATCGGCGTCCCGCGTGGGCAGCTGCTCGGCCGCCGCTCGGGGGAACTGGGCGCCCCCCCTGAGGTGGGTGCGCTCTGGGAGCGCGCCGAGCGGGCGGTCTTCGAGACCGGTGCGCAACAGTCGGTCGAATGGGCCCTGCCCACCCCGGAGGGGCGACGCTGGTTCACGTCTCGCCTCGCCCCGGAGTACACCCCTTCGGGCGAGGTCGAGCACGTGGTGTTCACCGCTCGCGAGATCACCGAGCTGAAGTCCGCGCAGGAGAGCCTGTCCACCCGGCTGGCCCAGCAGGAGGCGATGGCCGTCCTCGCTGACCTCGCCCTGCGGATCGACGAGCCCGGCCGATTGCTCGAGCACACGGTGGAGATGGTCGCGACAGTCCTGGCAGTGCCGCTCGTCAAGGTCCTCGAGCGCGAGGCCGACGACGTGTTCCGTGTGCGCGCAGGGGTCGGTTGGCGGGACGGCACGGTAGGCGACGCCCGACTGACGGGTGAGAGTCAAGCGACGTACACGCTCGCGAGCAGCAGCCCCGTGCTCCTCACCGACAGCGTGGACGAGGATCGGTTCCCGTTGGCGCCTCTGTTGGCCGAGCACGGGGTGCGGTGTGGCATGAGCGCACCTATCCGCACCTCCCGGCGGACATACGGTGTCATTGGCGTCCACGCGGTCGAGCCGCGGGTGTTCACCGACGACGACCTCCTGTTCGTGGAGGCGGTCGCGGGAATCCTCGGCAGCGCACTCGGGCGCGTGGAGGCCGAGTCGGACCTGCGTGAGCGGGCGCTGCGCGATCCGCTGACGGGGTTGGCCAATCGCACGCTCCTGCTGGACAGGACCAAGAGCGCACTCGCCAGGCTCGCGCGCAGTGGGGAGACGGTCGCGGTGATCTTCCTCGACCTCGACAATTTTAAGCCCATCAATGACAGCCTCGGCCACGACACCGGCGACGCCATCCTCCGACAGGTGGCGGATCGATTGCAGGCCGCGGTGCGGCCGGCCGACACGGTCGCGCGCTTCGGAGGGGACGAGTTCGTCGTGCTGAGCGATGACCTGCCTGACGAGCGGGAGGCGGGCACGATCGCGGCGCGCGTCCTCGGCACGATGAGCGAGCCATACGAGCTGGGCGACCGCCTGTTGCAGATGAGCGCCAGCCTGGGGATGGTGACCGCCACCAGCCCGGTCGAGGCGGAAGCCCTGCTGCGCGCGGCCGACATCGCGATGTACCGCGCCAAGGAGGGTGGGGGCGGCCGAATCGAGACGTTCGACGACGTGTTCCGCAAGCGCGCGGACCGCCTGATGGAGACCCAGCTCGACCTTCGCGACGCCATCGAGCGCGACGAGTTCCGACTTCACTTCCAGCCACAGGTACGCGTCGACGACTGGCGGATCACAGGTGCGGAGGCGCTTCTCCGCTGGGAACACCCCACCCGCGGCCTTCTCGCTCCTGCGGAGTTCCTCACCGCGGCGGAAAGATCCGGTCTGCTCGCCCCTGTGGGTGCCTGGGTGCGTGCGGAGGCGGTCCGACAAGTCGCCGCGTGGGACCGCCGAGGCGTGCGACTTGCGCAGATGTCGATCAACCTGTTCTCATGCGACCTCGCAGACAGCGACCTCGTTGCGGACCTCGCGGAGCTCGCCGCAACCAACGGGGTGGAGATGGGTCGGGTCTGCGTCGAGGTCACCGAGGAGGCTCTGCGCCACGACCTGGATGCGGCGCGGGAGACCCTGGGTGCCCTCCACCGCATCGGGGTGACCATCGCGCTCGACGACTTCGGCGCGGGGCACTCGTCGCTGCGCCACCTCGAGGACCTGCCGCTCGACGTCGTCAAGATCGATCGGACGCTCGTCGCGCGGCTCGTCCCTGGCCCGGCCCACTCCTCGCTCGTGGAAGGTGCGCTCGCCATGTTGCGCACCATGGGACTCGCCGCCGTCGCAGAGGGGGTGGAGACGCCCCCTCAGCTCCACGCCCTGGAGCAGCTCGGCTGCCCCACCGTTGCGGGGCATCTCTTCTCCCGCCCCCTTCCCCCGAAGGAGGCCGAGGCGCTGTTTGCGGGCGGCGTCATACACCCGAGTGCCGCGGCGGCGGATCGCTTCTGACGCGACCTGCTTACGGCCGGAGCGCTTCGATGAGCTCGGGCTTGTTCATCGAGGAGCGGCCCTCGATGTCGCGCTCCGAGGCCATCTGATGGAGTTCCTCGACGCTATGGTCCTCGAGGATGGCCGCGATGAGCTCGGGCTTGTTCATCGAGGAGCGGCCCTCGATGTCGCGCTCCGAGGCCATCTGTTGGAGCTCCTCGACGCTGTGGTCCTCGTAGCGCGGGGGCCTCGTTCGCTCATCGTCGCGGGGGGGAGCGGCGGCCCCCTCCTTTGCGGGCACGGAGGCAGCCATGCCGTCTTCTCCGCGTTGGCCACCGTCGCCCTCTGCTGCGTCGCCAGGTGCCTCTCGACGGACGTGCTGGGCAGCCTCCTCCGCGTCTGACCGCACCGTTTCCGCAGCCTCTGTAGCGGCTTGGCGAGTCTGCTCCATCCCCTGCTGGGCGCTGTCACGGACATCCTCGGCGAGACCCTTGCCCACCGCTGCGGCTTCCTCCCTCAACGGTTCCAGGCGGTGGGTCAGCTCCGAGGCGACTTCTTCCTCCGCCCTTGTTCGGGGGAGCAGGGATGCGGCGAGCAGACCCGCACCGAACGCGACGAGCCCGGCTGCGAGGGGGTTGCCGCCGGTGCGACGCCGGGCGGCGTCCGGCGCCGCCTGCACGGTCTCCGCGGCTTGCTGAGTCCCCTCCCGCACGGTGCCCTTCGCGCGGTCGGTGGTACTCGGTCGGTCGGGGCTGCCCATAACGATCTCCTTCGCGTTCGACCACCTGCTGCGTAGCTGCTCGCCTTGGCGTTGGGTGATCCGCCGGGGGCTGACCCGGTCCTCCAGGTGGTTCAGTGTCTGGTCCATGCGGGCGCGGGTTGCGTGGATGTCCTGCCTTATCTGATCCGTTGCTTGGCCCATTGCGCATCCTCCTTCACTGATTCCACCGTCTCCTCCGGTGAGGTCTTCATCTCCTGGAGGCGCTGTCGGCCGACGAAGGCCACACCGCCCGCGACGACCGCGTACACGACGCCGACGATGAGGAAGGCGACGCCCGGCTGCATCACTGCGGCCAGTCCCCACGCGATCGCGAAGGAGGCCAGGAGGACGGCGACGAATGCGACGACCACGGCCGCCGCCAGCATCCCCGCGCCCCTGGCAGCGCGCTGCGCCTCCTCACGGACCTCTGCCTTCGCGAGCGCCACCTCCTGGCGCATCAGCAATGAGGCGTCGGTGGTCAGCGCAGACAGCATCTCAGCAACCGAGCGGTCATCGGTCTCCCCTTGCTGAGCACGGGGCTCGCTCTGGTCACCGTTTGTCTCGTAGGTGCTCGCGCTCATCGGCGGTCACTCGACCCGCCGTTACGGCCGAGACGGCCCACGAGGAAGCCGGCCGCCGTCGTGCCGAGGAGGAACGTCCCTGGTCGACGCCGGGCGAAACCCCCCACCTCGTCCACGATGCCGTCGAAACCCAACTCGTCGACGCGGTCGGCCACGCGGGTGACCTGGTTGGCGGCCTGGCGGGCGTACTCATCCATCTGCCCCGCGTCCTCGGGGCGGCCCTCGGCGAGGGCGTGCATCTGGCCCCCCGCGGTGTGCAGGGAGTCCGCCGCGCGGTGGGTCTGGAGCCGGGCTTCGTCGTGGACCTGCTCCAAGGCGTCGTCGACGACGTTGCGCGCCTGCGTGCCGGCCTCGTCAGCGACCGCGACAGCCTGCTCCTCCGCGGTCGTGACGACCTCTCCACCCTCTTGGCGGGCAGTCTCCGCGGCAGCTTGGGCCTGCTCGGTCGCCCCGGGCTCCTCCTGGCCCCGTTCGGGCGCGCGTGGCTCCTCGTCGGCAGCCTGGGGGGTGGTGGTCACTGATTCGGGCGCTCGCTGATTCAACGGGATCTCCTCGGGTTCCGCACGCTGAGACTGGAGTACCGGCGTGCATGCCTGTGGATGGTTGCCACCGCCGTAACGGACAAACATGCACAAACATTCCATGCTTCGCGCTGGATATGGCTACCGCATGACAGCCAATGACAGAGAGGTGCTGGACACCACGTTGGGTCGGCGGTAGCGTCACCAGGCCTGAGGACGGGAGGCGCCCGCCCGCTGCCGGCGGAGAGAGGGGCGCCCGCTTGCCGGAGGAGCGCCATGCGTCAGCTACACCGCGTCGTACCCCTCCTGGTGCTCGCGCTCGTTCTGTCCGCATGCCAGTTTCGTTTCGAGCATGCCGTCGACGTGGCCGCGGACGGTTCCGGGACGGTGGAATGCTTGGCGCTCTTCGATCCCGGGGAGGACGAGGAGGCAGACGACCTGATTGATGGCCGCTTCGCGGAACTGCCCGATGTTCCCGCTGGGTGGGCCCAGGAGCCTGTCGATGACGGCACCTACGAGGGTACGCGCTCGTCGGCGGCCTTCTCGGATCCCGACGACCTCGTGGCGCTTCTCGCCACCCTCAGCGCGGCGAACGAGGAGGCAGGGGTCGGGGAGCCCTGCTTCGGGCTCACGACCGAGGGCCCCGACCCGCTCCTCGCGGTCGACGCGGCCGAGGCGCGCTGGTCACAGGCTCTCGAGCTCGAGACCACCGACGAGGGCGAGATCGAGCTCGGTGACGACGTCGGTGAAGCGGTCCTCGAGGCCGCGGACCTCGAGATATCGGTCCGCCTGCCGGGCGCGCTCGATACCCACAACGGCGACGCGGTTGGCGCGGACGACAGCACCGTCACCTGGCGTCCCGATCTCGCGCAGTCGGTCGACCTGCACGCGAGAAGCGTCCTGCGTGAGGTCACCAACCGCGTCGCGGGAGCGGACCGGTACGCGACCGCGGCGGCGGTCTCCGCCCGATTCTTCACTCCCGGCGTTGATGTCGTGTTCGTCGCGAACGGCCTCGGGTTCGCGGATGCACTCGCCGCCAGTGGAGCGGCGGGCTCCGAGCAGGCGCCGGTCCTGCTCACCGCGCCCGGCGCTCTCCCCGACGCCACGAGGGCGGAGCTCGAGCGACTCGCTCCCGACCGGGTGGTGATCCTCGGGGGTTCCGCAGCGGTCGGCGGGGACGTGGAGGCCGAGCTCGGCGAATTGGCGCCAACCGTGGACAGGGTATCCGGAGCGGATCGCTACGAGACCGCGGCGAAGGTGACGGGGGAGTTCTTCGGTGACGCCTCTACCGTGTACCTCGCGACCGGGCGGAACTTCCCCGACGCGCTCGGCGGCGGCGCGGCCGCGGCCGCAGGTGGCCATCCGCTGTTGCTGACGGAGCCGGGTGCGCTGCCCGACGCCACGCGTGCGGAGGTCGAGCGACTCGGCCCTGACCGGGTCGTGATCCTCGGGGGGTCCGCGGCTGTCGACGGGAGCGTGGAGACCACGCTCGGCGATCTTGCTCCCACCGTCGACCGGCTCTCGGGCGGGAACCGTTACGAGACGGCGCTGGCTGTTGCCACCGACGCGTTCGCCACCGCCGATACCGTCCTCGTCGCCACGGGAACGAGCGCCCCTGACGCGCTCGCCGGCGCGGCGGCCGCTGGGCAGACCGGCGGGCCCGTCCTGCTGACGCCACCCACCGCCCTGCCTGAGGGCCTGCCCGCGACGGTGAGCGCACTTGCTCCCGACGCCATCCTCGTCCTCGGGGGACGCGCGGTCGTCTCCGACAACGTCGCGATCCTCCTCGAGGACCTCGTGCCCTGACCGCGGCCCCGGCGTGGGTCGAACGCCTCACGCGTCCGGGATGACCGCGTCGAGTTGGCCCATCGCCCAGTCGAGGTCCTCGTCGCTGGTCACGAGCGGCGGCGCCAACCGGAGCGTATTGACCTGCGTCTCCTTCGTCAGCACGCCATGCCCGGCCAGGTCCTCGCAGATGGCCCTCGCCCCACCCGCGTCCGGATGGATGTCCAATCCCGCCCACAGGCCTTTGCAGCGGATGTCGGTTATTGCCGCGCAACGCAGGTTCTCCAAGGCCTGCACGAGGCGCGCTTCCCCACCGAGGGCCCGAGCCTGGACGTCGCCCTCCGCAAGCAGGCCGATGACCGCACGGGCGACCGCGCACGCGAGGGGGTTGCCACCGAACGTGCTTCCGTGCGTGCCCGGGCCGAACACCCCCATCACGTCGGCACGGCCCACCACCGCGGAGACCGGTAGCAGACCGCCGCCCAGCGCCTTGCCCAGCATGAGCACATCGGGCAGCACGCCCTCGTGATCGCAGGCCAGGGTCGTGCCGGTCCGACCCAGGCCGGACTGGATCTCGTCTGCGAGCAGGAGCACCTCGTGGCGCGTGCAGATCTCCCTGACAGCCTGCAGGTATCCGTCCGGCGGTATCACTACTCCCCGTTCGCCCTGGATGGGCTCGAACAGGAAGGCCACCGTGCTCTCGTTGATCGTGGACTCGAGCGCCGCGGGGTCTCCGTACGGGATGCTGACGAAGCCGGGGGTGAACGGACCGAAGCCGTCCCGCGCCGTGGCGTCGCTCGAGAAGCTCACCAGCGAGGTTGTGCGACCGTGGAAGTTGCCCTCGCAGACGATGATCTCCGCCCGGTCGGCCCCGACTCCCTTCGCTTCGTAACCCCATTTGCGAGCGGCCTTGATCGCCGTCTCGACCGCTTCCGCCCCCGTGTTCATGGGCAGCACGCGGTCCATGCCGACCAGTGCGGCGAGCTCCTCGCAGAACGCCCCGAGTTGGTCGTTGTGGAACGCGCGGCTGGTCAGCGTGAGGCGACCGAGCTGTCGCTGCAGCGCGTCCACGAGGGTGGGATGGCGATGGCCGAAGTTCAGCGCCGAGTACGCGGCGAGCATGTCGAGATACCAGCGTCCCTCGACGTCCTTTACCCAGGATCCCGACCCCTCCTCGAGCACCACGGGCAGGGGCGAGTAGTTGTGCGCTCCGTAACGCTCGTTGGTGGCGATGTGGATTTCGGTGAGCGACGTCATCTGCAGGCCTTGGTGAGTCGATGCGGGCGAGGTTTGTAGAGAAATGCTGCCTCACGCGGCAACTCTCCACGAACCTACGGCAAGTCCCGAGCTTCGGCCGAGCGGTAGGCTGCCCCCGTGTTGCACCCACGCTTCCCGTGCCTATCACCGGCCCGACCAGGTCTCGAGGGTCGGCTCCCAGACTGCTCGAACCGGAGATGGTGACGCCCGCGCCGAGGCTCTCCCCCGCACGCGTCACGTTGGTGGGAGGGCTGGCGACGGTCGTCGGTCAGCTACCCGTGTTCCTCACAGGGGCGATGGCGGTCCAGATCACCGACGACCTGCTGTTCGGCGCAGCCGCGCTCGGGGTGGCTGTGGCCATGTTCCGTGTCGCGGGGGCGGTCACGTCGCATTACCTCGGTGGGCTGGTCGACCGGGTCGGTGCGGTGGCGTCCTTGCGCCTCGCCGCGCTCGTCTCCCTGCTCGCCTCGGTAGGTATCGCCGCGACCGCGACGAGTTGGCTGGCGCTAGTGGCGTGGCTCATGTTCGGGGCCACCTCCAACGTCCTCGCCCAGCCGGCCGCGAACCGTCTGCTGGTGCGCACCATCCCCCCCGCACGCCAGGGGATGGCCTTCGGCGTCAAGCAATCCGCGCCGCCCGTGGCCTCGATGCTCGCGGGGCTCAGCGTGCCGGTCATCGCCCTCACCGTCGGTTGGCGGTGGGCGTACCTGCTCGGTGCCTTGCTCGCGCTCCTCGTGATCGTCGGCGCCGGTCGCCGGCCTCCACCTCCGGAGCGGGTCACCGGCTTCCGCTCCGTCCGTCCCAAGCTGCGTGACCGGGGGACGGTGCTCCTGCTGGCGGTTGCGCTGGGCCTGAGCACTACCGCGAGCACGCCCGTGGCCGCCTTCTTCGTCGACGCCTCGGTGCGCGGGGGCAGCTCACCGGAGCTCGCGGGATCACTTCTCGGCCTGGCGAGCGCCGCGGCGGTAGCGACCCGACTCGTGGGAGGCGTGGTCGCGGACCGGCTGCGGGGTGGTCATCTGCTGCTCTGCGCGGCGATGCTCATGGTGGGGTCGACCGGGTTGCTGCTGCTCGCGAGCGGCGTGCCGGCAGCCATGGGCTTCGGCGTGGTCGTTGCGCTCATGGGCACCTGGGGCTTCAACGGCGTGTTCGTGTACTCCCTCATGCAGGCCTATCCGGACGCGCCGGGCGCAGCGACGGGTGCGACGATGCCGGGAGGGTTGATCGGCGGCATCCTCGGCCCCGTCGTCTTCGGCGTCCTCGCGGAACGGGTGAGCTACGCGGCCGCGTGGAGCTACACGTTCGTAGCGGCGATCATCGCCGTGGGCGCGTTCGTCGTGGCCGCAGCGCGCCTGCGGGAGCAGGTGCTCCCCGGTCGTTAGGACTCTAGCCGGATGCCTCGGGGCCGGTGTCGCCCGCGGCCTGGTCGAAGAAGTCGTACTCCAGGCGCATCGCGGTCCGGTAGTGCCGCGCGATCGTGTCGCTGCCGTCCTCATGGGTGTCGAGGAGCGACTCCATGCGCGTGGCGAGGGCCTCGAACTCGGGGTCGCTGTAGGTTTCGACCCACGCGCGGTACGGGCTGTCAGGCGCGGCGTCCGGTGCCATCCGTGCGCCCAGGTGGGCGTACAGGCGCATGCATGGGGTCATCGCCGCGAGGATGTGACTGACCGGTTCGCTCCAAGCCACGCGCAGGAGGAAGTCGGTGTAGGCGAGCGTTGCCCGGGAGGGCTCGGGATCGAGCCGGGCGCCCCACTGCCGCGCGTAGCCCCGGTGCAACTCGAGCTCTCCGAACACGCCGTCGAGCAACGCCCGGATCTCGGCCATGGCGCCACGGTCGGGCGCTTTGGCGAACGCGAGGGCGTACGCGCGGGCGAAGCCCTCCAGGAAGAACGCGTCCTGCTCGATGTAGAACACGAACGCCCTGCGGTCGAGGTCACCATGGGCGATCCCCTGCACGAAGGGATGGTCGAGGCACGCCCGCGTGAGGTCGGCGTTGTCCCGCAGGAGCGCATCAGCACGGCTCATGGGCCGGAGGCTTCCAGACGAGCCCGTCCGCGGCAAGTCGCACTCAAATGCGCTTCGCTTTTGCCGATGCGAGTAGGCATGGACAGGTTCGCTTGGCGTGGGGTCGCGGTGATCGGAGGGCTGCTCGCCTCGAGTGTGCTGGTGGCGCCCCCCGGTGCGGCGGCTGTGCTCCGCCTGATCCTGCTCCTCGGTGCTGTGGTCGCCATTCTCAGCGCTCCCTCGATCCGACGTGACGGGCGAGCGTTGCCGTGGCGTCTGCTTGCGGCGAGCGTTCTCACGTTCGCCGTCGCGTCAGGGATCCGCCTCAGCGCGGCGAGCGGGGAGGCCGCGGTGAATGCGATCATCGACGTGGTCGTGCTGGGTGGGTACCTCCTGCTCGCGGGCGCCGCGTGGGCGCTCACGCGCGCGATCTCCCGACGGGACGAGCGCGAGGGTCTGCTCGACGGCGCCATAGTCGGCGTGGCTATAAGCACCCTCCTCGCGGTGATGCTGTTCCAGCCCGAGTTGCTCGAAACCGGCGGCCGGTCCCGTGTGCACCTGTTCGTGGGTCCCCTGGTGTTCGCCGCCATCGCAGGGATCATCGCGCGCTTCGCGTTGCTGATGCCGCGGGCATGCGCGTCCGCCAAGCTGCTCGTGGCGGGCACGGTCGCGGGACTTGTCGGCAACCTCGTGCGCACCGGCGTGGCCGCGTGGGGCGAGGGCTTCCACACCGGCTCGCTGGCCGACGGCCTGCTGATGGCTGGCTACGTGGCTCTCGCCGTCGCCGCGGTGCACCCATCAGCGCCCATGGTCACGGATGTCGCAAGCTCGCTCATCGGACCGTCGCGTGTCCGGCTGCGGCTGGTCTTGCTCGGGGGCTCCCTCATGGTGCCCCCGTTCGCGCTCGCACTGAGCCCCCCGGATCCGGGGCACGATCTGGCGGTGGCAGCCGCCGCGCTCGTCAACGCCCTCGTCGTCTGGAGGCTCGCTCGATTGTTCATCGAACGTGAGCGCATCAACGACTCCCTGCGCGACCAGTCCAGACGTGACCCGTTGACAGGGCTCAACAACCGCCTGCACCTGGAGGAGCAGCTCGACACCACGTTGGCCCGCGCGCAGCGCACCGACGATGCCGTCGGGCTGCTCTTCTGCGACCTCAACAATTTCAAGGCCATCAATGACCGCTACGGGCATCGCGCGGGCGACCTCGTGCTCGTCGAGATCGCCCGCCGCCTAGAGCAGGCGGTGCGTTCCGGCGACATCGTGGTGCGGTTGGCCGGTGACGAGTTCGTCGTCCTCGCAGAGTGTCTCGACGAGCAGGGCGCCGTGCACCTCGCCGAGCGCATCCGGGAGGCGGTCGGCCGTCCCATCCGTGTCGGCGACGAGTTGGTCACCGCCAGCATGAGTGTGGGAATCCAGATCGCGGAGCTCCCGTGTACGCCTGCCGACCTCGTGGAGGCCGCCGATCGGGCCATGTATGACAACAAGTGGTCCCGCGGCGAGCGCCCGGTCGTACAAGGTGGGCCCCCCGACGAGGCGGGGGCCTAGCGTGAGGGTGCCGGATCGCGCCACATAGGCCACAGCGGGGGGCCATCCGGGGCGGTGACCTCCGCGGTGACAACGAAGCCGTGACGCTCGTAGAGCCGACGGTTGTCCCTGCTGCTCGCCTCCAGGTAGGCGGGCGTGCCGGTCGCGTCGCACCGTTGCAGCACCGTGCGCAACAACCGGCTGCCGATCCCCCGCCCCTGGTGCTCGGGCGCCACTCCCACGAACTGCAGGTAGAAGCACGGCTCGGCCGGGTGATGCTCCTCGAGCACCTCGTTGACCGCGAAGCCCCGCTCCGCGTCGTCGCCCAGGACCGCGGACATGCGCCGGGCGAATAGCTCCCCCTGCTCCGCGGGCACCGGCTCGACGCCCGCGGGTGTCCACATCGCGGCTCCCGCTCCGTCGCGCGCGAGGTACGTCTCCCCGTGGGGGAGGAAGAAGTCGGAGAAGACCGCGAACATCGGCGGAAGCCGTCGTCGTCGGTCGACCGCATCGGGGACCAACCAGGTGAACAGCGGATCGTCGTGGAACGCTTGCGCGAGAGTTTCGCTGATCGTGTCGGTGTGCGCCGGCTCGGCGCGGGCGACATCGCGGGTCGTCGTGCTAGCCATCTTCGCCTCCTCGGTGGTGGGGCGTCCCGACTCGGGGGGTTCCCAGGAGGATGTGACACTAAAGTTGGCACGGCCGTGCGATTTTGTCGAGCGCTCACTCAGGGATGCGGTTGCTCCGGTTCGCTGCCCGGGCGCGCAAGGTCAGCATGGGCACCGATGACGGGAGTCCCGAGGTGAGCGCGGCGGTCGCGCGGGCATGCAGCTCTGTCCGGGTATGGGCGTCCAGCTCGGACACGAAGCCGATGGTGTGAGGCATGTTCAGACGCCACTCGGCCGCGACATCCGCGTGGTCCAAGCCGGCCTCCACGTCGCGGCGGTCGACCTGCACGTCGGTTAGCCCGGCTGTCATCGCCGCGCGCGCGAAGGCCTCCGCGTCGCCCGTGCGCGCAGCGGTGTGCTCCTTGAACGTCCGGTACCAATCCGGGCGGGTGAAGCCGAACTCCTCGAGGACGGCTTCCACCATCGCCTTGGCGGGGTGCTCCGCGTCGTTGGGGAACGTGCTGGCCAGAACGAGGCCGCCGCTGCGCGTGACCCGTTGGCACTCTGCGAGCGCGAGGGCGGGATCCGGCACATGGTTGAGGCTGAACGCAGCCACGACCGCGTCGACGGACCCGTCTCGGAACGGGAGCGCCCGGGCGTCAGCCGCCACCCCCGGTGGCCGGCGCGAGCGCTCGTGGCGCAGCATGGCGACGGCGAGGTCGACGCCGATCGGGCGGGCCCCCGCATCGACGAGTACGTCGGAGGCGACTCCCGTGCCTGCTCCGAGGTCGAGGACGCGGTTGCCCGCCAACGACTCGGGCGCCGCTTGGATGAGGGCTACGGCTAGGCGTCGGTAGACGGCCACGGGGCCGGTCGCCCATTGCTCGGCCGAGGCCTCATAGGCGGCGCGGATCTCACCGACGAGGGGGCGGTCGGGGTTCGTCTTCCTCACGGGATCACAGCTCTCGCGCGCCCTCGAGCGCGCGTTCCTGCCACCACGTGAGCTCCTCGGTGGCGTCCTCGCTGTCGCCCAGCGCCTTCTCCCAGCCGAACATGAGCAGGGTCCCGAGCAGTGACAGGGCGCACTGGCGCTCCCACCACTGCTCGGTGCCGACGCCGTGGCGCTCGAGTGCCTCACGGTACGCGCGGAGGGCGTCATCCTTGCTCTGGGGCATGCGGGCCCGGTTGAGGCAGATGTAGTAGGCGATGTCCGCGCATGGTGGTCCCACCCCCGTCACCGCCCAGTCGAGGAGGATGGTCCGGCCGTCGGTGTGCTGACCGAGATTGCCCGCCTTCCAGTCCCCGTGGATCAGCGTCTGCGGAGTGCTCGCCAAGGCGTTCACGAGCGGCGCTGGGCGCTCCAGCAGGTCGAAGACGATGTCCGCGGCACGCGGTGCCCGCTGCTCGAAGCGGGCCCACCCCTCGGGCACGAGTCGGGTGGGTACGAGGGCGGTGCCTCCCCGCGCACGCTCGGCGTCGGCCAGGCGTGGCCCGAACCAGACGAAGCGCTCCGCGAGCGGCAGTAGACCGATCGTGTCGCGGCAGCCCCAGAACGCGACATGGAGCTCCGCCATGTGGTCGAGGAACGACAGATGCTGCTCGAGGGGGATCTCGCCGTCGCCCTCGGGTAGCAGCGACGCGCTGACGTCGCGCATGACGAGAATGCCCGCTCGCCCTTCGCGCCCCTCCTTCCACGCGGCTCCGACCGTGGCGTGGTCGAGGCTCGGCGGGAGCCGGTCGAGCCAGCCCGCGCGCCACAACGTGATCGGTCGGCACGCGACGTCGCCCGTCGCGCGCATGATCCAGTCCTCGGTGGCGTCGAGGTGCTTGAGCACATAGCGCTGTCCGGCGACCAGCGCCCGCTCCATGGCCACACCCGACTTGCCATCCGAGTGGGTGAGCGCCTCGGCATGGACCTCCGCCCCGAGCACCTCGGAGACGGAGGCGGCAACGGGGTGGACATCGAGCGGGCCGTCAGCATCCACGTGCACGGTTCCTCGCATCGCGGCGGTCCGGTGATGATGGCCCCGGGGCCGAACGGCGTCAAGGGTGCCACCGATCGCCGGTCCTAGGTGTCGGCGGGCTCCGGGGTGATCCGTCCCGCGGTCCGCACGCCGGGCCAGCGTGCGAGCTCCGCGTCGAGGTCGAGACGATCGACGGGCGCCGCGTCCTCGTAGGCCCCCCACTCCTCGCGTGGCAGCATCCACATGATCTCGAACTCGTTGCTGTCGGGGTCAGCGGCGTAGATGCTCTTCGTGGCCCCGTGGCTCGACTCGCCCATGCAGGCGCCGGCCTCGAGCAGCGCCTGCCTGGCGTCTGCCAGTTGCCGGAGCGCGGCAGTCGCAGGGAGGCGGCGTCGGCGCGCGGTTCGCGCGCGATCACGTCCGTGCGGATGGCTGAGACCTCCGAGTCATCTCCGGGTGGTTTGCCGCTGACGCGGTGCTCGAGGGGCTCGATGAGAGAGCGGGGCTCGACGAGGCCGACGAGGAGTAGGCCGAGTCGATAGCCTGTGATGGATGGCTGCGCAGGGCCCACGGGGCTTCCTCGAGAACTGGCGATCGACGAATGCGTCGTTCGCGGAGAAGTGCCGGATGGTGGCGCGTAACAACTGGATCAAGGTCAGAACCGGGTCGCGCTGTTGTGGCAATCACGGCGAGGCCGGTTGTTGAACGGGTCCCGACGCGTCCGGTCCGGATGCGCATCATCACCATGACTGAGTCGGGTCGAGTGGTCGGGTGGGGGGCACGGCGCTGGATCGCCGTGCTGGTGGGCGCGGCCGTCGTGCTCGTGGTTGTCGGGCTACCCACGGAGATGGTGCCGAACCCGCTCTTCGACCGTATGACGCCGGTGCTGTGGTGGAACTATCCGGTGTGGCTGGTCTCGGCCGGGCTCGCCGGTCTCCTGGTCGCCACCTACGTGCGCGACGGCAACGCGCCACCTTCCGAGCGCATGCCCCGCGGAGGAGGAGCGGGAGGATTGCTCGCCTTCTTCGCGGTGGGCTGCCCCGTGTGCAACAAGCTGGTGGTGCTCGCCTTGGGGACCTCGGGGGCGATGACGTGGTTCGCACCCGTGCAGCCGTTGCTGGGCCTTGCCGCCGTGCTCCTGCTCGCCCTCGCGCTCCGCGCTCGCTTGAGGGGCGAGCGGGACTGCCGGCTGTCCGCCTCCGTTGCCGAGCCCGAGGGCGGGTAGCAGCAGCGGCCGGTGGCGTCGCCCTCACCGACTCCATAGGCGCCCACCTGCACCGGTGTCGGGCTGTAGTGGGCCGCCGTCCGGTCGGGCTGGGCCTGCCGCGCCGCTCCAGCTCCGCTCCCCGTCGCTCGTGGCGATGGTGAACATCGCGTGGTGAATGGCGCTGCGGGCAACGACCGTCTCGAGCAGGCCCGTGAGCTTGCTGTCGACGTCAGCGGGGACACGGTTGTCGTCAGCGAGCAGCTGGGGCGAGCGGCGTACTCCGCCACCGACTGTGGCCTGCGACCGCGCTGCAAGGGAACCGCAACCGGCGTCACCCATGATCTTTGGGGCCCTAGTTCCGGAGGTGGCCCATATGGAGGGACCCGACGCATTGTCCGACCTACTCGACTTCCCGTTGCTCGAGGCGGTGATGGGCAGGCGAGCGCGGCGCTTTGGCCTGGGGATGGAGATCCCCTCCGGCCCTCTGGCCTTCACGTCCCGCGCGGCGCCCCAGCCGCTGTCGAAGCTCGAGCGCTCCGTGCTGGTGGCGGCGGGCACGGGAGTGACCGGCTGGAACTTCGGGGTGCCGTTCGGGCCGGATCGCCCCGACGAGCACGCCCATTACACGCAGCGGCTCACCGGACGCACCATGCCGACCGCGGGTGGCTTCGGCACACCGGTGCTGCTCTTCACAGACGACGACGGCACCTATCTGACGAACACACGCGACAGCCAACCTAGCGGGGTCAGCGAGCTGCACGGCGACGGCGGGGAGACCGCGGAACGGATCATGGCGGTGTGCCGCAAGCACACCACGCAGCTGTCGCACTCGCGGCTCGACCTCCCCGCCGCCCCTCCCCACATGCTCGAGCCCAACACGTGGATGGCCAACGCGCCCGGCTCGACTCTCTTCATGCCGGTCGCTGACGCGAGCGAGCAGGTTCTCGCCCTGATGGCCATGGCCATCGGCAACGGCAACGTGCTCGTGGACGACAGCGCCGGCCGGCCCGCGGGCGACCTCGAGCCGTTCATCTCTAGCGGCCTGCTCGACGACCGCAAGCGTGTCCCGCTGTCCGTGCTGCAGCAGATGGCGTACGAGGCCAACTGCTCGGAGCTTGCGTTCATGGGCCACAACATCGTGCTGACCCTGCAGGCCATGGGCCTCGGTGGGCTCTACTTCAACGGGCTCAACCGCTGGAGCGTCCTCGGCGCGTTCGCGGAAGACGGGATCGAGGGGCTGGGCTTCCGCTTCGAGCGCGACGAGCGATGGACGATGCCCAATCCGGTGGGCCTCGACGGGGTCTACGAGGCGTTGTGCCCGCCCTACCACGCCGACATGGGGGCGGCCGTGCGCGCGTTCGTGGCCCGGAAGTTCGGGTCGGGGGGCACGTACGACCCCGCTGGCCCGGGCCCGTGGAAGGACACCGCGGGCGTCAAACGGAGCGTCACCCCCTACGACGAGGAGTTCGTCGCGTGCCTCACCGAGGTCGCACAGCACGTCTACGACACCCACGGTCGCTTCCCCGGCACCTTCTCGACGATCGTGCTGCCCGGTTACGTGCAGGCCGTGCACCTCGACACCGACTACTACGACACCTACTTCCAACCCGGCGCGTACCTGCGGTCCCACGCCGAGCACTGGCAGCGCTGGCACGCCGACCCCCACCCGTAGGTCGACGCGAGGACTCCTCGTCGGGTCGGTGCTAACGTGCGTCATCGGCGCGTTGCGAGCGCCCTTACAAGGAGATGCTCACGTGGTGGACGACGCAACGACCGATGAGTTGGCGCGCTGGCGGCTGGACGCCGTGCAGGGGCTGGTCGCTGCTGTCGAGGCCGCGCCCGACGCGCCCGTTCCCGCCTATCCCGACTGGCTGGTCCGCGACCTCGCCCTCCACGTGGTCCGGACCTCAGAGACCGCCGTGACCGCCTTGCGCACCGGTGCCTTGGAGCGCCCCCGCCCGGAGGTGCCCGTGGCGCGCGAGGACGATCCCGCGACGCTGGCAGACGCGGTGCGTCATTCCTCACGGGAGGCGGAGGCGGCGCTCGAGGACTGCGGGCACGAGGTCGTGTGGACCCCGGTGGGCGCGCGCGGCTCGCGGTTCTGGCAGCGCCGTCTGCTCCGGGAAGCGGTCCTGCACCGATGGGACGCGGAGCAGGCCGGCGGCGCGCCGCAGGCTCCCGGCCCGGAGACGGCCGGCGAGCTCATCGATGAGTTCTTCGACACCGACATCGTCCGCGCGTTCGTCAACAGCGAGAGGGAGCGCTCCGGCGTGGTGGCGGTTCAGGCGGGCGCGCGGCAGTGGACCATCGACTTGGGGGGAGGCGCCGTCGCCATCGACTCGGCCGGGGGGTCTGACGCCGCAACGATCAGCGGTGAGCCGGCGGTGGTCTGGCTCTGGCTGATGCGCCGCGAGCAGCTGCCGGGGTCGGTCTCCATCGACGACGTGGGCGGCGCGGCCAGCGCCTTCACCGACCTCATCGACCAGATGAACCGTCCGAGCCGCTAGGTTCGGCGCCGCGGTAAGAACGCGACCGTGGTCACGACGGCTCGTGGCGCTGCCCGTCGACGGTGATGTCGACCCGCTCCGCCGGAAAGCAGACCATCCCGGCAATGGGGAGGGACTCGGCGAGAGGAGTGGGGTAGCTCCACGCGAGATCCTCCTCCTCGCGGTCGCCGACCCGGACATGGAAATACGTGGTCGATCCCTTGTACGGGCAGTGCGTCACCCGATCGGAGGGTATGAGCAGGTCGCGCCGGACGTCGGTGGCGGGCAGATAGTGGCGTGGCGGGTGACCCGTCTCGTAGAGGATGACTGGTGCGTGGGAATCAGCCAGGACCTCGCCGCCGAGCTCTACGACGACATGGCGGGTCGACCTGAGGGCGTCCACCCGGGTGTAGGGGTCGCGTGGGTGGACGAAGACCTCCTCGTCCTCCTCGAACCAGGCGTCCATCGATTGCCAGTCGAGCCGGACATGGCCACGCAAGCTGTCGATCGCGGGGTCCCGGTAGGCGCTCGCGGAGCGGGCCGCGACGTGCCCGCCCACGCGCACGTCGAATATCTCGGCCGTGCCACGGGAGGGAGACCGCTCCGTAGTCCCTGTCGCCTCCAATGTCGCGCGCACGTCCTCCTCCGGCAGGTAGTACGTCGGGTAGCGGGGGGACTCCCAGACGAGGAGCGGCCTGGTCGTGTCAGCGACGAGGTGGCCACCGAGGTAGGTGCGCACCCGCTTGTTGCCTGGCTCGGCGCGAACCCGGCCCTGTGCATCGCCCATGGGAGCTCCGATCCTCGTCGCCTGAGGGGCGTGGCGGTGTGGTCCGGGACAACAGGCTCGACGGCGCACCTATTCCCTGTCGTTCCCTGTCGCCCGTCGCGACCGGTTGATCCCGCTCCCTCCCCGAGGTTTGTGGAAAGGAGCCGCCTCACGCGGCGATTCTGCACGGACCTCCCTGACCGGGAGGCCTTTCGACCCTGTCGGGAGGCGTCGCCGCCGGGCCCCGGCCTCGCCGCCGGCCACTGTCTCGCCGCTGGGCACCGGCCCCTTCGTTGAACGGTGACCGTCGTATGCGAGGGTAAGTGTTCACCCGCCCCGTCGAACCTCCCACCGGGCCCGGCGTAACCGACCGACGCGACATGCCTGGCGGAGCAGATCCGGTAAGCTGCCACGCCCAGTGTGGTCATCTATCCGGAGGCGGGGAACCAATGGCGCATGCCGAGATTGTGGTGGAGGTCGAAGGGCTCTCCTTCGAGGGGTGGCTCGATGACGCGAGCGACATCGGGGCGGAGCTGCTCGGTGGCCTACCGGTCACGCTCGTCCTGTCACGCTGGGGCGACGAGTACTACGGGCCGTGTGACCTCACCGAGGAGCCGGCCGATGAGATGACCGAGGTGGTGCAGGTCGGCGACCTCGCCTACTGGCCAGCCGGCAGGGCGCTGTGCATATTCTTCGGCCCCACCCCGGCCAGCCACGGTGACGAGCCCCGTGCCGCCTCCGCGGTCGAGGTCATCGGCCACGTCGACGTCGACCCAGCATCGCTCCGTGCGCTACCTGACCGGGTCACGACGCGGGTCGCACACCGGTAGCACGCCTCCCCCCGCAGCCGTTTCCTCCGCGGCCGCTACGGGATGAGGTCGTGGTCCTCCAGGAAGGTCACCGCGACGTCGCGTGCCTCGAGACCGAACTCGTCGACGTCTGCGTTCATCTCCTGCAATGTGTCGGTGTCGAGGTTGTCGACGATGAGCGTGAACAGGTCCTCGAGCTCGGGCCACTCCTCGTAGACCTCTTCACGGACGTTGACCGACGGCTGGTAGACGGGGAAGAACTCCCCGTCGTCCTCGAGCACGACGAGGTCACGGGCGGCGATCCGCCCGTCGGTTGCGAACACCGCGGCGAAGCGGCAGTCGTCCGGGTTGTCGACGACCTCGCTGTACATGATGCCGGGATCCATCTCCGTCGTGTTGCCCTCGGGGACCTCGAAGCCGTAGTGCTCCTCGAGACCCGGCAGGCCGTCCTCGCGGACCAGGAACTCGTCGGTGCCGCAGACCGTGACGTCCTCCGGTCGCTCCTCGATGACCTGCTCGACCTCGGAGACCGTGTCGATGCCGAAGTCCTCGTGACTCTCCGGGGACAGCGCGAGGGCGTAGGTGTTGTCGGGCTCGGCGGGAGGCAGCCACACGATCCCGTTCTCCTCGCGGTCGCGTTCGGCCACCGCCTCGTACTGCTCCTCAGCGCCGGGCACGGGATCGACCTCGCCGAGGTGGGTGATCCAACCGGTGCCGGTGTACTCCCAGTACATGTCGATCTCGCCTGCCTCGAGCGCGGCACGCACCTCTCCCGTGCCGCCGAGGCCGATCTCGTCGTCGACGGTCGCTCCAACCGCCTCGAGGGCCTCGAGTGCGAGATAGCCGAGGATGAGCTGCTCGGTGAACTCCTTCGAACCGACGGTGAGCTCCGCGCCGGAGAGGTCGAACTCCTCGGCGAGTTGCCCCTCGGGTGAGTCCTCGTCGTCGACCGCGGCATCTTCCTCCCCACAGGCCATGAGGACCAGGGCGAGGGCCGCGGTAAGCAGGACAGGAAGCCGGGTCAGTCGGTGGGTACGCGTCAAGGCTCTCTCCCTCACATATAGCGGGCCGTCTCCCCGACGACTCTCCTATGGTAAGCGTAGACTAACCGCGGTCGCCAGGGGCGTCCCGGTTCAGAGCCCTCGGGGTCGAAGCACGTCCTCCACTACCCCGGCCAGCCAGTCGATGAACAGCGCAACCACCGCCGTGATCACCGCACCGCTGAGGAGCACGGTATCGATGCGCCCCATGGAGATGCCGTTCTGGATGATGACGCCGAGCCCGCCCGCGCCGATCGTCCACGCAAGGGTGGCAGTGCCCACCGCCAGGATGAGCGACACCCGGACGCCGGCGAGGATCACCGGGACGGCGAGCGGCAGCTCGATCTGGCGGAGGACCTGGCGTCGGGTCATGCCCATGCCCCGGCCCGCCTCGATCTCCGCGGGGTCGACCTGGCGGATGCCGACCATCGTGTTGCGCAGCACCGGCAGGATGCCGTAGATGATCAGCGCGGCGATCGCGATCTGGAACGGCGAGACGCCCTGCGGCCGGAAGATGAGGAACAGCAGGACGAGCACGCCGAGGGAGGGGATGGCCTGTCCGGCGTTGGCGATGTTCACCGCGACCGGCGTGGCGCGCCGCGCCCACGAGCGGGTCAGGATGACCCCGAGGGGCACCGCGATCGCGATGATGCCGGCGGTCGCGACGGCCGACAGCCAGAGGTGCTCGTACATCCGAGCGCGGATCCCCGGCCAGTTCAGGACCCGCTGCTCGAGCGCGTCGAGCTCGATCGAGCTGACGTAGAGGTAGAGGGCGAGCAGGAT
>SKQL01000139.1 GCA_007119035.1 Nitriliruptorales bacterium | reverse complement strand
GGCTGGCCGAAGACATCGGGCTCCCGGGGCATTCACATCTACGCGCGCATACGGCCGGAGTGGACGTTCACCGAGGTCCGTCGCGCCGCGCTCGCGCTCGCCCGCGCGGTCGAGCGGCGCATGCCCGTTCTCGCGACGAGTGCCTGGTGGAAGGAGGAACGCCATGGCGTGTTCCTCGACTACAACCAGAACGCCCGCGACCGGACGATCGCGAGCGCCTACTCGGTGAGGCCTACCGGCTTCGTCTCCGCCCCCTTGAGGTGGGACGAGGTCCCCGATGCGGAGCCTGCCGACTTCCCGCTCGACGGGTTCGCCCGACGGTACCGGTCGGTGGGTGATCTGACCGCGGGGATGGACGAGGCAATCGGGGGGCTGGAGGGCCTCCTCGAACTCGCCCACCGCGACGAGCGGGACGGGTTGGGCGACGCGCCGTGGCCGCCCCACTTCCCCAAAGCGGAGGGCGAGCCGACGCGTGCCCAGCCCTCCCGGCGGCGCTCCTGAGCGCCGCGTACCGGGTGCGTCGCCGGGCGTTCACGTCGAGGACCGATTGCGCCGGCCGTGCAGCACGGCCACCGGTCGTCGCGGTCGCGCCCGTGCGGCGGGCTCGGGGTGGGCGTGCCACCTCCGGTCCCTGCGGCGGCTGACCGCGCTCCTCGCCCGCGACATCGTCCGTGGGTTGATGGCTGTCGCCACCGTGGCCGCGCGTGCGGCCCACGCCACGTACGGCACTGGCCCCTGGCGCGGCGCCTGTGGGCGCACGGTGAGCCGGTGCAGCGCGTAGAGCCCGATCACCACGTGGGCGGCCGCCAGGACGCCGAAGAAGCCCGGCGGCCCGAACGAGCTCATCGCCGCGGCGACGAGCAGGGGGCCCGCGACCGCGCCGAAACCGGTGGCGAGCACGAGCGTCGCGGTCGCGCCCACGATCTGCCCTCGGCTCAGCCAGTCGTTGGTGTGCGCGACGCACAGCGAGTAGATGGGCCACGAGAGCCCACCGAAGACGGCCATGGACAGGAGCAGCGTGACGGGGAGGTGCGCCACCATCGCGGTGGCGATCGCGGCGACCGCGGCGAGCAGGCTCACCGCCGCGATGACCTTGCGCCGGTCGCGGGTGTCCGAGATGCGGCTCAGGGGGATCTGGAGCAGCACGCCACCGCCGATCGCGGCGGCGAGGAAGCCCGCCGTCTGCCCGACGGAGAGCCCGACCTCCTGGGCGTAGACCGTCCCCATGCCCAGGACCGCACCGTGCGTCACGCCCGCTCCCACCGCGCCGAGCAGCCCCAGGGGGGCGGCGATGCCGACCGCACGCAGGCTCATCGGCTGCGGATCCGCGATCACGGGCCCCGGGCTCGCGGACAGCACGATGGGCACGAGCGCGAGGGAGACAAGCACGGAGGCCACCACGAACAGGTGGTAGCCACCCGGGTCCGCGACGGTCAGCAGCGCCTGGCCGCCCCCGAGACCCCCCACGGAGACCATCATGTAGAGGCCCATCAGCTGGCCGCGCGTCTCGTTGGTCGCGAGGTCGTTCAGCCAACTCTCCGCCACGACGTAGAGGCCGGCTATGCAGAACCCGCACGCGAGTCGCACGAGGCTCCACGTCAAGGGGTGGACGAGCATGAGGTGCAGGAGCACCGACGTGGACGCCATGGAGGCCAGGGCGGCGAACACCCGGACGTGGCCCACGCGCTGCACGACGCTGGGCACCCACCATGTGCCGATCAGCAACCCGACGTAGAAGCTCGCCATCACGAAGCCGATGGACAGTGTCGCGAACGACTCCATCGACGCCCGCAGGCTCACGAGGCTGCCCTGCAGCCCGTTGCTGAGCATCATCAGCGCGACGCCTGACATCAGGACCCACGAAGCGGTCATGGGCGAGCGCAGCGACGTCGCCTGGGCGTTCTCGGGCATGGTGGGGCTAAGGGGCATGGCGGTTCCAGGAGGAGGTACGGGGCACGGCGTGCCAAGAGCCGATGGGGCGGTGAAGGCCTCTGGGGCCGTTTGGGTGGGACTGCTCGCCCCGGAAGTACAGGTGGTGCGTGCCGCAGCCGGCAGAGGGCCGACCGGGAACGACCAGCGGACTCTAGCTGCCGTGTCGGTCTTCCGCAGGCCGATGGACATGTCGGCCGCGTGTCCCGACGATAAAGGGCCGCCCCGGGATCGGGTCAGGACACCACGACGTCCTCGAAGGCGGGCCCCTCGGGGCGCTGGAGTTGCTCGAGGGTGCAATCCCCGGGGTCCTTGTCCGGGCGCCAGCGCTCGAAGCGGGTCGCATGGCGGAAGCGGTCCCCGGTGAGCTGGTCGTAGCTCACCTCGCAGACGAGCTCGGGGCGTATCCCCACCCACGAGAGGTCCTTATCTCCCGTCCAGCGGCTCGGCTCGCCCGGGCGCCTCACGCGGCTGCCGAAGCCACCGGCTCCGGAGCCCTCCTCGAGCGGACGCAGCTGGTCGAGCAGGCGCACGCGCTCCGCGTCCTTGAAGCCCGAGCAGTGGCCGATGAAGTGCAGCTGGCCGTCGTCGAACAGGCCGAGCAGGAGCGATCCCACCCGGTCGCCGTCCTTGTGGAGCCGATAGCCGCCGATGACGCAGTCGACGGTGCGACGATGCTTGACCTTGCTCATCGCCCGCTGTCCCGACTCGTAACGACCATCGAGGCCCTTCGCGACGATCCCGTCGCAGCCGGCCGCCTCGAACGCGTCGAACCACCGCTCGGCGGTGGCACGGTCCGTCGTGGAGGGGGTGAGGTGCCACGGCGGAGCGAGGTCCGCGTGCGCCTCGGTGAGCTCCCGTCGGCGGCGCTCGAACGGCTCGCCCCTGAGATCCCTCCCGTCCCGGGCGAGGAGGTCGAATGCGACGAGCTCGGCGGGTGTCTCCCGGGCCAGCCGCCTTATGCGCGAGTCAGCAGGGTGGATGCGCTGCTGCAGCGCATCGAACGCGAGCTCGCCATCGATCACCACGACGACCTCGCCGTCCACGACCATCCCCGCGGGAAGCTGCGCCAACGCGGGCGCCAGCTCGGGGAAGTAGCGGAGCAGGGGACGCTGCTTCCGGCTGTCCAGGCGCGGGTCCGCCCCACCCCACGCGAGCGCGCGGAAGCCGTCCCACTTCGGCTCGTACGCCCACCCGCCCTCCGGAGGCAGGGCGGTCTGGACCCGGGCTTCCATGGGAGCGACCGGCGGCTCGAACGGCCATCCGCTCATGATGGGGCGTAGTCGCGCACGTCCACGACCGCACCGTTCTCGAGGCCCGCCTCGACCAGCCTCCAGATGTCGCGTGCCGCGTCCCCTGGCTCGCGGAGGGACCCGCTCTCGTGCAGCTGGTGGAAGCGGCCCACGTTCGGGAAGTCCTCCTCGGAGCTGGAGCGCACCGTCTCCTGCATCGGGGTGGCCACCACGCCCGGCGCCACGGACAGCACACGACAGCCCCCGCCCCGCAGGTCCTGCTCCCGGCCGGCGACGGCCGCCCACGCGTTGAGGGCCGCCTTGCCCGCACAGTAGCTCGACCAGCCCGGGTACTGGTTCTTGGCCGCTCCGCTCGACAGCATCACGAGGTCGGCACGGCCGCCGAAGCCCGACTCCCGCAACGCGCGGAGGAACGCGTGCCCGAGCACCTGGGGAGCGGCGCTGTTCAGTAGAACGTTGGTGTGGTAGGCGGCGTCGTCGACCTCGCCCGCGAACCCGATCGGGTCGATCATCCCCGCGCTGTGCACGAACCCGACACGCTCGCCGTCGAAGCCCGCCAGACGCTCACGGAAGGCCGTTGCGACGACGTCCCAACCACGAGGGTCGGCGAGGTCGGCCTCGATGTGCTCGTAGCCCGAGCCTCCCGAGCGCGATATGTCGACCACGTCGGCGGGGAAGGGCACGCTCGCGGCGAGTGCGGCGCCGATGCCTGACGACGCGCCCGAGATCCAGATCAATGAGTTGGCCATGGGTTCAGAAGCTCCATCCGTGTTGGTCGGTCGCAGGTATCCTGCCCCGCAACGATGAACCACGCCTTGCTGCTCGACACGTCGAGCCTCATGTACCGAGCGTTCTTCGCCCTCCCGACGTCGATCACCGGCGACGGACGGCCTGTCAACGCGGTCCGCGGCTATCTTGACATGGTCGCGCGACTCGTCGTCGCGCGACGTCCCGGACGGGTGTATCACGTCCTCGACGACGATTGGCGCCCCGCGCCGAGAGTGGCCGCCTGGGCGGGCTACAAGAGCGCGCGCAACGAGGACCCGCCAGACCTCCCACCGCAGTTCGCGTTGCTGCGGGAAGTGCTCGCCGCGTTGGGCGCGGTCGTGGTCGCGGCTCCCGGATGGGAGGCCGACGATGCGATCGGGGTGCTCTGCGCCCAGGCCTCCGAGGACGATGTGCTCGAGATCGTCACCGGTGACCGTGACCTGCTCCAACTCGTCGATGACGGCTCCGGGGGGCCCGTCATCCTGGTCCTCTACACGGTGAAGGGCGTCTCCGAGCTCATCGAGTTCGACGAGGCCGAGGTCCTCGCCCGCCACGGCGTGCCCGCCCGGCGCTACGTCGACTACGCGACCCTGCGGGGCGATCCCTCCGACGGGCTGCCGGGCGTCAAGGGGGTGGGGGAGAAGACCGCGCGCGACCTCGTCAGCCGCTACCCCGACCTTCCGGCGCTCGCGGCGGACACGCGCTCGCTGTCGCCCAAGCTCGCCCAACGCATCGCGGAGGCGGGGGAGTACCTGGCGGCGATGGCCGCAGTGGTGCCGGTGCGCACCGACGTCGCCGTTACAGTGGACGAGCCCGCTGCCGCCGACGAGGTCGTCGACGACCTGGCGCGGCGGCACAACCTGGAGGGACCCGTGCGACGTCTGCGGGAGGCCACCGATGCGACGTAGGGCGACCTCGGTGCTGGTCGTCGCCCTGCTGTCCCTCATGTCGGTGGCGTGCGGGGAGGAGGAGCCCGACCTCAGCGTCCCCGACCGGGAGGAGGGCCAGGTGGTGCTCGACGAGGTCGGCCTGCTCGACGAGGCTGTCGCCGACGCGCTCACCTCCGTCGACGGCTATGACGTCGTCGCGGTCGTGTACGAGACGTCACAGGCGAACGCGGGGGAGGCGCACCGGGCTGGCGGGCTCGTCCTCGACGCGTGGGACGCCGACATCGCCCTCGTCGCGGTCGCGGTGCCCGGCGACTTCGAGAGCACAGAGGAGGATCGTCGGCGCTTCGCGGGCATCCGCCCCGACGACCCGAGGGCGGTGCCGGGCAGCGTGATCGACGCGATCAACGACGAGATCCTGCCCGTCTACGCGTCGGACAACGACTGGCACGGTGCTTTCGTCTCCTCTGCGGAGCTGCTCGCGGAGGAGCTCGAGTGAGGCTCGAGGAGCTCTCCGCCCTGTGCCGGGAGGCGGTGCGCGACCTCGTTGGCAAGGAGCAGCGGCCGCTGCCGGCCGCGGTCGTGTTGCCCCGGCCCGAGGCCACGCGCATCGTCGTGCTCCACGATCTCCCCGCTGACGAGACCACCCGGGCGAGCGCTCTGGACCGTTTCGTCGAGGCGGAGATGCGCCCGGTCAACGCCCCCTGCTACGGGTTCATGGGGGAGGCGGAGCTCGACTCGGGCGACGGCACCGTCGAGGTCGCGATGGTCGTGTTCGGCGCCCGCCAGCAGGGAGCCTGGGTGACCGCCGCGCCGCTCGGTCCCGCGGGCTTGGGTGACTTCCTCGACGACGAGCCCCTTGACCCCCACGCGATGCCCTGGCTCGTGCCGCTGCAGCGCGCCGTGGACCAGGCGGGCCCGCCCGACGTCACCGCGGTGCGTTAGGGCCGGCGTCAGGCGAGGGCGAGCAGCATGAGGAGCCCGACGAGGAAAGCGCCGGCCCCGAACTTCACGAGCGCCTGCGTGACGTCTCTGCGGTACCGCTGGCGCTCGTCGGAGTAGGCGGTGACGAAGGCGACCTCCGCGTCGGCCCGGTGCACGGTCTGTCGCCCGGGGCCCCGCTCGGTGTGTCCCGCGCGGACGGTGCGCAGTCGGTCGTAGGCCGCCCGCCGCGTCTCGTCGCCCAGCACCTCCCAGGCCGCGTTGGCCGCTCGCGCCCGGTCGCCCGCGGCCGCGTCGCCCGGACGGTGGTCGGGGTGCTGGTCGCGCATGAGGCGGAGGTAGGCCGCCCGGATCTCCCGGGTATCCGCATCCGGGCGGACACCCAGCGCTCGGTAGTGGTCGGGGATCATCGCCGCCAGGATAACCGGGTGCCCCGGGCTGCCGCCTGGCGCCGGAGGGCTAGGTTGGCCTGGTGAGCGAACGCATTCTCGTCCTGGGGGCGACCGGCTACGTGGGGGGCCGTCTCGTCCCACGCCTCGTGGACGCTGGCCATGAGGTGCGTTGCCTTGCCCGCGATCCGGGCAAGTTGGGCGGCGTGGGGTGGTCGGGGGACGTGCGCGTCCTCACCGGCGACCTCCTCGACGGGGACACGCTCGGGGAGGCGTTCGCGGGAGTCGACGTGGTCTATCACCTCGTGCACTCGATGGGCTCGCGGAAGGAGTTCGCGGAAGCGGATCGAACGATCGCCCGCAACGTGGCGATGGCCGCAGAGCGTGCGGGCGTGCGCCGGGTGATCTACCTCGGCGGGCTCGGTGAGGTAGACGAGCGCTCGTCGGTGCATCTGCGCAGCCGGGCGGAGGTCGGTGAGGTGCTCCTCGCAGCCCCGGTGCCTGCGACCGTGCTCCGTGCGGCGGTGATCATCGGCTCGGGCAGCGCGTCGTTCGAGATGCTGCGCCACCTCGTGGAGAAGCTTCCTGTGATGGTGGCTCCACGCTGGGTCTCGACGCGCGTGCAGCCGATCGGGATCGGTGACGTGCTGCGCTACCTCGTCGGGGTGCTCGCCGACCGGTCCGATGCGGACCACGTGTACGACATCGGCGGTCCCGACGTGCTGACCTATCTCGACATGATGCACGTCTACGCGCGGGTGGCCGGGCTGCGCCGCAGGCTGGTGATCGGGGTGCCCGCGTTGTCGCCGTGGCTCTCGAGCCAGTGGATCGGTCTCGTCACGCCCGTGCCCGTCGGCGTCGCCAAGCCGCTCGTGCTGAGCCTCCACCAGGAGGTCGTCGTCCGGCCGCAGGGAGAGGACGTGACCGAGGTCGTCCCCGGCTCCCCGCTTCCCTACGAGGAGGCGCTGCGCCGCGCGCTCGCGCGGGTCCGTGACCGGGAGGTCGAGACATCGTGGCGGGAGGCGGGCCTTTATCGCGCCAGTCCCGCGGAGCCCTATCCCGGCGATCCCGAGTGGGCGGGCGGCACGCTGTTGACCGACGACCGCGAGATCGGGGTGGGCGCGCCGATGGACGACGCGTACTCGACGGTGTGCCGCGTCGGAGGGGACAGGGGATGGCCCGCGCTCGGGTGGGCGTGGCGGGTGCGTGGCTGGATGGATCAGCTCGTCGGCGGGGTCGGGTTGCGCAGGGGGCGGCGAGACCCCGAGCAGCTGAGGGTTGGCGACGCGCTGGACTTCTGGCGCGTCGAGGAGGCGACCGCCTCTGCCGAGGGCGCGGTCGTGCGCCTGCGCGCGGAGATGCGCCTGCCGGGACGGGCGTGGCTCGAGTGGCGGATCACCCCCGGGCAGGAGGGATCGTGCCGGCTGCGCCAACGGGCGCTGTTCGCACCCCGAGGCCTCGGTGGCCGCCTGTACTGGTGGGCGCTGCTGCCCTTCCACGGCCCCATCTTCTCGCGCACCCTGCGGATGCTCGCCGTGGATGCCGTCACCAGTAGCGGTGGGCGGCCAACGCCGCCCGGGGGGCCCGCCGTCCCGGGCCCGACAGGACCCGACGGGCCACCGCCCGCGAGATGAGCGCCACGACCCGTCCCCGCTGCCCCGCGAAGGGGGCCAGGAGGTCGAGCATGGCCCCGTCGTCCGCGTCGCGGTCCGCGGCGAGGACATGGCCGACCAGGCCCGGGAGGTTGTAGTCGCCCACGCTCACCGCGTCGGGGTCGCCGAGCGCGCCCCTGACCTCCGCGCTCGTCCACGCGCCGACGCCGCGTAGGGCCCGCAGCCGCGCGTCGAGATGCGCGAGGTCGCCTCGGTGGCGTTCGAGGCGGGCATCCTCCACCGCCCCTGCGTGCAGCGCCCGGGCGCCCCGCGCGGAGATCCCGAAGCGGCGCAGCGCCCACATCGGGGTGGCGCCGATCTTTGCCGCGGCGGGCCAGGTGGAGAGGCCCCCCGGCGCGGGGGTCCCGCAGGCGGCGGCGAGCTGGGCGGTCGAGCGGTTGGCCTCCGCGGACTGCACCAACTGGGCGAGGACGGCGCGTCCGAGGGCCTCGCCGACGCGGGGGATCGTGGACAGGCGCACCTCGCCGAGGCACGTGAGCGCGGGATCGAGCACGGGATGGCCCGAGACCGCGCCGTTGAGCGACTCCGGCCGGTCGCGCAGCCCCGCCCACGCGATGGCGGCCTCCATCGCCGCTTCC
>SKQL01000098.1 GCA_007119035.1 Nitriliruptorales bacterium | reverse complement strand
GGCCGAGGCCTACTACACCCACAGACATGTGCTCGGCACGTTCCCGTCCCTTTCCCACCTCTACGGCGACGACGTGCGCGCGCGCTTCGAGGAGGCGTCCCATGTCGATGTCGCGCAGTACATCGAGGCCCGGGAGGAGGGCAAGCGGGTCGGTCGTCGCTTCGAGATCGCGTTCGAGTCCGTCGATGCCCTCCTGACTCCCGTGACGGCGGGCCCCCCGGCCACACGCGCCCGTCCGGATACCGTCGATCATCGTGGCGAGGAGGTGGCGTTTCGCGATCTCGTGCTCGAGTACACCGTTCCGCAGAACCTCACCGGATTGCCCTCGTGTGCCGTCCCCATCGGCATCGACGGCACGGGCGTGCCCATAGGCATCCAGGTGACCGCCGCCGCCAACCGGGAGGACGTGGCGCTCGGTGTGGCGGAGCGGATCAGGCGCCTGATCCCCTTCGACGCCTGGCCGCCAGCCGCGAGATGAGGGAGGGGGCGGAGATGGAGATCCGATCGGTCGAGACGTGGGTCCTGAGGCTTCCTCAGAACCGGGAGCATCGGGAGAGCCGCGACGAGGTCATCGAGTTGATCGGGGCGACGGTCACGGGGGAGGGCGGTGCCACGGGCATGGGCTACACGTGGACGGTGGCCAAGGGGGCGGGTAGCGCGGTCAAGGCGCTCCTCGACAATCTCCTCACCCCGCGGGTCATCGGACGCGACGTCGCCGAGTACCGGGCGATCTGGGACGACCTGTGGTGGGCGAGGGACCGGGTGGGCGGCGGTCTGTCCATGATGGCCATCGCGGTGCTCGACATCGCCTTCTGGGACCTGAAGGCGAAGGCGAGGGGAGTCCCGCTCGCGCAGGAGATCGGCCAGGTGCGCGACCGTGTCCCGACCTACAGCAGCGGTCGTTACTCACCGGTGTCGAAGGTCGAGGAGGTGGTCCCCATCTGCCTCGACGCGGTCGAACAGGGCTTCGGGGCGATCAAGTTGCGGGTTGGCGTCGACGTCGAGGAGGACCTCCGCAAGGTGGAGGCGGTCCGGGAAGCCGTGGGCCCGGGCGTTCGGCTGATGTGCGACGCGAACCAGCGAATGGATCTCACGACGGCGATGTGGTTCGGCAGGAAACTGGCTGAGCAGGACGTCTTCTGGTTCGAAGAGCCCATGCCCTCCGTGTACGTCGATGCCCACCGCGCGTTGCAGGAGTCCCTGTCGATCCCCTTGTCGATGGGCGAGCACCTGTTCACGACCTGGGAGTTCACGCAGTACATCGAGAGCGGGGCGGCGAGGGTGCTCAACCCTGATGTGTGCTTCGTGGGAGGCGTGACGGAGTTCGCGCGGGTGGCGGAGCTCGCCTTGGCCCACGGCCTGCCGATCGCCCCGCATATGGCGCCCGAGATCTCCATTCACCTCGGTGCGGCGTACAACCACGCCATCTATGTGGAGTCGTTCCCCATCCTCGACGAGGCGCTGAAGCGGCCGTTGGTCGTCGAGGACGGTCACGTGCTCGTGCCGACGGAACCGGGGCACGGCGCCGAGTTCCACGACTGGGTGTGGGACAAGCACCGGGTGCAGTAGCAGCGCTCAGGCGCGCAGCAACCGGGGCAGTCCTATTGGCCTTGGCCGGTGAGGTCCTGGAAGTCGAGCGCCTCCGATTCCTCCCTGAGGTCGAGGCGGTTGACCACTTCGGCGAAGCGCAGGTACGTGTCGACGCTTGCGACGACGATGCGTGCGTCCACGGTGAGGATCTCGATGCCGACCAGGCTGACCCTTACGTACGCATCGACGACCAGGCCCTTGTCGAGAACCAGGTCAAGGACGTCATAGAGGCTGCTTGACGCGGGTGCCCGTGTGACGGGCGCGGCGGCAGTGGGAGGGGGCGCAGTGACGGACATTCGCAGAAGCCTTTCGCGTTGGCAAGGTCCCCTCGATGCCCGGCCACGCCGCGTCTCACACGCGCCATCAGTCCCCAGGGAGTGGCCCTTGGTCCGCGGTTGGGGGCCTACGACAAGGTGGAGTCGTCGAGCGCGTCGCTGAGCGTCGCGGGAGACTCCTGCTCGCGGAGGCGCCGGTCCTCGAGTTCGATGGCCCTCCTCGTCGGCGCGTGGAGGCCGAGGGCGACGAGGCTGGCAACGGTCCCCAGGCCGAGCATCCACAAGCGCCCGGTCAGGAACATGCCCGCGAACCCGAAGGCCACCGAGGTCTGCGCGATGCCGACCGCGATGAAGAACCGCTTGTAGTACTGGCTCCGCACCGCGTCGGCATCGTCGGCCCGCAGCGGCCACTGGTGCAGGAAGACCGCCACGAGCAGGGGGACGATGGCCAGGCCGGCGAAAACCTCGGTGACGTCGTCGCGGTCACCCGAGAATCCCTGTACCGCTAGACCGAGGGCGGCGATGACCACCGTGCCCACGGTGCGCGCTAGCCAGATCCGCATCAGCGTTCGTCGACTGACTGTGGGCTCCGTCGTGGCGCATCACCCCTCCCGGAGGCTCCGAGACTCGCCGATGTGATCCCCTGTGTGTAGCTATTGATACGCGAACGGTGTCGGATCGGGGTAATATGTTTGCCCTGGTGATCTTGACTTAGGGGGCCGGAGATGCGCCGCTACCTGATCGTCGCCAACCAGACGTTGGGAGGCGAGCGACTCCTCGACCTCGTCTCCGAGCGCCGCTCCCAGGGACCTTCGAGCTTTCACGTCGTGGTGCCTGCGACACCGACGATAGATGACATGGTCGGTGCGAGCGCCATGTACGGGGGCGTGCTCGGGGCCGAGGGCCTCGCGCTCCCGATCGATCCCGAGGAGCAGTACGCCGCGTACGAGCGGGCGGCGGAACGCCTCGCGGACGCCAGGGCGAGGCTGACTCGACTCGGCATCGAGACCACCGGCGAGGTGAGTGATCCGGACCCGCTCGTGGCCATCGAGGCTGCCATGCAGGAGCATCCCGCCGACGAGATACTGCTGTCCACGTTGCCTCCCGGGTTGTCGCGCTGGCTCAAGATGGACCTCGTGAACCGTGCTGCCCGTCGCTTCGACGTGGCCATCACCCACGTCTACGCGGTCGACGAGCCCGCGCCCACCTAGGGTCGGACTTCCAGGACGATCTTTCCGATGTGGGCGCTCGACTCCATCCGGGCGTGGGCCTCCGCTACATCGGTCAACCCGAGCACCCGGTCGATCACCGGGCGCAGGGACCCGTCGGTGAAACCCGGCCACACGTGCTCGCGGACCTCACGGGCGAGCGCGGCCCTCTGATCGACGGGCCGGGCTCGCAGCGTCGAGGAATGCACGCTCAACCGCCGGGTGAGCATCCGCGCCATGTCGAGCTCCGCGCGCGCACCGCCCATCAGCCCGATCACCGCGAGTCGTCCCTCCACCGCGAGCGCTCTCAGGTTACGGTCGAGGTAGGCGGCACCGATCATGTCGAGGATCACATCGGGGCCCCGGCCGTCGGTGAGGCCGCGGACGCCCTCGACGAAGTCGTCCTCCACGTAGTTGATGCCCGCCTCTGCGCCGAGCTCGCGGCAGGCCGCGAGCCTCTCGCTGCCGCCTCGGCAAAGCTCATCCCCGCGGGCACCGGGAGCGCGGTGGCTGCGGGGACGACGGCCTCCTCCGCGTAGCCGCCACCGGCCACCACCGCGCACACCGCGTCGCCGACCCTCCAGGCTGTCACTGCGTCGCCCACCTCGGCCACCTCGCCCGCTAGCTCCAGTCCGAGGATGTCGGACGCGCCCGGCGGCGGCGGGTACCGCCCCTCGCGTTGGAGGAGGTCGGCGCGATTGACCGCGGTGGCTCGCACCGCCACGAGCAACTCGTCCGGGGCGGGGCGCGGGGACGGGAGGTCGACGAGGCGCAGGGCGTCGGGCCCTCCCGGGTCGGGGGCGGTCACGGCGCGCATACGCCTCCTCGGATCGGCCATCGGTGCAGTCGCACCGTAGCTTCACAGGCCAGGAAGTGGGCAGCTTGGTAATCTGTGCAGTGTCCGTATTCGCGAACTGCGGTGATGTGCGCCACGCATGGTCACCGCGAGGGGAGCAAGGTGCCAGTTCAGCCAGGTTCGATTGTCAGCGGCAAGGTCGTCCGACTACATGATTTCGGTGCGTTCGTGGAGCTCTCTCCCGACGTCACGGGGCTCGTGCACATCTCCGAGGTGCACCGGGACTTCGTCGAGAACATCCACGCTTACCTGACAGAGGGGCAGGAGGTGCAGGTCAAGGTCCTTCAGATCAAAGACGACGGCCGAATCGACCTGTCGATCAAGCGCGCCGAGGAGGACTGGGAGGAAGAGGGACAACGTCGCACGTCCTCCCGGGTCGACAAGGACTTCAACCAGCGGCTGCGCAAGTTCATGCACCAGTCAGACATGATCCAAGGTGAGGTCCGCCGCCGGAAGCGCTCTCACCAGTAGTAGGTCCTCGAGCCCCGTAGCGGGTTTGTTGTCCTAACCTCGTGCGCAACCTGTGCTGCCAGGGCGCACGAGGCAAGGAGCATCTGTGGTCGACGCGGTTCAAGCGGTCATCTTGGCGGGAGGCAAGGGCACACGCCTGCGGCCCATAACCGCGGACGTGCCGAAGTCTCTCGTGCCGATCGCGAACCGGCCGCTGGTCTCCCATCAGCTCCGCCACCTCGCTCACGCGGGCGTCACCGACGTGCTGCTCGCACTCGGCCACAACGCCGAGCAGTTCGACCGGGTCCGCTACTTCGCCGAGGCGCTGGGGCTCAATCTGCGGGTGATCACCGAGCCTGAGCCCCTCGGCACGGGCGGCGCCCTGCGATGGTGCGCGGACGCGGGCGCGTTCGACGAGGACCGGCCGTTGCTGTGGCTCAACGGCGACGTCGTCGCCTCCCCCGACATCGCGGGCCTACGTGACTTCCACGTCGACCGGGGGGCGCAGGTCACGTTCTGGCTCACGTCGGTCCGCGACGTCTCCGCGTTCGGGGTGGTCGAGCTCGGCTCGGAGGGCTTCGTCGAGCGGTTCCTCGAGAAGCCGGGGCCGGAGGAGACCGATTCCCATCTCGTCAACGCGGGGGTCCTCATGCTCGACCCCGCGGTGCTCCGGCGCATCCCTCCCGAGACGTTCTTCTCCTTCGAGCAGGGGCTGCTCCCGAGCCTCGTGCGGGAGCGCCAGCCGCTGTATGGCTTCTTCGAGGGCAGCTACTGGCTCGACATCGGCAAGCCCACCAGCTATCTCGCCGCGAACCGTCACGTCCTCGAGGGGCGCATCGACTGGCGCCCCACGGGAACCCTGGCCGAGGACGGCTTGTGGGTCGGGGAGGGCGTCAACATCGACGGTCTCGGGGTGATCCGCCCTGCCGTCCTGGGCGACGACGTGAAGGTCGAGCCGGGTGCGCAGCTGTTCGGTCGCACCGTGCTCGGCTCGGGCGTCACGGTGCGCAAGGGCGCGCAGCTCGAGAACTGCGTGATCTACGACGACGTCGAGATCGGCCACGACACGGAGGTGTTCGGTAGCGTCGTGTGTCAGGGCGCGACGATCGGTGACAACGTGGTCCTCGACCGCACGATCGTCGGCGCACGCACGGTCGTGGGCGACCGGAACGAGTTGCGGGGCGCCCGACTGTGGCAGGACGCCCGCTTCGAGCCCGGGGTCATCAGCGTCGTGCCGGCCTGACGCGCGCTTTCACTAAACCTGCACGGGGGATGTGTCGAAGCACGTCGAAACGTGAGGGACGAGGAGTGAAGCGTGCGTGTGCTCGTGGTGGATGACGACCCCTCGGTGAGGGGCGTCGTGGCGGTGGCGCTCGACACCATGCAGGTCCTCGCGGCCGATCAGGGGAACCAGGCGCTCCAGATGCTCCGCGCCGCCTCGGTCGACGTGGTCCTCCTCGACGTGGGCCTCCCCGGCATCGACGGGATCTCCGTGCTGTCGAAGATCCGCGCCGAGAAGACCTGCGGCAACCCCGTCGTGCTCATGCTGACGGGCAGGGTGGGGGAGTTGGACCACGCCGTCGCCTTCCGCGCGGGGGCCGACGGGTATCTCACGAAGCCGTTCGAGCCCGCCGATCTCGAGGACGCGGTGCGAACGACCGCGGCGCGCTCGGAGGAGGAGCGCCGGACCGCGCGCGCAGAGGAGCTCGGTCGCGCGGAGTTCCTCCAGCACCTCGAGCAGGGCCTGTTCGGCTGACCCGTGCTCGCACGCTGGGCTGCGCCACGCCTGCGAATTTCTCAATGATGTGATACACATATTGGGGTGACTGCCGTAACGGACACGCTTGTGGACCTCCTCGGGGATACCCGTGGGCGTGTCATCGAGCTGTTGCATGCACGCCCCCGCTCCGTGGCGGCCCTCGCACGGGAGCTCGGCGTCTCCGAGGTCGCGGTGCGCCGCCACCTCCAGGTCCTCGAAGGCGATGGGCTGGTCAAGGCCCGCACCGTGAAGCGTGCGGGGCCGGGCCGACCGGGATCGCGCTACGAGCTGACCGAGCGCGCGGAACGACTGTTCCCCGACCAGTCCGCCGCGTTCGCCAACGAGCTCCTCGAGTTCCTCGAAGCCGAGCACGGCCGTGACTCGCTCGTCGCCTTCCTCAGGTGGCGGGCCGAGCGCCAGCGCGAGCGCTACGCTCGTGAGCTGGACGAGACCGCGGCCACGGAGCCCTCAGCCCGTGTGGGGCGGCTGGCGAACCTGCTGAGCGACGACGGCTTCCCCTCCACGGTCGAGACGGTCAGTCAGCCGGGTGGCCGCACCACGGTGCAACTGACCCAGGGACACTGCGCGATCAAGGACGTCGCGGAGGAGAACCCGGAGATATGCGCCCTCGAGGCACGCATGTTCGAGGACCTTCTCGGCATGGGGGTCTCACGGCGGCAGACCGCCGTCGGGGGCGCGGGGCACTGCGTGTGCGACATCGCAGTCGACGAGGCAGATCCCGCACAGACGACCAGCAAGAGTGACGTGTACGCACAACGAGGCACAGGAGCACGCGATGGCGACGAAGGCTGAGGATCTCCAGCTCGGCAGCTACAAGTACGGGTGGCACGACGACGTAAAGCCCGTGTTCGAGCCCAAGAGGGGCTTGTCCGAGGAGGTCGTCCGCGAGATCTCCGCGATGAAGGACGAGCCTCAGTGGATGCTCGACCGGCGCCTCAAGGCGTACAAGCAGTTCCGCGCCGCGCCGATGCCGAAGTGGGGTGCGGACCTCTCGGAGATCGACTTCGAGAACATCTTCTACTTCATCCGCTCCACCGAGGAGCAGGCCAGCTCGTGGGATGATCTCCCCGCGGAGATCAAGGACACCTACGACCGCCTCGGCATCCCCGCCGCGGAGCAGGAGCGCCTGATCGCGGGCGTGGCCGCCCAGTACGAGTCCGAGGTCGTCTACCACAAGGTGCGCGAGGACCTCGAGGCGGAGGGCGTCATCTTCCTCGACACGGAGACCGGGCTGCGCGAGCACGAGGACATCTTCAAGGAGCACTTCGGCAAGGTGATCCCGTCCAACGACAACAAGTTCGCCGCGCTCAACACCGCGGTGTGGTCGGGCGGCTCGTTCATCGTCGTGCCCGAGGGCGTCAAGGTCGACATCCCCCTGCAGGCCTACTTCCGCATCAACCAGCAGAACATGGGCCAGTTCGAGCGGACGCTCATCATCGCGGAGCCCGGCTCCTACGTCCACTACGTCGAGGGCTGCACCGCGCCGATCTACTCGAGCGACTCGCTTCACTCCGCGGTCGTGGAGCTCATCGCCAAGCCCGGGTCGCGGCTGCGCTACACGACCATCCAGAACTGGTCGTCGAACGTGTACAACCTCGTCACGAAGCGGGCCGCCGCCTACGAGGACGCCACCGTGGAGTGGATCGACGGCAACATCGGCTCCAAGGTGACGATGAAGTACCCGAGCGTCTACATGATGGGCCGCGGCGCACGCGGCGAGGTCCTGTCCGTGGCGTTCGCGAGCGACGGCCAGCACCAGGACGCGGGCGCGAAGATGCACCACCACGCGCCCGACACCTCCTCGAACATCGTGTCCAAGTCGGTGGCCCAGGGAACCGGCCGCACGAGCTACCGGGGACAGGTCGAGATCGCAGACGGCGCCAGCCGCGTCAAGTCGAGCGTGGTCTGCGACGCGCTCCTGCTCGACGAGAACGCGCGCTCGGACACCTACCCGTACATGAACATCGACGAGGAGGACGCCCAGATCGGCCACGAGGCGAGCGTCTCGAAGGTCGGCGAGGAGCAGCTGTTCTACCTCCAGTCCCGAGGGATCAGCGAGGCGGAGGCGCTTGCGATGATCGTCCGAGGGTTCATCGAGCCGATCGCGAAGGAGCTGCCCATGGAGTACTCGGTGGAGCTCAACCGCCTCATCAGCCTCTCGATGGAGGGCTCGGTCGGGTAACTGTGAAAGGCGGGCGGCGGGATTCGTCATCCGTGCTACGGGGCGGTCAGGCTTGATCCCCTCCGCGCGGACGACGAATCCCGCCGCTGTGCCGGTGGTGCCTACCCGGCCGAGCAGGGAATCGGGAG
>SKQL01000019.1 GCA_007119035.1 Nitriliruptorales bacterium | reverse complement strand
TGCCGGGGAGGCGACGAGCTGCTGCTCGCGCACAGCGGGGGGCAGGTCCTTCGTTGCTCGGTCGACGAGGTCCGGCAGACGGGCCGAGGCGCTGCCGGGGTGGCCGGCATCGCCGTGCCCGAGGCGTCGCGCGTGGTGGCTGCATCGGTGGCGCCCGCGTCGGCGGGGGAGGAGACCGAGGTGCTCGCCGTCGCAACGGACGGGGCGGCGAAGCGGACCCCGCTGGCCGAGTACCCGACGCAGGGGCGTGGCGGCAAGGGCGTCCAGGCGGGAGCTCGTCCGCTGGCGTGGGGGGGCATCGCAGGGGACCTCCACGTCCTCACCGACGAGGGTGCCCGCGTGGTGCGCCCCGTGGAGATCGAGCCCGCGCGGCGGGCCGCGAAGCCCACCACCTCCCTGCCTCCCGTGACGGGACCCGTAGCCCGGGAGGGGTAGCCCACCCGCCCATCAAGTCGGTTCCCCCCCTCCAGGGAACCTCGATCTGTCCCGTTTGGGCAGGTTTGCCTATTGTGACCCTGTTACAACGGTGCCTTCGAAACGGGCGCACGGCGGTGCGTCCCACCGATCTTGGAAGGCATCCAACTTGTTGCAACGAATCCTTGCCGTGCTCGGGCTCGCCGCAGTGGCGGTGGCGCTACCCACCGCGACAGGCACCGCTCTGGCCGGGCCGAGCTCAGGCGCCGTCGACATCACGTTCCCCGTACCCGCGGGTGAGTACACCGACGACTATCACGCCGACCGCTCCAACGGTCGGACCCACCAAGCCACCGACATCTTCAACGATCCCGGCACACCCGTGCACGCCGCGGTGGGCGGCACCGTGGGGTGGGCGCCGGCCTCGGAGCAGCCGTCGGCCGGCTTCGCCCTCCAGATCGAGGGCGACGACGGGCGCACGTACGCCTACTACCACCTCGGCGAGGCGAATGGAGCGCGCTCCGGGGGGGTCGCCAACGGCCTCAGCAGAGGAGACCGCGTAGAGCGCGGGGAGTTGATCGGCTACCTCGGCAACTCCGGGAACGCGGTCAACACAGGTCCGCACCTGCACTTCGAGATCCATGCCGCGGGCGGTGGGCGCCTCAACCCCTTCCACGCCCTCCAGGCCGCGGAGGCGCGCGGCGATTACCCCGGCGCCTCCGGTGGTGGGGCGGCCGAGGCCGCTGCCAGTAAGTCGGCCGACTCCGGCTCGACGGTCTCCTACACCGTGGTGAGCGGTGACACGCTCAGCTCCATCGCGGGGGCCAACGGGGGAGCCTCGATCCAGGCCTGGGCGGATGCCAACCCGGGCCTCGGCGACCCCGACGTCATCAACCCGGGAGACGTGCTCGCCGTCCCCTGAGGAGTCCCGTCCGATCCGGTTGGTCCACGGCCGAGTCGTACGGAGGCATTCCGCCCCGCACGGCTCGGCTTCGTGTTCTCTAGGGTCCTTGAGCGCCGATGGCCCGGGTGACCGACCATGTGCCCCCAGGCATCCGACGAGAGGAGGCGCGATGGATCTCACCGAGGTGGTAGCCCGCCGACGCATGGTGCGCCGCTACCGGGACACGCCTGTCGACCCTCGAGCGATCGAGAGGATCGTCACCCTCGCGTGCGCGGGCCCGAGCGCGGGCTTCAGCCAGGGGCAATCGTTCGTGGTGCTCACCGATGACGGGACCCGTCGGCGGATCGCGGAGATCGCCGGTGAGGCGGCCTATGTGGCCAAAGGCTTCGACGCGTGGCTGTCCACCGCGCCGGTTCACGTGGTGCCGTGCGTCAGCCGGGAGGCTTACGTCGAGCGCTACGCGGAGCCCGACAAGGCGTCCTCGGTGGCGCCGGGGGAGTGGGATATCCCGTACTGGTGGGTCGACGGGGGAGCGGCGTTCATGCTCCTCCTCCTCGGCGCCGTCGACGAGGGGCTCGCCGCGGGCTTCCTGGCCGTCGACGTGCGCGCTCTCCGGGAGCTGCTGGGCATCCCGGAGCATGTCGCGCCGTTGGGCGTGGTGACGATCGGCCATCCCGAGGCCGACCGTCGCTCGGGGTCGTTGGCCCGCGGATGGCGCCCCAGGGAGGAGATGATCCGCTGGGAGCGCTGGTAGGGGTCGCCTACACCTGGGCTCCCGCGGTCGCGACCGCTTCCTCGAAGGAGGCGACGAAGGTCTCGACCCCTTCGGACTCGAGCTCCTTGGTGATCTGCTGGAGGTCGACGCCCTCGTCCTTCAACAGCTCCAGGCGCTGTGCGGCGGCCTCACCGCTCGAGCTGAGCCGGTCCGCGACGTCCGCGTGGTCCCGTGTGGCCTCGAGCGTCGCCTCGGGCATCGTGTTGACGGTGTCGGGCCCCGCGAGCCCCTCGACGTACATCGTGTCGCGGTAGGAGGGGTCCTTGGTCGAGGTCGACGCCCACAACGGGCGCTGCGCACGCCCTCCCGCCGACACGAGATCCGCGAACGCGTCGCCACGGAAGATGCGCTCGAACGAAGCGTAGGCGAGTCGCGCGTTGTCGATGCCGGCCTGCCCGGCGAGCGGGTGGCCCGCGCCGAGCAGCGCGTCGACCTTGCCGTCGACCCGGCTCACGAAGAACGACGCCACGCTCGCGACGCGGCTGATGTCACCGCCCGCCTCCGCGCATGCCTGCAGCCCGTCGATGAACGCCTGGGCCACCGCTTCATAGCGGGCCACGCTGAACAGCAGCGTGACGTTGACGTTCACTCCCTCCGCGAGGAGACGGGTGGTGGCGGGCAGGCCCGGCTCGGTGCCCGGGACCTTCACCATGAGATTGGGCCGGTCGAGCTCACGGAAGAGCAGCAGGCCCTCCGACACCGTCTCCTCGGTGTCGAACGCCTTGGTCGGGTCGATCTCTATGGAGACGTGCCCGTGGGCGCCTCCGCTCTCCTCGTAGAGGGGGAGGAAGAGGTCGCACGCGCGGCGGACATCGTCGGTCGCGAGTTGCCAGAAGGCCTCCCGTGCGTCAGTGCCCGCGAGCTCCGCGATCTGCGCCGCGTACGAGTCGTCGGAGGACAAGGCCTTGGCGAAGATCGTCGGGTTGCTCGTGAGTCCCTGGATCTCCCCGCTGTCGATGAGCGTAGGCAGGAAGCCGCCGTCTTCCAGGTACGAGCGACGCAGCGCGTCGAGCCAGACGGCCTGCCCGAGGTCTGACAGTTCATGAAGGGGATTCATCTCGCATCAACTCTCTCTTCGCTCCGGCGAAGGCGGCGGGGACTCAGATCGTGGGCGGCCGAGGAGCCTCTCGAGCTCGGGGAGCCTCTCCTGCAACGCAGTCGCCGTGCGCCGGACCGCATTGTCGAGTCCCGTGAAATCGAGTGCGCGCACACTATTGCCCAGGTCGGGTCGCACGACGAGATCGGCTTGCGCGAGTCTCTCCTCTGCGAACGCATGCTGCCCGATCTCCATGCCCCTGACCAATGCCATTATCCAATTGTCCGGCTCGTCGGGCGTCGTGTCGCCGAGGCAGTGGATCACGAGGACGACGTCTGCACCCATGCCCCGCGCGACATCGACGGGAGCGGGGTCGGTGAATGCGCCGTCGACGAGCAGCCGCCCCTCGACCTCCACGGGCCGGGTCACGCCTGGCAGGGTGCTCGCAGCGAGGGTCGCGGTTGCGAGGTGGCCCTCCATGAGCACGCGCGACCGACCCTCGCTCAGGTCGGTCGCGACCTGGGCGAGGGGGACCCGGGTGTCCTCGAAGCGCCGGCCGTCGCCGAGCAGATCGGCGAGCGTTGCACGCCCGTACTCCTCGTAGCCCTGCCGTCCCCAGGTCCACACGTAGGGCGCCAGCTGCTTGGCGCTGCGGAAGGCCGTCCGCAGGCGGGCGAGGCTCACGTCCTCCTCAGGACGAGGGGCCAATGAGGGGAGCCTGCCGCGATCCACCGACTGCAGTGCCCTTGACCAGTCCTCCCGGGCGGCGTACGTCGCGGCCACCACCGCGCCCGTCGACACGCCGACGACGACGTCGGGGGGCAGGCCCGCACGCTCGAGGGCGGTCAGCACCCCGGCTTGGGCGAAGCCCCGGACCCCCGTCCCGCCGACCACGAGCCCGAGTCGTCTCCGTGGCCCCTTTGTGCGTGTGCTCACCGCGCTATTCTCGCAGCTCGCGCGAGCCCCTCACGCGGTTCGAGGCCGTGCCGGGAGGGCACTACACTCGGGTGGTGGTGGACGAGCGCCCTCCGCCTGCTGCCCTTTCGACACCCGGAGCCCCGAGCACATGGACGTCTCTCGTGCCCCTGACCGCGGCCTGCGGCGACTGGCGGTCGCCAGCGTGGCATCGACCCTCGCGCTGACCGCGCTCGGCGGCGCGGTGAGGGCAACGGACTCGGGCCTCGCGTGCCCCACGTGGCCCGGGTGCTTCTCCGCGGGGGACTTCGTTCCCCCCGCGGATCTCCACGTGTGGCTGGAGCATTCCCACAGGCTGCTCGCGGGTGTCGTGGGCCTTCTCGTGGCGGCGCTGACGCTCTGGATCCTGCGGCGCTTCCGCCATCGTCCCGAGCTGCTGTGGCCGATCGTCGCCGCTGCGGTCCTCGTCAACGTGCAGGCGGTGCTCGGCGCATTCGTCGTCTGGCGGTTCCTGCGCGCCGAGCTCGTGACCGCCCACCTGGGCCTCGCCATGGTGATCCTCGGGAGCCTGATAGCGGTGGCCATCAACGTGACGTCGCCTCCCGTCGACGCACGCACGCGAAGCGGCCGCGACAGGCGATTCGCCCGGGGGAGCGCAGCGGTGGCCGCGCTTACCTTCGTGCAGGTGCTGGTCGGGGGCCACGTCACCGGCACCGGGGCGGGGCTTGCCTACCGACTGGACGGGTTCCCGTTGATGGACGGTGCCGTCTTCCCCGCGATCAACGTGGCCACCGAGCGGGAACTCTACCACGCGGCCCACCGGACGCTCGCGTACGTCCTCGCGCTCGCAGTCGTCTGGTTGGCATGGCGGGCGGTCCAGGAGCGTCGCCGACGGGAGGAGACGGGCGCGTGGCAGACCCGCGACCGGTGGCTGGTGCGACTGCCCGCCATAGCCGTCGTCCTGGTCGTCGCCCAGATCGGGATCGGTGTGGCCAATATCGCCACCGAGCTGTCCTGGGTGACGGTGATTCCCCATCTCACGGTGGCGAGCTGGATCTGGGTCGCCCTGCTCACCCACGCTATGCTCGCCTCGCGGTGGTCCCTACCTTCCTCCCCGGAGCCGCCACGAACCGCCGGGGACCGCTCAGAGGTGCCCGCATGACGGCCGTCGACGATCGCCCGACCAGTCTGCGCGGGACCATGCGCGCATACGTGGCGCTCACGAAGCCCCGCATCATCGAGCTGCTGCTCGTCACAACCGTCCCCGCGATGATCGTGGCGGAGCGGGGCTTGCCGAGCCTGTGGCTGATCGCGGCGACCCTCGTCGGTGGCACCCTCGCGGCGGCCAGCGCGAACACCGTCAACTGCTATGTCGATCGCGATATCGACGTGCACATGCACCGCACCGCGAGGCGACCCCTCGCCACGGACGCGATCTCGCCGGGGAACGCGCTGCGGTTCGGTATCGTCCTCGGCGTCGGCGCGTTCGTGTGGCTGGTGGCGGCCGTCAACCTGCTCTCAGGCCTGCTCGCGGTGGCGGCGATCCTGTTCTACGTCTTCGTCTACACACTCGGGTTGAAGCGCCGCTCCGCGCAGAACATCGTCATCGGGGGAGCGGCGGGCTGCATGCCCGTGCTCATCGGCTGGTCGGCGGTGACGGGGGAAGTGGGGCTCCCCGCCTTCGTCCTGTTCGCCATCGTCTTCTACTGGACGCCGCCGCACTTCTGGGCGCTCGCGCTCAAGTACGAGGACGACTACCGGGCCGCGGGGGTTCCGATGCTGCCCGTGGTGGCCGGCAAGGCGGAGACGAGCCGGCAGATCCTGCTCTACACCGTCCTGCTCGTGTCCGTGACGCTCATCTTCGGGCCGATCGGCCAGATGGGCCTGATCTACCTTCTCGCCGCTGTCGCGCTCGGGGGAGGCTTCGTCCTGCTCGCGTGGCAGCTCCGCCGCGATCCGACCGAGGCCCGTGCGATGCGGGTCTTCCACTACTCGATCCCCTACCTCGCGCTGCTGTTCGTGGCGATGGCCGTGGACGCGATCGTGATCGGGTGATCATCAGCGGAAGCGCTCCCGCGCCTCCTCGGTCGGGCGGATGGCGAGGTCGCCGCAGAGCCACAAGAGCTTCGAGTAGGGGTAGAACAGGATCGGGAACGTGGTCATGAGCGCGACGCCGCCCACGAGGAAGACGTTCCACGGCGGGTCAGGCCACGTGAGCAGCATGCCGCCGATGAACCAGGCGAAGAACGCCACCTGCGCGCCCCCGATGTTGAGGATCATCGCCCCCACCCAGTAGCCCTCCTCCTGGGAGAACACGAAACCGCAGGTGGGGCACCTGTCGCGCAGGGCGAAGTAGCCGGAGAAGATGCCCCGACCGCCGCACACGAGGCACCGGCGGGTAAGCGCCCTCCCGAGCATCTTGAGGATCCGCACCCTCACGGCACCTGCGAGGCGGTGCGCACGTGCAGGTCCCCCAATGCCACGAACCCGCGGATCTCGAGCACCGGTGCGTCGTCGGGGGCGGGGAGCACGTCGATGTCGACGTCGGCGAGTGCCTTCCTCGACGCGAGCGTCACCGCCCATCCCGGGGGGGTCGTGATAGCGACGTCACCGAGCACGGCGACGACCTCCACGGTGGCGCCGTCGCTGCGGAGGCTCGACTTGTCGAGGTCGAGCTCCGCGTGGCCGAGGACCGCGATGACCTTGCCGCCGCCGAAGGGGCGGTCGCGGCAGTTCGCCATGCGCCGTGTCAGGAACGCGCGGAGGGGGGCGCTGTCGGGCGGCCGCGCGGTCGAGCGCCAGTGCACGAGCAGGACGACGCCGCAGACGACGATCAGCAGCGGCCACCAGCCGCCCGCGGCGGCCCACAGGTCGAGCACCGCGAGCGCATCGAGCAGGAAGACGACGCCGGCGAGCACGAGTGCCAGCCCGACGCTGAGGCGTGGTTGGGTCATCGAAAGCGTCGCCTCATTCCCAACGGAAGGCCATCGTGGCCACGAGCCCGGCCACCGCGGCCCACGCGGTCAGGATAGCCAACGGCACGGGCCAGGCGGGTCCCACCCCCCCGAGGGTGCTGTGCAGTAGCGCAGTCGTCCACGCGGGCGGTAGGCCCTGAGCGAGCAGGGCGAGTGGCGTCGGCAGCGTCTCCAGCGGGACGATCACGCCCGCGAGGAGGAGGAAGGCGAGGAAGACGAGGTTGATGACGGCGAGGGAGCGCAGCGCGGGCAGGCGCCCCGCGATCGCCAAGCCGATGCCCGCGAAGGCCACACTGGCGAGCAGCAGGCCCACCACCGCGACGAGGACGCCGGCCGCGCTTGCGTGCGGGCGCCATCCGAGCGCGAGCGCGGTGAGCACGAGCAGCGTGATTTGGGCCCCCTGCAGCGCGATGACCGCCAGGCTCTTCGCGGCGATGAGCTCGCTGCGGCGCAGCGGTGTGACCGCGAGCCGCTTGAGGACCAGCTGGTCCCGCTCGAAGCCCGTGGAGATGCCGAGCGAGACCATCGCCGAGCCCATGATGGCGAGGGTCATGGCTCCGGGCGTCAGCAGGTCCACCGGCGCCCGGTCCCCCGTGGGCAGCACGGGCACGGCGGTGAAGAAGACGAGCACCGCGAGGGGGATCACGAGCGTCACGAGCAGGTTCTCACCGTTGCGGGCGAGCAACCGCAGCTCGAAGCGGGCCTGAGCGATCACGCGTCGGCGGCTCATCGGGCCCTGCCCCGCTCGATCAGTCGCAGGTAGACGTCCTCGAGGGAGTGCTCGCTCGTGGCGATGCCCGTCAGAGGCAGATCTCGGTCCCGGAACCATGCGGTCACGTCGGTCATCCGGTCAGCGGCCACGGCCACCTTCCAGCGTCCGGGAGCCTCGCGCCACACGGGCGCGTCGAGGTCGCTGGCGAGCTCGTCGGCAGGGAAGGCCGCCGCCGTCGAGAGCACGAGCCCCGGGGAGTCGGCGGAGGTGAGGGCGGAGGGCGTGTCGAGCGCGAGCAGGCGGCCCTCTCCCATGACCGCCACGACATCGGCCAGTCGCTCCGCCTCCTCCATGGCGTGGGTGGTCAGCAGGACCGCGACGCCGTCGGCGGCGAGCTCGGCGACGAGCTCCCACACCTGTCGTCGTGCTACCGGGTCCATGCCCGCGGTGGGCTCGTCGAGCACGGCCACCCGGGGCTGGCCGATGAGCGCGAGCGCGAGGCTGACCCGTTGTCGCTCGCCCCCCGACAATGTGCGGACACGGGCGTCGAGCAGGTCATCGATGCCCAGGCGGGCGACGAGCTTGGCCGTGTCGGCGGGAGAGTCGTGCAGCGCGGAGAAGAGCCTCAGCAGCTCCCTCGGGGTGGAGGAGCGGTGGACCCCGCCCTCCTGGAGCATCATGCCGAGCACCGCCATGACCGAGTCCCGCTGCGCGACGGGGTCGGCGCCCAGCACCCGGACCGAGCCCCCGTCGGCGCGTCGCAACCCCGCGATGCACTCGACGGTGGTGGTCTTGCCGGCTCCGTTGGGACCGAGCAGGGCGAGGACGCGCCCTGGTGGCACCTCGAAGGAGACCTCGTCGACGACTGTCCGTCCGCCGTAGCGCTTCACGAGGCCGTTCACCGCAACAGCAGGTTCCAGCGCCTCCTCCGAACGTCTCGTTGGTCTCCGGGTCACCAGCCAGCATAGGAGCGCGATTCGGTAGGCTCGTGCAGGAACGACTTTTGGTCATGCAAGGAGACAGCCTTGGGCACCGCTCTGATCTTCCCCGGCCAGGGGAGCCAGCGTGAGCAGATGGCGCAACCGTGGCGGGTCGAGCCTTCGTTCGCACGGTGGGAGGAGGCAAGCGACGTCCTGGGCTGGGATGTCACTCGCCTGGGCCTGGAGGCGTCCGCTGACGAGCTGCGTGAGCCGGCCGCGTGCCAGGTCGCGTTGTTCGTTCACGCCGCGGTCCTCCTCGAGGCGTGGCAGGCGCGCGCGCCCGGCCCGCCCGTCGTCACCGCCGGCCACTCGCTGGGGGAGTACGACTCGCTCCTCGCGGCAGGGGTGCTGCCCTTCGCCGATGCCCTGAGGTTGGTCGACGTGCGGGCCCGCGCCACGCAGGCGGCCGCGCAGGAGCACCCTGGCGGCATGGTCGCGTGCCTGGGCTACGAGGTCGACGACGTCGCGCAGGCGTGTGACGAGGTGGGCGCGTTCGTGGCCAACGACAACGCGCCCGGGCAGGTCGTCGCCGCCGGCCCCCACGAGGCGCTCGCCGCGCTCAAGGAGCGACTCGGGCGCGTGGAGGGCACCGGGCGGACCAAGGTGATGGACATCGCGGTCGGTGCGGCCTACCACAGTCCCCACATGGCCCCCGCGGTCGACGAGCTCGGCCCCGCCCTCGACTCCGCCCGGTTCTCCGACGCGACGCTGCCCGTCGTGGCCAACGTGGACGCCCGGGCCCACACCGCGGGCGGTGACTGGCCGGCGTTGCTGCGCGAGCAGGTCACCACACCCGTACGTTGGCGGGAGTCGGTGGCCGCACTCGCGGAGGCGGGGGCGACCGAGGTCGTCGAGCTCGGGGCGTCCGCGGTGCTCACCGGCCTCGTCAAGCGCACCGACCGCTCGCTCGGTCGGCGCACGGTGACGACCCCCGAGGAGCTCGACGCGAGCGCACAGGAGGTGGCGAGGTGAGCGAAGCGGGTTGGGCACTCGTGACAGGGGCGTCGAAGGGGATCGGCGCGGCCGTGGCCGAGGCGATGGCGGCCGGTGGGCGCAACGTGCTGGTGCACTACGGACGTGACCGGGAGGGGGCGGAGGCGGTGGCGAAGCGGGTCCGCGACCGGGGGAGGGAGGCCCGCGTGCTGGGAGCCGATCTCACGGGCGACCTCGACCCGCTGACCGAGGCGATCGCGGAGCTCAAGGTCGGCGCGCTCGTGAACAACGCGGGGGTGACTGCCGACGGCCTGGCGATGTCGATGAGCGACGAGGACTTCGCCGCGACGTGGCAGGTCAACGTCGCAGCCGCCTTCTCGTTGTCGCGGGCGGCCCTTCGGGGGATGCTCCGCGCGCGCCACGGCAGGATCGTCAACATCTCGAGCGTGGTCGGCCTCCACGGCAACGCGGGGCAGGCCAACTACTCCGCGAGCAAGGCCGCGCTCGTGGGCCTCACCAAGTCCCTCGCGCGGGAGGTCGGCAAGCGGGGGATCACCGTCAACGCGGTGGCTCCCGGCTTCATCGAGACGTCGATGACCGAGGGGTTGCCGGGTGATCTGCGGGAGCGCATCCCCACAGGGCGCCTCGGCCGTCCCGAGGAGGTCGCGAGCGCGGTGGCGTTCCTCTGCGATGATGCGGCCGCGTACATCAACGGGACCGTGCTGCAAGTCGACGGAGGCCTCTTTGCCTGAGTTGGACCCATTCGTCCTGCGGGGGATGTCGATCGCCCACCGCACCGTCGGGCCGCTCGTCGCTCGCCGTCTGCGAGCGGAGGTGACGGGCGCGGGCCATCTCCCCTCGGCGGGCCCTGCGATCATCGCGGCCAACCACCAGTCGTACCTGGACAACTACCTCGTGTCCTCGGTCGCCCCCCGGCCGCCCTGGTTCCTCGGCAAGGCGGAGTTGGCGAAGGGCCTGTTCGGCAAGTTCAACCACGCGATGGGCATGATCCCGATCGAGCGTGGCAAGGGCGACCGGGCGGCGATCGACACGATGGTCGACATCCTCGCGGCGGGGGAGGTCATCGCGCTGTTCCCGGAGGGGACGCGCTCGTTGATGGGCGAGCTCCACAAGTTTCGGTCCGGGCTCGCGCGCATCGCGGCGATGTCGAAGGCTCCCGTGGTCCCGGTGGGGCTGCTGGGCACGAGCGAGGTATGGCCCTCGGGGGAGCGACCCAGGTGGCGACGCCCCGCACGGGGCACCATCGAGGTGCGCTTCGGTCCGGTCCTGCCCCCGCCCGAGGACACGCCCAAGAGCCGCCGGGAGTTCAGCATCGCGGCGCGCGAGCGCGTCGCCGACCTGACAGGGCAGGCCCTCGCGGCGGGGTATGCGCCCCTCGAGGCCTTGCCGGAGGCAGACGGGCCTCCGCTGATCCCCGTGGCGTAGGAGGCTCACCTGTCGCCGCGTAGCTCCCTGGCCGCGTCCTCGAAGTCCTCCTCGGGCCTGCCCGCTGCGACCCAGCCCTCGTAGAAGGCGATGAAGTCCTCGAGGCCGCCCGCTCCCGCCAGGGGCACGTCCTTCACGTCACCGAACGCCATCGTCAGGAGCCGCCGCCGCTGGTACGCGGCGTCGACGGGGTTGGTCACGCCATGGCTCGCCAACTCGAGGACCTCCTCCTGCTCGAACTGATCCTCCTCCGCCTCGACGGCCCAATGGTGCTGGCACTCCCCGTACTGGCACGCGAGCCACGCGTCGGACTCAGCTCGCAGCAGGAACCACGCCGCCGCGCGGACGACGGCACTTGGATGACGGCACGCATCGGCGACGTGAAGGTCGGGGAGCGGCTCCGTCTCCGCCTCGATCGCGCTGGTCGGGCCGAGGCCCACACGGGCGAGCACCTCGACGCTGAGCCCCTCCGCCTCCGCGAGCGCAGTCTCCGTGTAATGGTCGGCGCGGAGCCGGCTCAGGACGTCCGCCCAGCCGAGGTCGGAGGGGTCCGGCTCGTCGGGGGGGCGGCCGTCGGGCAGGGGGACGGGGTCCGCCCAGCGGATGATGTAGGACCAGCGCAGCAGGCCGCGGGCCTCGAGCACGGGCCGGGCGAACGCGGGTTCGGGCTCGTCGGGCACGGCGGGCACGACCCACCCGCCACCCGCCCAACCCGCGGCCGTCGGCAGCTCCCGGGAGTAGGGACGCTCCCGACAGGCCTCCCAGGCGGCCTCCACGCCCGTCGGTCCCCAGCCCACCCTGACCATGGCCGCGCGGAGGTCGAGCCAGTCGTGCTCGTCGAGCTCGGAGCCCCGGAGGTCGGACCAGTCGTGCTCCCGCACCGCATCGACCCACTCGAGGACGAGGTCGGCGAGTGCGTCCTCGTCGTCGGCATCGGGCAGGTCGCGGGCGCCGAGGTCGACCGCGAAGCCGCGGAACGCGGGCCCGAGCCAGCGGCCGTCCCCCGTCCGGTACAGCGTCGCGCCGGAGACCTCACCGGGCACGCAGCCGTCGAGGGGAACCGCCTCGCTGGTTCCGAGCACCGTCAATGTCGTCACGGTCCCACTTTGGCCCTTGCCGTCCCACTGGTGCAAAGTAGGAGCACACCGACGAGGAGCCCTCCTATGCCAACTGCCCCCATCGAGATCCCACCCGAGCTGAGGCCGCGTGACGGCCGTTTCGGCTCCGGGCCCTCGAAGGTGCGCCAGGAGGCGGTGCGGGCGCTGGCGGAGGCCGCGCCCACACTGCTCGGCACGAGCCACCGGCAGGCCCCCGTCAAAGGGCAGGTGCGCAGGGTCCGGGAAGGCCTCCGCGCCCTCTTCGACCTGCCCGACGACTACGAGGTGGCGCTCGGTGTGGGGGGTGCGACGCTGTTCTGGGACGCTGCTGCGTTCAGCCTCATCCGTGAGCGCAGCGCGCACGCGGTGTTCGGTGAGTTCTCGAGCAAGTTCGCCCAGGTTGTCGCCGCGGCCCCGCATCTCGACGCCCCGGTGCTCGCGGAGTCCGAGTACGGGAGCCATCCTGAGCTCGAGCCCGTCGACGGCGTCGACGTGTACGCGCTGACCCATTCGGAGACCTCCACGGGGGTCGCGATGCCCGTCAGGCGTCCTGCGGGCGACGGCCTCGTCGCGGTCGATGCCACGAGCGCCGCGGGCGCGCTGGCGGTCGACGTCGCCGAGGCCGACGCGTACTACTTCTCGCCGCAGAAGGCGTTCGCGAGCGATGGGGGCCTGTGGCTCGCGCTCCTGTCGCCCGCCGCGCTCGAGCGGATCGAGGAGATCGCCGCGTCCGGTCGCCACATCCCGACGATGCTGGACCTGAAGACCGCGGTGGACAACTCGCGCAAGGACCAGACCTACAACACGCCAGGCGTCGCGACGCTGCACCTGATGGGCGAGCAACTGGACTGGATGAACGCGCAAGGCGGGCTCGCGTGGGCCGCGGAGGAGTGCGCGCGCAAGGCCGCCCACATCTACGAGTGGGCCGGGCGCAGCGAGTACGCGACACCGTTCGTCGCGGACGCGTGGCAGCGCAGCAACGTGGTGTGCACCGTCGACATCGACGAGTCCATCCCCGCGGGGGACATCAGCGCGGCGCTGCGGGCCAACGGCATAGTCGACACCGATGCGTACCGCAAGCTCGGGCGCAACCAACTCCGGTTCGCGGTGTTCCCCGCGGTCGAGCTCGACGACGTGGAGGCGCTGACCGACTGCGTCGACCACGTCGTGGGCCGGCTGCGCGACTAGCCCCGGCCCCGGTCACCCGTCACGAGGGAGCACCGTCATGGCAGAGTCGCAAGGCGCGCACATGACACCGGAGGAGTTCCGTCGGCACGGGCATGCGCTCATCGATTGGCTCGCCGACTACCACACGCGTGTGGCCGAGCTGCCGGTGCGCCCGAGCGTGGAGCCGGGCGACGTGCGAGCCGCGCTGCCCGCTCACCCTCCCGAGCACGGTGAGGCGTTCGCGGACGTGCTCTCAGACCTCGACGAGGTGATCGTCCCCGGCCTCACGCACTGGCAGCACCCGTCGTTCTTCGGCTACTTCCCGGCCAACGCGTCGGGGCCCTCGATCCTCGGTGAGCTCGCGGCGGCGGGCCTCGGCGTGCAGGGCATGCTGTGGGAGACGAGCCCCGCGGTGACCGAGCTCGAGACCCACGTCCTCGACTGGCTCGCGGAGTTGCTCGACCTGCCCGCCCGATTCCTCTCCCACAGCGTTGGCGGCGGGGTCCTGCAGGACTCCGCGTCGAGTGCGACGTTGTGCGCGTTGCTCGCCGCCCGGGAGCGGGCCACCGACGGGGCCGCCACGTCCGCGGGTGTTGACAGGGCGCTTGCCGTCTACGCGTCGGCGGAGGCGCACAGCTCGGTGGAGAAGGCGGTGCGGATCGCGGGGCTGGGCACCGACGCGCTGCGGCTCATCGATGTCGACGAGCGGTACGCGATGCGCCCGGAGTCGCTCGCGCGGCAGATCGCCGCCGATCGCGCGGACGGGGTGCTGCCGTGCCTGGTCGTCGCCACGGTGGGCACGACCTCCTCGACCGCGATGGACCCCCTGCGGGCGACGGCTGAGATCTGCGGGGGGGAGGGGCCCTGGCTGCACGTCGACGCGGCGATGAGCGGGGTGGCCGCGGTGGCGCCGGAGCACCGCGGGATGCACGACGGGCTCGAGCTCGCGGACAGCTACTGCACCAACCCCCACAAGTGGCTGCTCACGAACTTCGACTGCGACGCGTTCTGGGTCGCGGACCGCGCTCCGCTGCTGCGCGCGCTCTCCGTCGTGCCCGAGTACCTGCGCACCGCCGCGAGCGAGGGGGGCACGGCCATCGACTACCGGGACTGGCAGGTGCCGCTCGGCCGGCGGTTCCGGGCCCTCAAGCTGTGGTTCGTCCTCCGCCACTACGGCGCGGAGGGGCTCCGCGCGCACATCCGCCACCACGTCGCCCTCGCCGCCGAGCTCGCCTCCTGGGTGGAGGCCCACCCCGACTTCGAGCTGACCGCGCCCGTCCCCCAGAACCTCGTCTGCTTCCACCACCGCGACGGGGACGAGCGCACCGCGCGGCTGCGCCAGACCCTCAACGACTCGGGTGAGTTGTACCTGACCCACACGCGCCTCGACGGGCGCTACACGTTGCGGATGGCGATCGGTGGCGTGCAGACGCAACGCGAGCACGTTGCTGCCGCGTGGGAGGCCATCACCACCGCCGCGTCGGAGCCCACGTGACCGCGACCGTCACCGAGGCGGTGGTCTTCGATGTGGGCAATGTCCTGATCGAGTGGGACCCGCGACGGCTCTACCGCAAGCTCCTCCCCGACGACGCGGCGGTGGAGCGGTTCCTTGCCACCGTGTGCACCCCCGAGTGGAACGCGGAACAGGACCGGGGCAGGCCGGTGGCCGACGCCGTCGCCACGCTCGCCGCCGCCCATCCCGGCCAGCACGACCTCATCGCCGCGTACTACGGCCGTTGGACGGAGATGCTGGGAGGGTCGATCGGCGGCACCGTGCGGATCCTCAGCGCGCTTCGCGCGGAGGGTGTGCCGTGCTACGGGCTCACGAACTTCTCGTCGGAGACGTGGGGCCTCGCACTGCGTCGGTTCCCGTTCCTCACGACGTTCGAAGGGGTCGTCGTATCCGGTCGGGAGGGCGTCATCAAGCCGGACCGCGCGATCTACCGGCGGCTGATCGCCCGATACGGGCTACGCCCCGAGGTGACCGCGTTCGTGGACGACCAGCATGCCAACGTCGGAGCCGCCGGCCATCTGGGCTTCCAGGCCACCCGGTTCGAGTCCGCGGCACGGTTGCGCCACGACTTCCGGCGCCTGGGGCTTCCCGTCTGAGCGCGGCTGCTCACACGAGGGCGCGGTAGAGGTCCGCGGTCTGCGCGGCGATGGCGGGCCAGCTGAAGTGCTCGAGCACCCTGCGGCGTCCCGCACGACCCATCTGCGCGGCCCTGTCGGGCGCCTTCACGAGGTCGTTCATCCGCTCCGCGAGGCCTGCGGCGAACCGGTCGGGATCGGCGGGGGAGCCGATCGCGTCGCCGCCCCGCTCGAAGTCGACGAGGTAGCCCGTCTCGCCTTCCACGACGACCTCGGGGATGCCCCCGACCGCGGACGCGACCACGGGCAGCTCGCACGCCATGGCCTCGACGTTGACGAGCCCGAACGGCTCGTAGATCGAGGGACAGCAGAACACGGTGGCATGGGACAGTATCTGGACGATGTCGGGGCGGGGGAGCATCTCGTCGATCCAGACGATGCCGTCGCGCTCCTCCCGCAGGCGCGCCACCCGCTCGCTGACCTCCCTGCCCAGCTCGGGGGTGTCGGGCGCCCCCGCGCAGAGCACGAGCTGCGCGGAGGGATCCAGGCGCGCTACCGCGTCGAGCAGGTGGGTCACGCCCTTCTGGCGCGTGATGCGACCCACGAACGCGACCGAGGGGCGATCGGGGTCGATGCCGTGACGATCGAGCACATCGGTGGAGCGGTCCGGCCGGTACGCCTCGGGGTCGATGCCGTTGTGGATGACGGTGACACGGTCCTCCGCGACCCCGGGGTAGGAGGCGAGCACGTCGTCGCGCATGCCATGGCTCACCGCGATGACCGCGTCCGCGCCCTCGATGCCGGTTTGCTCCGCGAAGGAGGAGATCGCGTAGCCACCTCCGAGCTGCTCCCGCTTCCAAGGGCGCAACGGCTCGAGGCTGTGGGTCGTGATGACGTGGGGGATGTCGTGGATGAGCTTCGCGAAGTGGCCGGCGAGGTTGGCGTACCACGTGTGGCTGTGCACGATGTCCGCTCCGTCGAGGCCGGCCGCGACCGCGAGGTCGGTGGCGACGTGGCGCAACGCGGCGAGGTGGGGGGCATCGCCCGCGAGCGCGTCCCACGTCCCGTAGGTGCCCGCGACGAGGTCGTCGTCGCGGGGCTGGCCGAAGCAGTGCACCGCGACATCGACGTGCCCGTCGAGCGCTCTCGCGAGGTGCTCGACGTGCACGCCCGCGCCGCCGTAGACCTCGGGCGGGTACTCCCGCGACACGAGGGCCGCGCGCAACCCTGGCGGGCTCATGGCTCGGGCACCGTGTCGCCCTTGCCGATCACCACGCGTCCTCCCGTCGACACCGTGAAGCGCTCCGCGTCGAAGTCCTTGTCCACCCCGATCTGCGCGCCAGGGGGGACCTTGACGTTCTTGTCGATGATCGCGTTGCGCACGATCGCGTGGCGGCCGATCTCGACGCCGCCGAGCAGCACCGAGTCGTCGACCTCGGAGTAGGAGTGCACCCTCACCCCGGGGGAGATCACGGAGTGGCGGACCGTGCCGCCCGAGATCACCGCCCCGCTCGAGACCATCGTGTCCGTCGCGCTACCACGGCGCTCCGAGGTGTCGAAGACGAACTTCGCCGGCGGCGCGGGCGGGTTCCACGTGAAGATCGGCCAGTGGTGGTTGTAGAGGTTGAAGTAGGGGTGGACGCTGATGAGGTCCATGTGCGCGTCGTAGTACGCATCGAGCGTGCCCACGTCGCGCCAGTACGCCTGGTCGCGATCGGTGGCTCCCGGGACGTCGTTGTTCGTGAAGTCGTACACGTTGGCAGTCCCTGCCGCGACGAGCCGGGGGATGATGTCGCCGCCGAGGTCGTGGCCGCTGTCCTCGTCCTCCGCGTCCGCGGCGAGGACCTCCATCAGTGTCGAGGTCGTGAACACGTAGTTGCCCATGGAAGCGAACGCCTGGTTCGGCGCGTCGGGGAGTCCAGGGGGGTCCGCGGGCTTCTCGAGGAAGTCGAGGATCCTGCCGTCCCTGTCCGCATCGATGACGCCGAACTGGTCCGCCTCCTCGCGAGGCACCCGGATGCCGGCCACGCTGACCCCCGCCCCCGACTCGATGTGGTCGTCGACCATCTGGCGCGGGTCCATCCGGTAGATGTGGTCCGCCCCGAAGACGATGAGGTAGTCCGGCTGCTCGTCGTGGATGAGGTTGAAGTTCTGGAAGATCGCGTCCGCGGAGCCCGCGAACCAGTGCCTGCCCTTGCGCATCTGGGCGGGCACGGGCGCGACGTAGTTCCCGAGCAACGGCGACATCCGCCAGGTCTGGGCGATGTGGCGGTCGAGGGAGTGCGACTTGTACTGCGTGAGCACCACGATCTTCAAGAAACCCGCGTTCGCGAGGTTCGAGAGCACGAAGTCGACGAGCCGGTAGATCCCCCCGAACGGGACCGCGGGCTTGGCCCGGTCCCTGGTGAGCGGCGAGAGCCTCTTCCCCTCGCCACCGGCCAGCACCATGGAAAGGATCTCCGGTCTGGCCATCGCGCACTCCTCCCTCGACGTTGACCGCACCATAGTGCTGGCGCCCGATATCCGCTAGCGTCAATGGCCTGTTCGAGACCTTGGGAGCACGGGACGGAAAGGGCGCACGCATGCCGCAGAGCAAGTACCTCCTCGACGAGTCGCAGCTCCCCACGCACTGGTACAACGTCGTCGCCGACCTGCCCACCCCGCCGCCGCCCCCGCTGCACCCCGGCACCCACGAGCCCATCGGGCCCGAGGACCTCGCTCCGCTGTTCGCCATGGGGCTCATCGAGCAGGAGGTCACCGCCGAGCGGTACGTGGAGATCCCCGAGGAGGTGCGCGATGTGTACCGGCTGTGGCGGCCGTCGCCCCTTCACAGGGCACGACGCCTCGAGCAGGCCCTCGGCACCCCCGCGCGGATCTACTACAAGTACGAGGGCGTGAGCCCCGCGGGCAGCCACAAGCCCAACACCTCGGTCCCGCAGGCCTACTACAACGCCGCGGAGGGGATCCGCCGGCTGACCACCGAGACGGGCGCGGGCCAGTGGGGGAGCGCGCTCGCGTTCGCGTGCGCGCTGTTCGACCTCGAGTGCGAGGTCTGGCAGGTCCGCGCGAGCTACGACCAGAAGCCGTACCGCAAGTCGATGATCGAGGTGTTCGGGGGAACGATCCACGCGAGCCCCTCGGAGCTGACGGAGGCGGGACGCAAGATCCTCGCCGACGTGCCCGACAGCCCGGGCAGCCTCGGCATCGCGATCTCCGAGGCGGTCGAGGTCGCCGCGGGGGACGAGACCACGCGGTACGCGCTCGGGAGCGTCCTCAACCATGTGCTGCTCCACCAGACCGTGATCGGTGAGGAGGCCCTCCTCCAGCTCGCGATGGCGGGTGACACGCCCGACCTCATCGTCGGGTGCACGGGCGGGGGCTCGAACTTCGCGGGCCTCGCGTTCCCCTTCCTACGAGAGAAGCTCGCGGGCAGGATGGGGCCCGAGTTCCTGGCGGTCGAGCCGGAGGCCTGCCCCACACTGACCCGAGGCGTCTACGCCTACGACTACGGCGACACCGCGGGGCTCACCCCGCTCGTCAAGATGCACACACTGGGCCACGACTTCGTGCCCGACCCCATCCACGCGGGCGGGCTGCGCTACCACGGCATGTCGCCGCTGCTGTCCCACGTCTACGAGTCCGGCCTGATCTCCGCGGAGGCCCGCAACCAGCGCTCCTGCTTCGATGCCGGCGTGATGTTCGCCCGCACCGAGGGCATCGTGCCCGCGCCGGAGCCGACGCACGCCCTTGCCTCCGCGATCGAGGAGGCGACCCGCTGCAGGGAGACGGGCGAGGAGAAGGTCATTCTCACCGCCCTGTGCGGGCACGCGCACTTCGACATGGGGGCGTACGACAGGTACTTCGCGGACGAGCTCGACGACCGGCCCTACCCCCAGGAGCAGATCGACGACGCGCTCACCCGACTACCGCAGCTCGATCTCTGACCGACGGATCGACGTCGCGTCGCGCCTACGGGACCTCGTAGCCCTGCTCCTCGATGGCCGCGACGAGACGAGCGCGGTCGACTTGCCGCTCGTCGAAGGCGACCTCGACGGTGCGGGCGTCGACGTCTACCGCGGCGTGCTCCACGCCCTCGAGGGGCTGGAGTGCGCCCTCGATCGAGGTCTTGCAGTGACCGCAATGGATCTCTGGGACGGAGATGATTTCCGTCGTCACCACGTTCTCCTTTGATGGTGCCGCGTCGCGGCGCGAATGCTAACCATTGGGTGCGGGTGGAGGTCCGAGTGCGCCGAGGCCCTCCTCGACCGCGTCGCTGAGGGCGAGCAGCTCCTCCCGCTCGACTATAGGGACCTGCGCGACCCGACGTCGATGATCGCGCAGGCTGCGGAGGTCACCGACGGCCTGGGCGCGGATGAGCGTGGCGAAGTCGTAGCCCCTGTCGGGGATCGGCGGGCCACCGGTCGCGGCGTCGACGAGCTGGAGGGCGACGACGTTGTCGCCGCCTCCCTTGTGGAGCTGCCCCGTCGAATGGAGGAACCGTGGCCCCCAACCGACCGTGGTCGCGCAACCCGTCTCCCCCCGCAGCGTGAGGCGGAGCTGCTCGAGGGAGGCGTGGGTCTCGGGCGAGGGCGGGAGGTAGCACTGGATGCTGATGTAGTCGCCCGGCTCGACCTCCTCGATGAGGCCCATCACGTCGCCTTCCTCGGGCTCGGGCAGCGTCTCGCCCGCGAGCACGGACTCGAGGACCGCCTGCGTGTTGCGCTTGGACTCCGTGACGTTGGGCTCGTCGAAGGGGTCGACGCCGAGCAGCAGCGCGGCCAACGCGGTGGCGAGCTCCCAGCGCAGGAACTCCGCGCCGAGCTCGCTCACGTCGGCCACATCGATCGTGAGCACGGGGAATCCCGCCGCCACGAGCTCGTCGACGCCTTCCACGGGCTGGCCGTCCAGCGTGACGACGACGAACGCGCGGTCGTCGCCGTAGACCTCCGGCTCGCCGACCGGCTCGCCGACAACGGGGACGATGCCCTTGCCGTCCTTGCCCGTCGATTCCGCCACGAGCTGCTCGATCCAGTTCTCGAGCGGGGCGAGCTCGGGGGTCGACAGCAGCGTCATCTTGTCCCTGCCTGCACGCGCGAAGCCGCCGATGAACGCCGCCAGTTGCACGGCGGGATTCCACTCGGCCTCGACCGCGGGCCCGCACGCCTCGCGCATCCGGCCCGCTCCGCGCCAGGCCTCGTCCACGTCCACGCCCGCGAGTGCCGCCGGCACCGTGCCGAACAGTGAGAGGGCGGAGTAGCGTCCACCGATGTCGGGCGGGTTCTCGAACAGTGCCCGCCAGCCTTGCGCCTGCGCCTGCTCCGCGAGCGCCGAGCCCGGATCGGTGATCGCGACGAGATGCGTGGGGGAGGGGACCTGGGAACCCGCGTAGGACGCGAAGCACTGCGTCTCCTCGGTCCCACCCGACTTCGACGAGACGAGCACGAGCGTCCGGTCGAGGTTCGACAGGCGTGCGTGCACCGTCTCCGGATGGGTGGAGTCGAGGATGTCGAGACGGAGCCCCGCACCACCCAGGATCCCCGCGAAGACCTCGGGGGCGAGGCTCGACCCGCCCATGCCCGTGAGGACGACGCGCTCGAACCCGTCGGAGCGCACCGCCTCCGTGAAGGCGGCGAGGCGCTCGGACCACCCGGGCTGCCCGTCCGCGACATCGAGCCATCCGAGGCGGTTGGCCGCGACCGCCCTGTGCCCGGGGTCGTCCGACCACAGGGTGGCGTCCTTTTCGTAGAGACGCCGGACCGCGTCCCGGGCGGCCAGGTCGCCCACCGCCTCCCAGACCTGTGGCCACTGTTGCGTGCTGCCCGAGGCTTGCATCCCGACCTCCCGATCTCGGTTGGCCCGCAGGCTACCCGCCCGCGCGGGGCCGCAGTAGCGCAGGCTGGTGCTCAGTCGATGAGGCGCTTGGTCAACCGCCAGATGGCGAGCCTCCACATCGTCACGGCGAAGATCACGAGGGCACCGACATGGAGTAGGGCGCCCGGGCCGCCGAAGCCGAACACCGCGCCGCGCACCAACTCGACGCAGTGGTACAGCGGGTTGGCCGTCGCGATCTGCGCGCCTCCGGGGATCGCGTCGACGGGGAAGAACGTCCCCGCCACGAGGAACAACGGGGTCAGCAGCGCGCTGATGACGTAGTTGAAGTTGTCGATCGACCGCGCGACACCGGCGATGAACATCCCGAGCAGCGCGAAGCCGAGGCCGGTGAGGAACCCGATGAACGGCACGAGCAGCATGCCCCAGGAGGGGGGCAGGCCGAACACGACCGCCACGAGGAGAGGGGCGTTGCAGTAGACGCCCGCGCGCAGTGCGATCCAGATCGCCTCCGCGGTGACGAGCTCGCCCACGTCGACGGGCGCGGCGAGGATCGCGTCGTAGGTGCGCTGGAAGCGACGCTTGACGAAGGTCCCGAACATGCCGGGGAACGCGGAGGAGAACAGCACCGCGGTGGCGACGATCCCCGTGCCGATGAACTCGATGTAGGAGAGCCCGTCGATCTCCGAGAGCAGCGCCCCGAGCCCGAAGCCGAACGCGAGGAGGTAGATCGTCGGCTCCACGACCGAGGAGAAGGTCGTTGACATCCAGTACCGGGTGAACACGGTGCGCTCGCGGAACAGGACCCCACCGATCGCGGCGGGCTCGATGCGGCGCAGGCGACGAGCGCGACTCTCCCCAGGTGGGTGCTCCACGTGTGTGCTGCTCACACGATCTCCTCGCCGGTCAAGAGCACGAACACGTCCTCGAGGGTCGCGGCGCGACGCACCCCGTCGAGGGTGAGGCGGTCCACTACGCTCGGCGGGAGCTCCTCCGCGCGCAGCACCGACAGCGTCGGTCCCGTCCTCCGCGTCCCGAAGCCCGCCTCGCGCAGCAGGCCCTCGAGGTCGGCGAGGCGGTCGGGCCGTCCGTAGACCTCCATGGTCTCCTTGCCCGCGTGCTGGGTGATGAGCGCGCCCGGTGTGTCCTGCGCGACGACCTTTCCCTGGGCCATGACCGCGACGGTGTCCGCGAGCCGCTCGGCCTCCTCGATGTAGTGCGTCGACATGAGCACCGTGACGCCCGAGGCGCGGAGGTCAGCGATCAACGACCACAGCTCCTGGCGCACCTGGGGGTCGAGTCCCACCGTCGGCTCGTCCATCAGCACGAGCCGCGGGCGGTGCACGAGGCTCCTGGCGATCAGCAGGCGTCGGCGCATCCCGCCCGAGAGCTCGTCGATCAGCGCATCGCCACGGGAGGACAGCTGGGCGATCGCGAGGGCCCGCTCCACCGCCGCGCCACGCTCGGAGCGCGGCACGCGGTAGAGCCGCGCGAATACCTGCAGGACCTGGCGCGCGGAGAGGTCGACGTCGAGGTTGTCGAGTTGAGGCACGACACCGCACGCGGCACGCGCCTGCTTGGAGTCACGGGGCAGCTCGTGACCGAGGATGTGGAGCTCTCCCTCGTCCGCTATGGCCTGGGCGGTGAGCAGCTTCATCGTCGTCGACTTGCCCGCCCCGTTGGGCCCGAGCAGGCCGAGGCAGGAGCCCGCGGGCACGTCGAGGTCGAGGCCGTCGACCGCGGTGATGGGGCCATAGCGCTTGACGACCCCCCGCAGGGAGATGGCGGGTGGGCATTGGCCTTCGGGCGAGGATACAGGGTCGGGGGAGGTCACAGCGAGGGGGGCTCCGGTGTGCGGCACATCCACCCTACGTCGCTCTAGGAGACCCTGATGGCGGTGACGGCGACGACGCACGCCACGAGCACAGCAGAGGCCGCGAAGAGGGGCCACACACGGCCCGCCTGGTGGTCGGCAACCCGCGCGCCGCCCCACATCGCGAGGGCAACGGCCAGCAGGCCGACGACGGACCCCGCAGGCGCCATCGCGGGGCCAGAGGAGAGCCCGGGGATCCACAGGACCCCCGTGGCGACGGTGAGGAGCGCGACGATCGCGACGTAGCCGACGAGTGTTGAGACCGCACGGCGGGCCGAGCGCCTCGTCAGGAGCTCCACGAGCGCGGCGGGGACGCTGAGCACCGCGACGCCGAGCACCGCGGCGACGGTGAGCACGGGGCCCCACGTCGCCCACGTCCCCCGGGTCAGGGGCACCGCGATCGACAGCAGCTCGACCGCCGCGAACGCGCCGACCGCCACCGCCGCGCCCGCGGCGGTGGAGCAGAGCGCGGTCCCTGCCGTCAAGGGAGCCCGCCGTGCGCCTGACTGGGAGCTCATGCGCGGAATCGTCGCAGGCGCAGCGAGTTGACGACCACACTCACGCTGGAGAACGCCATCGCGGCTCCCGCCACGAGCGGGTTGAGCAGGCCGACGGCTGCGAGGGGGATCGCGGCGACGTTGTAGCCGAACGCCCAGGCGAGGTTCCCGACGATGGTCCGGTACGTGCGCCGGGACAGTGCGATGGCTGTCGGGACCCCGGAGAGCTCGCCGCGCAGCAGGGTGATGTCGCTCGACTCGATGGCGACGTCGGTGCCCGTGCCGATCGCGACGCCGAGGTCTGCGGCCACGAGGGCGGGTGCGTCGTTGACGCCGTCGCCGACCATCGCCACACGTGCGCCCGCGGCCCGCAGCCGCTCGACCTCCGCGACCTTCTCCGCGGGCAGCACCTCCGCGAGGACGCGGGTGATGCCCACCTGCTCCGCGATCGCCTCCGCCGTGCGGCCGTTGTCGCCGGTGATCATCGCGACCTCGAGGCCCATGCGGGAGAGCTCCACGACCGCGTCCGCTGCGCCGTCCTTCAGCGTGTCCGCGACGGCGAGGGCCCCACGGACCTCCCCGTCCCAGCCGACGAGCACCGCGGTGGCGCCCTCAGACTCGTAGGACTCGAGCGCCTCGTCGAGTGCGGCGTCGAGAACGAGTCCCGCCTCGGCCATCAGCTTGCGTCGGCCGACGTGGACGGTGCCGACGCCGGTCACGTCCGCGCGGACCCCGTGGCCCGCGAGGCCCTCGAACCGGTCGGTGGCGGGGAGGTCGAGGCCCCGCTCGCGGGCAGCGGCCGCGACCGCTGCGCCGATCGGGTGCTCGCTGTTGGCCTCCACCGCCCCGGCTGCGGCGAGGACAGCCTCCTCCGTCGCCCCTCCTGCGGTGGTCACGCCCGACAGCGTCATCTCACCCGTGGTGAGTGTGCCTGTCTTGTCGAAGACGACGGTGGTGATCTGCCGGGTCCGCTCGAGCACCTCGACGGACTTGATGAGGATGCCGAGGTCCGCGCCGCGACCGGTGCCGACCATGATCGCGGTCGGTGTGGCGAGGCCGAGCGCGCAGGGGCAGGCGATGATGAGCACGGCCACCGCGGCGAGCAGTCCGCCGAGGCTGTTGCCGAGGGCGAACCAGACCGTCCACGTGAGGAGGGCGACGAAGATGACGACGGGCACGAACACCGCGGAGATGCGGTCAGCCAGGCGTTGCACGGGA
>SKQL01000107.1 GCA_007119035.1 Nitriliruptorales bacterium | reverse complement strand
ATGATCCAGTACGCCTTCTGACGACAGTCACCGCACTGGTCCCATTCCACGACGGTGTCGATCCCGTCGTCGTGCATGTCCAGGATGTTCCCCAACGTGATCTTCGCCGGCAGACAGACGTTCTCGTCCATGCACCCGGTGCCGCGATCGACCGTCCTGCGCGTGATCGGTGGCGCCAGCTCGAGTCGAACCTCGTCAACGCCCTCGTCGCCTAGGGCCTCCTCGATCAACCGCTTGAGCAGCGCGCTGTAACTGCCCATGCGCGGAACACCTATCCGCGTGACCTCCGTCATGTCCGTCATGTCCGAGTCCCTCGCCAAGAAGGCTCCACGAGCACGTGAACCACCTCCAGTTCAGAGGTTCCACTCTCGCCCGGACGCGCGTCCTTGGCCTGGGGCATTGGACCTGCATCCTCGGGGACTGATGCCCCATGAGCCTGCATCCCGGAAACGACCTCCTGTCCGAAGCACAGGACAAGGCGCCAACCGTCGTCGGTGTCGCCGTCGCGGTCGGCCAGGGCCACCTGGCAAAGACCTTCCTGCCCCCAACCGGCGAGCGCGCCAGTGCGGCGGGTGTGGCGTGATTTATCAACCCATACCTCACCTTGCTGCCGCACTCGTCGGGCCGTGACCTCGCCTGGGGCGTGGCCATCGGGGCACAGGCGCTCGTGGAAGCATCCTCGCTCCGCGAGCCGACGTCTCCCTGTCACGGGCGGCAGACGTAGTAGGCGTTCTGGGGGTCGTGGTCGAGGGTGTGGACCTCTATCTCGGAGAACCCGGCGCGCCGGAACAGTGCCTGGGCCCGCTCGCGGCCCCACATCGCCCCGTACCCCGCGCCGCCCTCGGCGAGCGACACGGTCATGCAGTGCAGGCACGAGAGCGTGTAAAGGAGCGGGCCGATCGGATGGTCGAGGTCGCCGTGGTGGGTACCGGTCGCGTCGATGTCCTGTGCCAGGTAGACGCCGTCGTCGCCGACAGCGTGGCGGATGCCGGCAACCACGCCTTCGGGATCCGCCTGGTCGTGCACCGAGTCGAAGGTGGTGACGAGGTCCGCGCCACCCCGCCGCTCGACCTCGAGCAGTCGGGAGGCGTCCAGCGTGTGGAACGCCACGTTGTCCAGACCGCGGGCCGCGGCGGCGTCGCGGGCATAGCGCACGGCCTCCTCGGAGAGGTCGTAGCCGACGAAGACGCTGTTGGGGAACCAGCTGGCGAGATCACCCAGCGCCCGTCCCCGTCCGCAGCCCACATCGATCACGCGGATGCCGCGCTCGAGGCGGTCGGTGAGCCCGGGCACGAGCGGCAGGATGTGCTCGCGCAGTGCCGCCAGCACCGTCTGGGCACTGTCCTCCTCCATGACGTCGTGGAAGCGTGGGAAGGCGTCGTAGCCAAGGCCGCCGCCCTCTCGGAAGCAGGCGAGGATGGCGTCCTCGTTCGCCCCTAGCACCGGGATGTACTGCGCGAACACGGCGAGGTTCCCCTCGGCCTCGCGCGTGAGCAGCTGCGCGTGCTCGACCGGCAGTTCATAGGTTCCCGCGTCCGGGTCGTGGTCGACGACCCGACCGACGGTCATCGCTCCGAGCCACTCGGTGACGTAGCGCTCGTTGAGGCCGGCTCGTTCGGCGAGCATGTCGGGCGCGACCGCTCCATCCTCGGCGAGCACGTCGAACAGCCCCGTGCGGTGACCGATGGAGATCATCAGGCAAAGCGCCCCGTGGTTCAGCGTGTCGACCATCTGGCGCTCGAAGGCCTCCACACGCTCATGATCGGTGGTTGCGGCAGTCATCGCGAATGCTCCTCTACTTGTGTGCTTGTGTGCTTCCCACGACAAGGTGCAGGGAGCGCCTTACAGCCCGGTCACCGCTCGCGTACAGCACAGGCCGCTCCCGCGTACGCTTGTCGGTGGGATGGGACACGCACACGAGGCCGAGCCGTTCGCTGCCGTGGAGTTCCGCGTCCTCGGGGCGCTGGAGGTCCGCCGCCACGCCCACACGGTGTCGATCGGCAGCGAGCGGCAGCGGACGTTGCTGGCCGCTCTACTCGCCGACGCGGGGTCAGTGGTATCGGTGGACGCGCTGACCGAAGCGCTGTGGGGCGGGTCCCCGCCACCCGACCCCCGCAATGCGATCCAGACCTACGTCGCGCGCTTGCGGGGGGTGCTGGGCCCGGGCGCTCCGCTGGTCACCCGCAGCCCGGGCTACACCCTCGCCGTCGGCTCCGAGGAAGTCGACGCGATCCGCTTCGAGCAACTATTGACCGAGGCGGAGCGGCGGCGACAGCACCCCGACATCGCACGAGAGCTGCTCGACGAGGCCCTCGTGCTGTGGCGGGGACGGGCGTACGCGGAGTTCGCCGAAGGTGTGGCTCGCGCCGAGGCACTGCGCCTCGAGGAGCGCCGGCTCGTCGCACTGGAGCAACGGGCAGCCCATCGGCTCGTGCTCGGTGAAGCCGCCTGGATCACTGGCGAGCTCGAGGCGCTCGCGATCCAACATCCCCTTCGTGAGCGGTTCGCGGAGTTGCGCATGCGGACGCTCGCTGCCCTCGGCCGCAACGCCGACGCCCTCGAGGCGTACCGTGCCTACCGCGAGCTACTGGTTGATGAGACCGGCCTGGAGCCCTCCCCCTCGCTTAGCGAGCTCGAGTCCCGGATCCTGCAAGGCGACGTCGCCGAAGGCGACCGCGAGGACGACACGAAGCCTGCTTCATCCCGGGTGAGCGCGGATCCGGACGTGCCGCCAGCCAAGACGTCCTGCGTGGGACGGGCTGAGGAGATCGCCACCACACGTGAGGCACTGAACGATCACCGGCTCGTCACTCTCACCGGTCCCGGGGGCGTCGGCAAGACCCGCATCGCCGCGGAGGTCGCGGCCGCGCCCCACCACGGGGATGTCACCGAGGTCGCGTGGGTTGACCTTGCCTCGCTCGCCGATCGGGGCGCGGTGCCCCACGTCGTGGCCGCCGCGGTGGGGATGGACCTCAGCGGCAACGAGCGTGCGCGCGAGGAGCTGGTAAGCAGCCTGGCCGGCCGTCGGCTACTCCTCGTCTTCGACAATGCGGAGCATCTCCTCGAGGCCGTCGCGCCGCTGGCTGACGCACTCCAGCGCCACTGCCGATCAGTGCGGATGCTTGCCACCAGTCGCGAGCGCCTCGCGATCGACGGGGAGCGTGTCCTGCCTGTGGACCCGCTGCCGACCGATGCCGTCGACGTCCACGCGGAGCCACCGGCCGCGGTCCGGCTCTTCTTGGAGCGAGCGGCCACCGGCGGGGGAAAGCGCTCGGCCGACCTACCACTGGTCGCGGAGATCTGCCGCAAGCTCGAGGGCCTACCACTCGCGATCGAGCTCGCCGCAGCCCGAACCGGTGCGCTCTCCCTGGAGGAGCTGCTGACAGCCCTCGACGACGACGCCCCGACCGCCCTTGGGATGCGCCGCAGCGAGCCCAAACGCCACCGTGACCTCTGGAGCGTCGTCGACTGGTCCTATCAGCTGCTCGACGACACAGCCAAACGGCTCTTCGAGCGGCTGAGCGTATTCGCGGGCGCCTTCGGCGTCGACGAGGCCCACGCCGTCTGCGCCCCGGAGGGTCAGCGGCGTACCACCACCATCGAGCAGCTCGCCACGTTGACCGAGGGCTCCCTGCTGACCCGGCCGCTCACCGAGCACGCCGCATCTCCCCACCGCCACCGGATGCTGCGGCCGGTGCGGGCATTTGCCCGGCAGCGACTCGCGGACCGCGGCCAGACCGGACAGCTCGCGGATCGGCACGCCGCACTGATCGTGGAGCGGGCCGAACTTGCCACCGGTCCACCGTTGACCGACCAGGGACGCCGCTGGCTGGAGGCCTCGTTGGACGACCTGCGTGCCGTCCGACGGCGGGCGTTGCTGAGGGGAGACGTCTCCCTGCTCGGACGGCTGGTCGCCGCGGTCTACCGATTCGACTACTGGCGGCCGGGGAGCGAGCTCCTCGGCTGGGCCGACGACGCGCTGGAGTGGCCCGATGCAGCCACGCAGGCCACCGCACCGCAGGTCCACGCCGCGGCGGCCACCGCGGCCTGGATGGCGGGCGACCTCGAGCGCGCCCGCCAGCTCGCCACCCGGGCCGCCGCTCTCGGCGCGGGACCGGACGACCCAGCCCGGACGCTTGCGTTCGAAGCACTGGCCGACGTGGCCTTCTTCGAGGGGCGCCTCAGCGACGCGGAGGATGCCTTCCGGGAAGTCGTCCGCCTGGCACGCCGAAGCGGGGATCCCGACGGGCGAGTCAACGGCCTTGCGGGGATCTCGCTCGCGCTCGCCTACACCGGGCGTCCCGCCGAGGGAGCCGCGATTGCCGACGACGCCGACCGTGCCGCGACCCACGCCGGACCCGCTCTGCGGGCCTTCAGCCGGTACGCGCAGGGAGAATGCCGCGCCGAGACCGAGCCCGACGCCGCGGTGGCGCTCGTCGAGGAAGCCGCCAGTCTCGCGAAGGCTTGCAACGCCTGGTTCATCGAGGGCGTCGCAAGACTCACCGCGGCAAGCGTGCGGGCGCGCGACGGTGACCTCAGCGAAGCGGTGTCGGGCTACGCCGACCTTCTCCGCCACTGGCGGCGCAGCGGCAACTGGATGCAGCAATGGACGGTGCTCCGCAACCTCGTGGAGCTACTCGTCGAGCTCGAGGCGGAGGAGCCGGCAGTCGTGATCGCCGCAGCCGCCGAGGTCGAGGAGACCGCCGCACCCACCTTCGGGACGGAGTCCGCCCGCCTCGAGCGGGCGCTGGCCGCCGCCCGCGAGCGGCTCGGCCACGAGCGCTTCGAGGCGGCCCGACGGCGCGGCCGAGGCCTACGGGGGTACGAGGCCGTCGACCTCGCGCTTGCCACCGTCGATCAGCTCTCCCACAGAGCAGACGACGAAAAGGTTCGTCAGCCGTGGTGGTGATAGACGGATTCCTTGAGGCCTGCATGGTGTGCGTGAATCGATTCACCAAGCGTGCGGTTATAACGTAGATCTCTCCGCTGCACTGTGGTTGCGATCGGGGAGCCGGCCGATAAGCCGGATTCTGTGCCCCGGGACGGATCGGGCCATGGGGCCCGCCGACCGCTGAGGCGGCGACCATCTATCTGGGCGAGACGTCACCGTCTCGCTCATGCGGCCTACCTGGTGCTGGGCGGGCAACCTCTGACGCACCTGCTTGGCCTTGCTCCGGACGGGGTTTGCCTGGCCGCCGGTGTCGCCACCGGCGCCGGTGCGCTCTTACCGCACCGTTTCACCCTTACCACGCGCATCGCGATGGATGCCGTTCGGCGGTCTGCTTTCTGTTGCACTTTCCGCGCGTCACCGCGCCTGGGAGTTACCCAGCGTCCTGCCCTGTGGAGTCCGGACTTTCCTCGACGACGTCGATAGTCGTCGCGGTCGCCTGGCCGACTCCCCGTATCGCCCTCCAAGGGTACCCGGGGCGGGGCGGTATGGCTGCCCGCGGGCCCGGAGTCAGTCCACCGGCACGAGCACGCGCTCGCAGTGCTCACAGTAGGCCAGCCCCTGGCGGGCGTCGTCCTTGGCCTGCTCGTACTCGATCGCGGTGAGCTCGAGACGGCACCCCGCACAGGTGCGACCCCGCAACTCCGCGACGGCCACACCCTGCTTGCGCTCCCGCAGCCGCTCGTACTCGGCGATCAGCTGATCGGGGAGCTTCCCGACCTGCTCTGCCCGCCGGCTGCGGAGCTCCCCCAACTCCCGATCGATGTCGGCCGCCGCCTCGTCCCGCGCTTCCTCGAGTTGCCCGGCCAACGCGGTCAGCTCCGCGTGGCGCTCCTTGAGACTCGTGGTGGCGCCCTCGAGCTCCTCGCGCTCCTCCATCACCTCGAGGAGCTGATCCTCGAGGTCGCCCTTACGGCCCTTCAGCGAGGAGATCTCAGCCCGGAGCGCCTGCAGCTCCTTGTCCGACGAGATCTGACCCGAGTACATGCGCCCCTCCTCGGATTTCCGGCGGGAGTCCACCGTGGCGATCTCCTGCTCGAGGCGCCGCTGCTGTTGCTCCGCGCGGCTCAGACCTTCGCTCGCGTTCGCGAAGTCGCTGTTGATCCGCGCGAGCGTGTCACGGTTCTCATCGAGCGCCTGCTGCTCCGCAAGGTTCGCCCGCCCGTGCTCGAGCTGACGGATCGCGGTGTCCGTGGCTTGGAGCTCGAGGAGGAGGTGCTGTTGCTCTGGCGTTGCTCTCGTCATGGTCCGCCCGGTGGTCGGTACTCCGCCCACGGCTCCGTGCGCAGCGCAGACAGGTACAGGGTCGCCTCGAGGTCGCTCCGAGTCGCGTCGGTGGCAAGCGTAGACCGCAGAGAGGGAAGCGCGGCCGCCTCCATCGCGTAGTGACCCGCGTCGATCAGAGCCATGCCCGCGGTGAGCGCGTCGAGCGTCGGATGGTGGCGCAGGTCCCCCGTTATGTAGACATCGGCCCCCGCGGCCCTCGCGTCGTCGATCAGGCCGTCACCCGCGCCGCCGCACGCCGCCACCCGACGGACGGGCACGGCGGGGTCTCCCGCGAGGCGCAGATGGGGCGCGGGAAGCTCCCGTGCGAGGCGATCGGCAACCGTCCGCAAGGTTATCGTCTCCGGCAGGTCACCGATCCGGCCGAGGCCACGCCCGGCCGGGCGGTCGTCAAGGAGCTCGTAGACGTCGTAGGCGACCTCTTCGTAGGGGTGCGCATCCCAGAGCGCGGCGATGACCGCGGCGAGGCGGGAGCGGGGGACCTCCACCTCGAGTCGATCCTCCGCGACCTCGTTGCGCTCACCCCGCTCCCCCACGGCGGGGTTGGCCTCCGCCGAGGGGCGAAACGTCCCCGTGCCGGGCACCCGAAAGGTGCACTCTGTGTACTCGCCGATCTCGCCCGCGCCCGCCGCGCCCAATGCGGCGATGACGGCGGGGGTGTCGTCGGAGGGCACGAACGTGGTCAGCTTGCAGATCTCGTCCGCGGTATCGGACTGGCCCTTGAGGGGGCGGACCGCTTCGAGGCCGAGGATGTCGACCACGGGGCTGGTGGTTCCCTCCTCCGCCACGTCGAAGTTCGTATGCGCCGCGTAGACCGCGATGCCTCGGCGCGCGGCAGCCAACGCGAGTGCGCCCGCCGCGGTATCGGGGGTGAGGCGAGCCAGTGGACGGAACAGCAGGGGATGATGGGTGATGAGGAGGTCCGCGCCGACCGTTGCGGCTTCGTCCAGGACCGCTTCGGTGACGTCGAGGGCGATCAACACACCCGAGACGGGGTCGGAGCCGCTTCCCACCTGCAGTCCGGCGTTGTCCCAGGACGCCGCGTGACGCAACGGGTACTGCGCTTCGATCAGCGCTGTCCAGTCCGCGACTCGATCTGTCATCGCGAGCATCCTACGAGGGTGGGGGGCCCGTCGCATCCAGTAGTGCGGAATAGCCGTCCTTACAGCACTTTGCAGTAACTAATGGGTGCAAACCCGGGAAAGGTTCGCTAACATGTTCGCGTGCGCCCTGCCCCCGCGCGATACGAGGTCGTGTCGGCAACGGGGGGCGACACCGCTTCGTTCCTTTTCCGTCTGTCTGCGTACAGGCGCAGGACCCCGTTGTGGTTCTCGTCGGCACCGCGTCGCCACGAGCTGCATGAGCACGAGGCCCAGGGTCAGTTGCGACACTGCTCGGGGATCTGCCCGAACAGGTCCTCCATGAGGTCGGTGATCACGCCCCGGCCTCGGCCGGCCAAGGCCAGAGCATCGCTGATGCGGTCGTCCATCGTATGGCCCCCTCGCCGCCGAGAACGACGACCTCGGTTGCGCCCAAGCGTGAGATCTCGGAGCCAAGCGCGTCGTGTGGCCCGTCGGGTCTCGTGAGGAGCACCGGTCCCGCGGTGCGCCCCGACGCTGCGGCGCCCGCCAACGCGTGGGGGGCCGCAGCCCCCGTGGCTATCAGCACCGTCTCCGCGGCATCGAACGCGTCGGCGGCGACTGCCATGGCCGTGTCGTACCGGTCGCTCCCGCCGATCCTGTCCACCTGGGAGGCCATCCCATCGAGGCGCTCCGTGACCGCTGACCCGACGGCTGCGTGACCGCCCAGGACGACGATCCGTTCCGGTGCGAGCTGGGTCAGCGCATCACGGGTGGCGGTCGGCAGGGCGTGCGGTTCGGTCAGGAGCACGGGATGACTGCCCCGCGCTGCGGCCGCCGCCACCGAGCGCGTCCGGGAAGTCGCGGCCCGTCGCGACGTAGACCGTGTCGGCGCCGTCGGGGAAGAACCGTGCGGCGACCGCCGCGGCCGTGCCGTAACGGTTGGCGCCCGCGACACGACGATCGAGGTCGGCGATCAGTGTCCCGAGATCACCGGACTCCGACGGTTCGATCCGTCCGTACGCTGCGGAGACGGGCGCGCTCAACGCGAGCGCCGCCACCAACGGAGCCGTCCACCGCAGCGCCCCCCGGGGGAACGAAGCACCGTCGTCCCCATTGCGGCCACGGTGCGCCGCACGGAAGTGCTCACGCATGGTGATCTGATCGGCACGGAATCCGTCGAGCAGAAGCGCCGCGGCTGTCAGTGCATGCACT
>SKQL01000086.1 GCA_007119035.1 Nitriliruptorales bacterium | reverse complement strand
GTTCGCCGCGCGCCTCGACGTGCCCGTCCTCCTCTCCCGGCGCGACGGTGTACCGGCCGCGACCATGCAGGCGATGGCCGAGGCCGAACCCGAGCGGATCATCGCTGTCGGAGGCCGGGCCGTGTTGAGCGAGGCCGTCCACGACGAGCTGCGCCAGGTTGTCTCCGACAGCCCTCTCGGTGACGACGCGCTCGTGTCGGTCGCAGGCAGCGACCGCTACGAGACCTCGGCTCGCAGCGTCACAGCAGCGCTCGACGAGTCGACCGACGAGGCGGCTCCGGTGGTGGTGACCACCGGAGCGGACTTCCCCGACGCGTTGGCCGCGGGAGCGGTCGCGGCGCGCCTTGACGGCTACGTGCTGCTGACCCGTCCCGACCGGTTGCCCGACGTGGCGGACACGTTGTTGCGGGCGCATCCGGCGCGCTTTGGCTCGGCGGTGGTGATGGGCGGCAGCGCCGCGGTGAGCGACTTCGTCGCCGAGGAGCTGGCCGCCGCGCTCACAGGCGACATGCGACCAGAGCCGGAGCCCGAGCCGCAGCCGCCTCCCGAGGTCGTCATCGAGAACGGCAGGCTCTCGACCGGGGAAGTGACGGCACCGAGCCGTACGGAAGTGCGCGTGGTCAATCGCGACGCCGTCGCCTACGAGTTCCGATACCTCGTCGCACTCGTGCCGAGCGGCTTCACCGTGCAGCCCGAGGGTGTGCGGACAGTGACGATGCCCGACAGGACCGCTGACTACGTGTGCATCGAGTGCCACGACGACGCTCGCAGGCTGCGTTTGGCGCCCGCATCGCGGTGACCCGTCTACGCCGACCTCGTCGCCGCGACACCGTTCGCCAACAACATCGAAGGGCTTGTCCACCTAAAAGCGCCGGTTCACGACCCGCCCCGTGAGGGTGGCAGAGCGGACCGGCGAGGGATCCGCTCATCAACCGTCGGGCGACCGGGCGACCCTTGCGGGGACGCCGAAGGCGACGACGTTGGGAGGTTGGTCCCTCGTGACGACCGACCCGGCGCCGATCACCGTGTTCTCGCCGATGGTGACGCCCGGACAGACGATCACGCCGCCGCCGAGCCACGCGTTGTCCTCCACGTTGATCGGCGCGGCCGACTCCCATTTGTCGCGCCGGCGTCCCGGGTCCAGGGGGTGGGTGGCGGTCAGTAGCTGGACGTGTGGACCGATCTGGACGTCGTCGCCGACAGTTACCGATGCGGTGTCGAGGACGGTTAGTCCGAAGTTCACGAATGTCCTGGCGCCGACGCGTGTCTGGTAGCCGTAGTCGCAGTAGAACGGCGGGCGGATCTCGGCGTCGGGCCCGTAGGCGCCGAGCAGCTGGGTGAGCAACCGCCTTCGTAGCGCGGGACCCGACGCGGGGGAGCGGTTGAACGCCTCCATGAGGGCCATCGCGTGTTGACGTTCGCGAACCAGCTCAGGGTCGTCGGCGAGGTAGGGCTCGCCGGCGAGCATCCGGTCACGCATCGTGCGCTCGTGCTGTGGCATGGGAGAAGGTTAGAGGAGGAGCGGCCCACCAGCCGTGGCGCACTGTCCGGGCTCCTCGCCCCGCGCGGTGGTCTCGGTTGTTGTTGGTGTCATAGTGCTATGGGAGTATCGCGGGACGCGGCGAACGGGGGCGACGATGGGCGATCAGGAGATCCCCGGGGCCGGCTGGTATGCCGACCCCGACGGGGAACATAGGCTGCGCTATTGGGACGGGTATCAATGGACCGAGCACCGAAAGGGCGCCGCAGGCAGCCCGGACGCGGGCGCGGTCGACGATGGCGCGACCGTCGACGAAGCACCCAATGAGCGGCGCTGGTATCAGCGCAAGCGGCTATTGCTGCCGGTCACCGGATTCGTCGGGCTACTGTTGGGCGTGGCGATTGCGGGGGCGGACCCCGAGGCGCAGGACGGGACCGAGGCGGATGAGGCGGTGGTTGAGGCAGACCTCGCTGCCGAGAGGGAGCGTGCCACGGAGGCTGAGGAGGCGCAGGCGGCGCTCGAGGGCGAGCACGCCGAGGAGATAGCGACTCTGGAAGAGCGGACCACCGCGCTCGAGGAGGAGCGCGATGGCGCGTTCGACGCGGCCCGGGCTGAGCTCGAGGAGGAGCGCGACGAGATCCTGTCCGCCGCGGAAGAGGAGGCCGAGGAGATCCTCGCTCGGGCTGAGGGGCGGATGGCGGCCCTCGATGAGCGGGAGGCCGACCTCGACGACCGTGCCGCCGACCTGGATGTCGCGGAGGAACGTGCCGAGGAGTCGACATTCGGCAGTGGCATGTGGGTGGTCGGCGACGACGTGCTCGCCGGCCAGTACCGAGCCGTTGACGCCCTGCAAGGGTGTTACTGGGCACGGCTCCAATCCGACGGCGATTCGATCATCAACAACCACTTCTCCGGTGAACCCGGTCCGGTGGTGGCGACGATGAACGAGGGGGAGTTGTTCGAAACCAGTGGCTGCGGACAATGGCAGCGGATGGATTGAACGTGCCGCCCTTGCCCCCACCGAGGATGACCGAGGTGCAACTCATCGGCCACCGCCGGGCGCCCCGATGGACGAAGGATGGGTCGCAGGCATCCTCCATCTGGCTTTCGGCGCGGTCGGCTTCGCCTGTCTCGCCGCGGCCACGTTCGCCCTCGCCGCCTGGGCGCGTGAGCGACAGGAGCGGGCGTGGATGGGGCTCTCCCGACTGGCCGGGACCCTGGTCCTCCTCGCCTTCGTGACCGGCGGCGCCCTGGCAAGCATGACCGCGGGTGTGGCGCTGCTCTGGCTCGCCGTCGTCACGGGTTGGGCTTGGCTCGCCGCCGCCTCGGTCCACCTCTACCGCACGGTGCCCCACCCTGATGCGCATCGCCGGGCTCCGGGCGACCTGTGACTCAGGCCTGTCGCGCGGTCTCGTGTCGCGAGGTCGGGGTGACCGCGAGCGCGACGATATCGTCGCAGAGCGCGGGGAAGCTGATGCCCGCCGCCTCCGCCGCGACGGGGAGGAAGCTCGAAGGGGTCATCCCCGGTAGGGGGTTGCACTCGAGGAACGCGCAGTGCCCGTCGCGGTCCATGCGGAAGTCCATCCGCGAGCAGGTCTGTGGACCGAGCTTCAGCCGCTCGTGGGCGGTGACCGCCGCGCCTGCTAGCGCGTCCGCCTCCTCGGCGGTCAGATCCGCGGGGCAGCGCTTGGTCGTAAGACCCGGCTGGTACTTGCTCTCGTAGTCGATGAGGTCGCGATCGGCTTCGAGCTCGACCACAGGCAGTGTCTCGCCGCGGAGGACGCCGACGGTGAACTCCCGTCCCGGCAGTAGCCGCTCCACCAGGGCGTCCTCGCCTGTCGCATGGGCGGTGGACACCGCGATGTCGAGCTCCTCGGCCGATCGTGCGACCGATGCGCCGATGCTGGAGCCGCCCTCGACGGGCTTCACGACCGCGGGCAACAACGGGTAGAGAGGAGCGAGGTCGTCGTCGCCTCGGGCGAGGATCTGCCACTCCGCGGTAGCCACCCCGCCGGCGGCGGCGAGCTGCTTGGCCACGTCCTTGTCGAAGGAGACCGCGCACCCGAGCAGGTCGGGGCCGGTGTGGGGCACGCCCGCGTACTCGAGGACCGCTTGGGCCCGTCCCCCCTCGCCCTCGTCGCCGAACAGCGCAATGAACACGCAGTCAGCCGCCGCGCAAACCTCGAGGACCCCCGGCGCGAGGACGTGGCCACCCTGACGGCGTCGGACCGCCTCGAGGTCCGCGGCCGACGGTGGCTTGACCCGTACGGGCGGGACCTCGTCCACCTCTCCGAGGTCCACGAAGTCCGCATCACCGGGCCGCGGCACGGGCCTGGTCGAATCGATGGCGATGGTCTCGTGGCCTGCCTCCCGGAGAGCTTGGGCCACCTGCCATCCCGACACCATCGATGTGTCGCGGTCGAGATTGGTCCCACCCATCAGAACGGCAATGCGCATGGGCACATAGTCCCCATCGCCCGCGTCGTGACGCGTGGGATGCGCAGTCCCCCGCACGACCACGAGCAGGGCGAGGTAGGCGAGGGGCGCGACGAGCAGGGTTCGGGCCAGCGTGGGCCAATCTTCGAAGATCATCCGGCATCGATACCCCCGGGAGGGCGGGCGATAAAGGCTGCGGTGAGTAGCTCGTCCGCCAACGTGACAAGACTCTCGTGGCCTTCGAGACGGGAGAGCCACGGCTGAGGGATGGCGGAGTAGCCCAGGAGGGCTCCCGCGAGCGCACCCGCCATGGCGGCGATGGTGTCGGTGTCGCCACCGAGCATGACCGCAGAGCGCACGGCAGCGGCGAAGTCCGCCGGATGCGCGGTCGCTGCGTGCACGGCGGCGGGGACCGCCTCGACCGCCTCGATCCCGTTGCCGAGCGTAGCGACGACCTCGTCGCGAGGTGACTCAGTGCCCAGGTCGTCGAGGGCGTCCAGGCGCTGGCGGAACGTGGGGTCGACGATCACGCTGCGGAGATCGTCGACGAGCAGGGTGCGGACCGGGCCGCTCGGCTCGGAAGGCGTCGTGGCCAGCCACCCGGTGCTGTAGGCCTGCATCGCCGCGCCGGCTCGCCCGAGCGCGTGTGCGTGGGTTATTCCGGCAGCCTCCCACGCCATCGAGGCGACGAGCTCTAGGTCGTGGCAGGCGAACAACCCCAGGGGCGCGGAGCGCATAGCGGCGCCGTTGCCGAAAGAGCCCGTTCCACCGAACAACGTGCTCGCAGCCTCCCGCCAGTCGACGCCCTGGCGGATCGCGGCGAACACCCTCGGCGGCCCCGCGCCGTAGCCGCGCCACGGCTCCGCATCGTGGTGGGCCATGAAACGCGAGACCATGTCCTCGCCGTCGAACCCGCCGGAGGCGATCAACGACTCCGCGACCCCGACGGTCATGGCGGTGTCGTCTGTCCAGCGCAGGTCCTTGTCCGAGCGTTGCCAGCTGTCTATCCTGCGAGGGTCCACCTCCTGCCGCCCCTCGAACGGGGCCCCGAGCGCGTCCCCGACCGCGGTGCCGACGATCCCGCCGCGAAACCGGTCTCGCAAGGTCACGCTTTCCACTGAGTCCCCTATGTGCAGATGACTTCGCCCCGGGTGCTGCGTCTGCCGTTCGCGGCTTGCGAACTCGAGGGGGCCTGCGCTCGGTGATCGCGCAGCTTGCCGCGAGTCGAGGAGGATGAAACAGGCAAGGAGTGCTGATGGCAACGAACGATACCCGCCGTCCAGTCGATGCGGAGACCGGCCTCGAGAGCCCGGCATGGGTCCCTCCCTCGGGACTCGCGATCGAGGCGGCCGGGCTGGTGAAGCATTTCGGTGAGACCGTTGCCGTGGACGGGCTCGACCTGCGGGTCCCGTCCGGGATGGTCTACGGCGTGCTCGGACCCAACGGAGCGGGCAAGACCACCGCAATCCGTATGCTGGCGACCCTGCTGCGCCCGACCGAGGGCAGCGCCCGGGTCTTCGGCCACGACATCGTCGACGAGGCCGACGCGGTCCGCAGCCGTGTGAGTATGACCGGCCAGTTCGCCTCCGTCGACGAGGACCTGACGGGCTTCGAGAACCTCGTGCTGCTCTGTCGGCTCTGGGGGCACCCGCGGCGGGCCGCCAAGAAGAGAGCGAGTGAATTGCTCGAGGCGTTCGGCCTCGCCGATGCGGGCGCCCGTCAGGTCAAGACCTACTCGGGAGGGATGCGCAGGAGGCTCGACATCGCCGCGAGCATCGTCGTCACTCCTGAGTTGATCTTCCTCGACGAGCCGACCACGGGCCTCGACCCCCGCAGCCGCAACCAGGTCTGGGAGATCGTCCGGGCACTGGTCGCCGCGGGCACCACCGTGCTGCTGACGACCCAGTATCTCGACGAGGCGGACCAACTCGCAGACCGCATCGCGGTGATCGACAGGGGAAGGGTCATCGCGGAGGGCACGAGCACGCAGCTGAAGGCCTCCGTCGGCTCCGGGGCGCTCCATGTCCGCCTGCTCGATCCCGATCAGCGACCGGAGGCCGAGGGCCTGCTGACGCGCGCGCTCGACGTCGCGGTCCGCGCGGAGGCCGACCCCGTCGCGTTGTCCGCGCGTACGTCGGACCCCGAGCGGGTCGCACAGGCCCTGACCGAGCTCGCCCGTGCGGGCGTGGGGGTCGCGAGCTTCGCCCTCGGGCAACCGAGCCTCGACGAAGTGTTCCTTGCCCTCACCGGCCGACCAGCCGAACCTGCTAACCCTGAACTGGAGGGTGAGACCTCGCGGGGTCCGACCATAGAGGAGGCCTCCACATGAGTATCTCCACACCCGAGGAGGTCGCGCAGGAGGCGGTACGCAGCGTGCTCTCGAGCACAGCAAGGCCACCGCGTCCGGATGCGCTGGTCACCTCGTTGACGTTCTGGTGGCGGGCGATGCTCAAGATCAAGCACGTGCCCGAGCAACTGTTCGACGTCACCGCGTTTCCGGTCATGTTCCTGCTGATGTTCACCTACCTGTTCGGAGGTGCGTTGGCGGGGTCAACGGGCGCCTATCTGCAGGAGGTCCTGCCCGGGATCCTCGCCATGACCGTCGCCATGATCACGATGTACACGGGGCTGACGCTGAACCGCGACATCCAGAAGGGCGTCCACGACCGCTTCCGGTCCCTGCCGATCTGGAGGCCGTCGACGTTGGTGGGGCCCCTACTCGCCGACGGGGTCCGCTACACCCTCGCCGCCGCGGTGATCCTCGTGCTCGGGCTGATCCTGGGCTTCCGACCGGGAGCGGGCCCGATGGGGGTCGTGGCCTCCGTCGGGTTGCTGCTCGTGTTCGCCTTCGCCCTGTCCTGGGTGTGGACGATGCTGGGCATCGTCATGCGATCGGAGAACGCCCTGATGGGCCTGAGTATGATGATCCTGTTCCCGCTGACCTTCATCAGCAACGTGTTCGTGCCCCCCGAGACACTGCCCCGTTGGCTGGAGGCCTTCGTCGACGTGAACCCCATCACCCACCTCGTCACCGCGATGCGCGGTCTCGTCCACGGGCACTCCGTTACAGGTGAGATCGGCATCGTGCTCGTGGTGAGCGCAGGGTTGGTCGCGGTGTTCGGGCCGCTGACCATGTACGTGTACCGCAAGAAGGCCTGACCCTTCGCTAGGCGGTCCACCCCAACCATGCTTCGCCGACCATCACCACGCCCCACAGCACGAGGGCGTTGGCCACGGGGACCAGCATGGCGATCAGGGGCGTGCGGCGGACGGTGCGCACGAGCAGCGCCGCCGCCGCCGCCCACGTCCCGACCAGCACGACGATGCCCCACGCGGGGACGGAAACGAGCCCTATGGCTCCCACGGTGAAGAACCCCACGGTCAGGTGCATGATGGCGACCAGGACCGCGGCGATCACCCAGGTCCCCCTACCCGGTCCCGGCGTCGATCCCAGAATCACCTGCCTTGACATTGCGCCTCCTGTGGGGTGTGGGCTACCTCCGCCGGTAGTCAACTGCTCGCAAGGTGCGTGCGCCCACGCCGCCGGGGCGCGCCAGGGCCTACTTCGTCATCGAGGTTCCGTCCTGCGCCACCGTGATCGTCCAACGCCGTCACGCCCCCCTCACCCCGTAGGATACCCCGCCATGGTCGCTCATCCCGGTCGTGTCGCCGCCACCCGTACCGTTGCGGGAACGGCTGCCTACCTGTTCGGTAGGCGTCCGTGGGTGCGCTCGGGGGCGTCGGGGAGCGAGGTCTCACCGTCGCTGCCTGGCGACGAGATCCTCGAGGACGTGTCGGTGCAGGCCACGAGCGCGGTGACCATCGATGCACCTGCCGAGCGGGTCTGGCCGTGGCTCGCGCAGATGGGGCACGGGCGAGGGGGCGACGGCGTATGAGCACCCGCCTGACCGTGAGCGTCGTGCTGATCACGCTCGGAGCGCTCTTCCTGCTCGACAACCTCGGCGTGCTCGATGCGGGTGCAGCGATCTCGCAGGGGTGGCCGCTCGTGCTCGTCGTGCTCGGCGGTTTGCTCGCCGTCGAGCAGCGCCGCGTGGGCGTAGGGCCACTCCTGCTCGCCGGGGTGGGCATCGTCCTGCTCGCCGCGACCATGGATGCGGTGCCGCTGGGCTTTGACATCGTCTGGCCGGTCGCGCTCGTCGGCGTGGGTCTGTGGTTGCTGTTACGGCGCTCCATGGTGAGTGGTGGTGGGCGGACCGCTGACTCCCGGATAGAGGCGGTGGCGTTCTTCGGCGACCGCCATGTGCGCAGTTCATCCCGGCAATTCGAGATCGCGGGGATCACGAGCCTGTTCGGCGATGTCGAAGTGGATCTGCGCGACGCACAGCCAGCCGAGGACGCAGCTGCAGTCGACCTCACTGTCCTGTTCGGCGACGTGGAGGTACTCGTGCCTGCGGGATGCAAGGTCGTCGTGTCCGCGAGCAGCCTGTTCGGCGACATCAGCCAGGGTGGCGCACGCGACGCGCCCGCCGAGGAGGCGTCCGTGCTGCAGGTGCGCGGCCTGGCCGTCTTCGGCGACGTGAAGATCCGACAGTGACGCGCTCCCGCCGACGTGCGGTTACGCAGAGGGCGATGAGGAAAGATGCGTGTCGACCGACTTTCAAGGAGGCAGCGCATGAATGGCGAGGACTTCGAGCCCCACCAGCACGAGGCGCAGACCCACGCCCACCCCCATTACCACGTCACGCACAATTGGAGCGAGAATGCGCAGACCTTCGAGCATCTGACCTCGCGTCACGAGCACGAGCACGACCACGCGGAGCTCGCGCACTCCCACTTCCCGCACAACGACTTCGACTCCGAGCACATGGGCGAGGCCCACGATCACGACCACGGGGAGCCGGTGCGCCAGCGCCAGCCCGCGGGTGACGCCAAGCAGAAGCCGAAGCCCGCGGCCACCGACAAGCCGAAGAAGTCGACGTCGGGCAAGGCGCCGAGCAAGAAGAAGACCTGACGCCGCGCGGGTCAGGGCCCTTCGGTCGCGTCGCCTCTCCGGGCGAGGTAGCGGCGGCGCACTCCACGCCAGATTCCCACGGGCATCCAGATGAGGAGGGCCGCCAGCCCGAGGGCGAGGACGATGGGGGCACCGGCGACGGCGAACAGGCCGGTCATCACCCCGAACACCGCCCAGGTGGCCTTGGTGTCGCTGCTCATCTGACTCCTCCGCTGGCCGGCGCTGGCTCCATGTGACCACGTGTGCGTCGATCGTGCACGCGTGAGCGAGGGCGTCGTGCCCGCCTGTGTCGCATGTCGGGTAGGCAGGGGTTAGCGTCTGAGGCGTAGGAGCGTTCGATCGTTCGATGAGGCGATGAGGGAAGAGGAGTGTGCGCTGTGCAGCAGGTGAGTGCTCAGGGATTCGACGTGCCCGCGATCGGCTACGGGACGTGGCAGCTGCGAGGCAAGGAGTGCCGGGAAGGGGTGGCGCATGCCTTGTCGGTCGGCTACCGCCATGTCGACACCGCGCAGATGTACGGCAACGAGGATGAGGTGGGACAGGCTGTCGAAGGCTCCGCGGTCGCGCGGTCCGAGGTCTGGCTCACGACCAAGCTCGGCCTGGGCAACATGGCCGCTGACGCGGTCAAGCGCTCCACAGAGGAGTCGTTGTCCAAGCTGCGCACCGACTACCTCGACCTGCTCCTCATCCACTGGCCGAGCCAGGACACGCCGCTCGCGGAGACGCTCGGAGCCATGCACGAGCTGCGGAAGGCGGGAAAGGTGCGCACCGTCGGGGTGAGCAACTTCCCTCCGTCGTGGCAGGAGGCCGCCCTCCGGCACGGCCCGCTGCTCACCAACCAGGTCGAGTACCACCTGTACCTGCCCCAGCGGCCCGTGCTGGACCTCTGCGCCGATCATGACATGGTGCTCACCGCCTACTCGCCGCTCGCGCGCGGCAGGGTGCTGGACGATCCCGTCGTGCGTGAGATCGCGGAGAGCCACAAGGTGCATCCCGCGCAGGTCGCGATCGCGTGGGTGCTCAGCCAGGGGCCGGTCACCGCGATCCCGAAGGCGACCGCGCCCGAGCGGATCGAGTCGAACCTCGCCGCGCTCGAGGTGTCCCTGTCACCCGACGAGCGTGCCCGGCTCGACGAGTTGGGTGAGGGCGCGACCGGGCGGATCATCGACCCCCCGTTCGCTCCCGACTGGGAGCGCTAGGCGACGAACGGGGACTGCTCGAAGAAGGCCTGCTCCTCGACGCCGAGGTCCGTTCCCGAGTGCCCGTCGCCGAACATCTCCAATGTGATCTGATGCCAGTTCGCCCGTGCGCCGAGCCGCCCCAGGATCGAGTTGACCCCCCACTGGATGCGGTTGAGCAGCAGGTAGTCGGCGGGGAGGTTGAGCTTGCGTAGGAGATCGACGTAGCCGAGACGTGGGTCCGTGGTTGTTCGGATCACCTCCCGGGCGAACTCCGGGGTGTACTCCCATTCACCGTCGTCGAGTATCGGCGCGTTGAACTGACGGAACCACGCCATGAGCCTGTCCGCGTCGGTCTTGTGGGCGTGCGGGAGGAAACCCGCGTCGTCGAGGGAGGCCAGCAACGCGGCGGGGTCGTTCTCCCAGACGCTGCGCATCTGCTGCTGGATCTGCTCCCGCGTCCGCGAGGAGAACGCCTTGACGCTGCCGAAGTCGAGAAACGTGACCCGACCGTCGTCGCCGAACAGGTAGTTGCCGGGATGGGGATCGGCGTTGAAGAGGCGGAAGCGGTGGATCGAGCCGAAGACGAACCGGTAGATGATCTCACCGTAGCGTCGGCGCGCCCCCTCGTCGGAGGTCTCGACCATCTCATCGAAGCTCTGGCCATCGACGTAGTCGCTCACGATCACCCGCGGGCGACAGTACGCGGGATGCACCCTGGGGATCGCGATGAATGGATGCCCCTCGTAGCGCTCGGCGAAAGCGCGCTGGTGCTCCGCCTCGCGCTGGTAGTCCAGCTCGTCGACGAGGCGCTCGCGCAACTCGACCAGCAGGGGCTTGATCGCGAGGTTGGGGCTGAACGCGCGTGTGAGCGGCGCAAAGGCCTCCGCGTTGTCGAGGTCGCCCTCGATGGCGTCAGCGATGCCGGGGTACTGCACCTTGACGACCACCTCGGTGCCGTCATCGAGACGGGCCCGATGGACCTGCCCGATGCTCGCGGCGGCGATGGGCTCGGGATCCCAGCGCGCGAAGGCCTGCTCGGGCCCGATGCCGTACTCGTCGTGGATGACCTCGCTGATCGTGTCGGGGTCCACCGACGGTGCGGAGTCGCGGAGCTCCCCGAGCACCCGTCGGTACGTCTCCTGCGCCTCGGGCGGCAGGTCGAGGTCGACGAAGCTGGCGATCTGGCCGACCTTCATGGCCGCGCCCTTCATGGAGCCGAGCAACTCGAGCATCTTCTCCGCGGTCGCGGCGTGGAACTGGTCATCGACCTCGTGGCCCTCCCGACCCCACCCCCGGACACGGGAGCTCACGAAGCTCGCTCCCGTGGAGGCGGCCAGCTTGCCCAGATCCGCGCGCCGTTGGCTGCGCGACCCCAGGGGCGCGCGTTCCTCATGTGATCGACCCATGGGCACATTGTGCCGTCGGTGTACGGTTGCGGGCGTCGGAAAGGACAGTCGATGGAGATCGTGCTCGGCATCGCGGTGCTCGTGGTGCTGGCTGTCGTGCTCGGGGTCAACCGGCTCATCAAGCTCCGCAACCGTGTGGACAGCGCGTGGGCGGACCTCGATGTGCAGCTCAGCCGTCGCCGGGCACTCATCCCCAACCTCGTCGCGACCGTCTCCGGCTACGCCACCCACGAGCGCGAGACCCTCGAGGCGGTCACCGCCGCGCGCGCGACCGGCGATTCCGCGCACGCCCGTGGAGACGTCTCAAGCGCGGAGGAGGAAGTCGATGAGGCGCTCGGGCGGGTGGTCGCCCTGGCGGAGGCGTACCCTGAGTTGAAGGCGGACCAGCGCTTCCGCGAGCTGCACACCGAGTTGGTCGCCACCGAGAATCGCATCGCCTTCAGCCGTCAGCTCTACAACGACACCGTGACCCAGTACCGAAACGCCGTGCAGCGCTTCCCTGCCAACCTCTTCGCCCAACGGGCCGGCTTCGAGCCGCCTGGGTTGTTCAGCGCAGAAGCGGGGACCCGGAGCGCCATGCGGGTGGAACTGAACGGAGAGTAGCTTTTGCTATACGAGCAGCTAGACCGAAATCGCCGCATGACCGTGCTGCTGTTCGTCGGCTTCGCGGTCGTGGTCGGGGTCCTGTCGATCGCCGTGGAGGTCCTGCTTCTCGGCCAGGGGCCCTCCGCGGCCTCCGCGGTCATCGGCACGGTGATCGTGGTGGCGGCCGTGCTCTTCGCCTGGTTCACCGCCGACCGTGTGGTCCTCAGCGCCTCGGGAGCGCGGGAGCCCGACTCCGACCGCCCCGCGGAGCGCAACCTGATCGAGATCGTCGAGGGGCTTGCGCTCACCGCGCAGCTGCCCGCCCCCAAGGTCTACGTTATCGACGACCCCGCACCCAACGCGTTCGCGACGGGACGGAGCCCCGAGAAGGGCGTGACGGTCTTCACCACAGGCCTCCTCGAGAGCATGACGCGCCCCCAGGTCGAGGCGGTCGCCGCCCACGAGCTCAGCCACATCGCGAACCGCGACTCGCTGGTCGGGGTGATGGCCGCGGTCCTCGTGGGCGTCGTGCTCATCGTCTGCCGCATCGCCCTGCGGATGTTGTTCTTCCGCGGCATGCGACGAGGTGGAGGGCGTCAGGGCGGTGGCCAGGCGCAGATCATCATGATGGCCCTCGGCCTCGTCGTCGTGATCATCGCGCCGATCTTCGCGATGCTCCTCCGGTTCGCGGTCTCCCGCCGTCGGGAGAGCCTCGCGGACGCGAACGCGGTGCGACTCACGCGCAACCCTGATGCGATGATCGGCGCCCTCGAGGTTCTCGCGGGCGAGGACACCCAGGTCGACTTCTCCCACGGGATGGCCTCGCACCTGTGGATCGAGGAGCCGGAGCACAGCGAGGGCTCGTGGCTCGACAAGCTCACCGCCACCCACCCGCCCATCCCCGAGCGCATCGAGGCGCTGAGGGCCATCTCGGGAGAGAATCGCTATCGCTGAGCAGGAGGACGGCGTTGATGCAGACCGAGGAGCTCGATCTCGATAGGACCGGTCGGCGGCTCGTCGACCTCACCTCCGAGGCCGTCCGCTTCTGCGCGGGGACGGCCGACGGGCTCCTGCACGTGTTCGCGCCGCACGCGACCGCTGGTCTCGCGCTGATCGAGACGGGCGCGGGCAGCGAGGAGGACCTGCTCACGGTCCTCGAACGACTGCTTCCTCGTGACGACCGCTACGTCCACGCGCACGGGGCGGTGGGCCACGGTGCCGACCACGTGCTGCCTGCGATCGTGTGTCCATTCCTCGCGATCCCCGTGCTCGGGGGAGAGCCCGCGCTCGGGACGTGGCAGCGCATCGTGCTCGTCGATCTCAACACGGACAACCCCAGAAGGCGGGTGCGGCTCAGTCTGCTTCCTGCGTGAACGCCTTCGCGGGGCCGAGCAGGCGGGAGCGGTGCTGCTCGAAGTCGGGGATCGCCCGCTCGTCCGCGGTCCTTTCGTGAGGCGGGCCGAGCAAACTCCTCCACAGTGGCGTGCTCATACGGGATCCTCGGTATGCTCTGGCTCCTCTGTGCAGGGCGGCGGGAGGGAAGGGTGCCACCGATGGACGCCATCCGGGCCAGCGAGGACACGGACCCGTTCGCCACCGACGAGATCGTCGACGCGGTCGTCGATGCGCTGTCCACCAGGCCCCGGGAGGTGGTCCGCGGGCTCGCGCACGCCGTCGTCCGTCGTCTGCCGGTTGAGGACCGCGACACGGAGACGGTGCGCCGCAGCGTCGAGCACGGGCTCGAGGTCCTTGCGCATTGCCCTCCCGGGCAGCTGCAGGTGTGGATCAGCGACTTGGGCGACGCCACCGCCGTCGACGTCAACGTGGCCGATGTCCCCCTGCTCCTGTCAACGGCACTTGAGGTGCTCGAGGCAAGGTCGCTCTCACCCCGCTACGTGCTTCACCCGGTCCTGGGGATCGAGCGGGACGCCCGGGGCAACCTCGTCGCGGTCGGTCCCGCGCGCACCGCGGAGCACCGGGAGGCGTGGCTGCATCTCCGGCTGAGCAAGCGCCTGTCAGAGGCTGGCGCGGCCGACCTTCGGGAGGCGCTGCGCGAGTCGCTCGAGGAAGCGCGTCGCGTGAACGAGGATCTGCCCGCCATGCGAGCCCGGCTGCACGCGGTGGCCGCGCAACTGCGGGCCCCCGACGACGAGGAGCTCGACGAGGCCGCGCGACTGGTCGACTGGCTGCTCGATGACCGGTTGGTGCTGCTCGGAGTGGCGGATGAGAGTGCGTCCGAGCGACTCGGTCTGCTTCGCGCGGAGATCCCCGCGGTCGTCGGGCAACGACCCACACCGGTGCGAGTGGGCCGCACGCTCGTGCCCAGTCGGGTGCATCGCCACGAGCGGATGGTCGACGTTCGCGTCTCAATCGGCGCAACCTCGGTCCGCGTGGTGGGGCTGTTCGCCGCACAGGCTTACGCCGACGCGGTCGCCGACGTGCCGGTGGCCCGCGGGACGCTGGCACGGATCCTCGATTCGGAGGACCTCGTCGAGGGCTCGCACGATGAGCGGGCGTTCCGCGCGCTGTTCTCCTCGTTGCCCCTCGACGTCCAGCTCGGAGCCGACCCGGGCGAGCTGCGCCGGACCCTCGTCCCGCTCCTCGCGGCCCAGCGGGCGCAGGAGGTCACGCTACGCTTTCGGCTCGCCCCCGACGCGCGCATCGCCAACGTGGTCGTGACGCTCCCGCGGCCTCGTTTCAATCCCGAGGTTCGCGGCCGCATCCAGCAGGCCTTGATCGCCCGCCTCGGGGGCGTGGACGCGGATTACCACCTGTCGGTCACCCGTGAGGACTGGGTGCTCATGCACTTCGTGGTGCACGCCCGGGAGGGGCGGGAGCTCGAGGCCCCGGGGCTCGACGAGATCCAGCGTGAGATCGTCGCGCTGACACGGACGTGGAGCGACTCGGTCCGCTCCGCGCTCGAGGGTCGTCGCGGTCGGCAAGCGGGCGCGGCGCTCGCCTCCCGGTGGCTCGACCTGCTCCCCGCCGGGTTCGCTGAGCAGGTCTCCGCCGACGAGGCAGTGACCGACGTGCTCGAGCTCGACGAGCTCGCCACCAGCGGGGAGCGCATGACGATGCGCTTGTGGCCGACACCGGACGATCGTTGGCGCGCCCGGCTCTACCTCGTGGGGGAGGGGTTCGAATCCTCGCGACTGATCCCCGTGCTCGAGAGCCTCGGCCTCGTCGTGGTCGACGAGATCCCGTATGAGATCGAGGCCTGGGGCTTTCTCTATGACCTCAGGCTGCGCCCGCGGGAGGGGTTCGAGCCGTCGGCCAAGTTCGGTCAGGCCGCCGCCGATACCGCACTGGCCGTCCTCGAGGGTCGCGCGGAGGCCGATGACCTGAACAGGCTGGTGCTGCTGTCGGGGCTCGGCTGGGAGGACGTCGCTATCCTCCGTGCGTATCGTCGCTACCGGCGTCAGGTGGGCACGGGATTCACCGAGGCGTATCAGAACGCCGCGCTCTGTGAGCACCCGGGCGTCGCGAAGGCGCTCATCGACCTCTTCACCGCCATGCACGACCCCGCCGTGGAGGGGGACCCACCCGTCGAGGCCGCCCGCGCGACGGTACTCGACGAGCTGGAGGTGGTGACACGGCTCGACCAGGACCGGATCCTCCGCGGCTATCACGGATTGGTCGAGTCCACGCTCAGGACCAACCGCTATGCACCGCGGCCCCGTCCGGGGCTCGCCCTCAAGTTCGACAGCGCCCGGGTCCCGGACGCGGGCAAGCCCGTGCCCCACGTCGAGACCTTCGTGTACGCGCCTGACCTCGAGGGCATCCACCTGCGCGGCGGCCCTGTGGCGCGCGGTGGGATCCGGCACAGCGACCGGCAGGAGGATTTCCGCTCCGAGGTGCTCGGGCTCATGAAGGCCCAGATGACGAAGAACGCGTTGATCGTGCCCGTGGGGGCGAAAGGCGGATTCGTCATCAAAGGCTCACTCGGGGCCGATCCCCGGGGGTCGGTCGCGGGGAAGTACGAACGGTTCGTCCGCGCGTTGCTCGACGTGACGGACAACATCGTCGACGGTGAGGCTCGTGCCCCTGCGGGCGTGCGTGCCCCGGACGGTCCCGATCCCTACCTGGTCGTGGCGCCGGACCGGGGCACGGGATCGTTCAGCGACCTCGCCAACGACATCGCAATCGAGCGGGGCTACTGGCTCGGGGACGCATTCGCCTCAGGCGGCTCGCGGGGCTACGACCACAAGGGCATGGGGATCACCGCTCGCGGTGCGTGGGTGGCGGTGCGGCGACACTTCGCAGAGCTCGGGATCGACGTCGGTCGCGACCCGGTCTCCGTGGTGGGCATCGGTGACATGTCCGGCGACGTCTTCGGCAATGGGATGCTGCAGAGTCGGTCCCTGAGGCTCGTCGCCGCGTTCGACCACCGCGACATCTTCCTCGACCCCGATCCCGACCCCGAGGGCTCGTACGAGGAGCGCGATCGGCTCTTCCGGACCCCGCGCTCCACCTGGCAGGAGTATGACCGGGCGCGCATCTCCACGGGCGGGGGAGTATGGTCCCGCACCGCCAAGAGCATCCCGCTGTCACCGGAGGTGCGTGAGGTGCTCCGCGTGCGCGCCGAGGCGCTCAGCCCGCCCGAAGTGATCTCCGCGATCCTCCGATGCCCCGCGGACCTGCTGTTCGCGGGAGGCGTCGGGACATACGTCAAGGCCTCCGACGAGTCCCATCACGATGTGAGCGACCGGGCTAACGACGCGGTCCGCATCGACGCGGGCGACCTCTCCGTCCGGGTGGTGGGCGAGGGCGCCAACCTCGGGCTGACGCAGAAGGCCCGGATCAACTACAGCCGTCGCGGTGGGCGGTGCAACACCGACGCGATCGACAATGCGGCCGGGGTCGCGACGAGCGATGCGGAGGTCAACCTCAAGATCCTCCTTGCGGACGCGGCACGAGCGGGTCGGCTGGAGGCGGGGGAGCGAGACGAGGTCCTCGCGGGGGCAGGCGACGAGGTGGCAGAACGGGTGCTCGCCGACGTCGACGCCCAGACTCGTGCGATCAGCCGGGAGCAGGCACTGAGCCCCGGTGGCCTGGAGGCCTACGACGAGCTCATGTCCGAGTTGGAACGGCGCGAGCGTCTCGACCGGGACGTCGAGGCGCTTCCCGCCTCTGCCGAGCTCGATGTGCGCTCGGGCGTGGCCGCGGGCCTGACTCGCCCCGAGCTCTCCGTGCTCCTCGCCTATGCGAAGCTCGACCTGCGCGACGCGCTGATCGCCTCCGAGTTGGTCGACGACCCCGGCCTCCGCCCGCTGCTGCTCGACTACCTCCCCCCGAGCCTGCGTGCGCGCTTCTCCGACCTTCTCGAGGGGCACCGCCTGCGACGTGAGTTGTGCGGCACCCGGCTCGCGAACGCGGTCATCGATGACATGGGCATCACATGGGCCCGCAGGGCTGCGGAGGAGGTGGGGGCGAGCCTTCCCCACGCCGCACGCGCGTACTGGGTCGCCCGGCGGGTCACGGGCGCTGATGCCGCCTGGGCGGAGGTCGCCACCCTCGGCAGCGACGTCGACCACGCGGTCGTGCAGGAGATGGACTCGGTCGTGCGCAGCCTCGTGGACAGCTGCGCACGGGCCTATGCGCGTGAGGACGGGGGCACATCCACCGCGGAGGAGGTCATCCGCCGTGACACGTCGGTCGCCGCGGACATGCGTGCGGCGTCGTCGACCGCCGAAGACGCGGCACGTCGGGTGCCGACCGAGAGATGGGTTGCCGCGGGCGTTCCTGGAGACCTTGCGGAGCGCGTCGCCGCGCTGACCGCGCTCGCGGCGCTTCCCGACGTCGCCCGGGTCTCCAGGGAGCATGCCCGAGGGGTCGATGACGTGGTCGAGGCCTTTCAAGCAACTGCGTCGCAACTGCCCCTCAGGCGCCTCGAGGCAGTGATCACCGGGGTCACGCCCGAGGCCCGGTGGTCACGCTGGCAGCGCGAGGGGCTCGTCGACGACCTGCGGCGGATACGGCGCGACGCGGTCGCCGCCGCGCTCGAGAGCCACCCTCGGACCTCGGGCGCCGACGCGGTCCGAGCGCGCCTCGCCGCGCGCGCGGAGCCCCTCGAGCGGGTGCGGGCCCTCGTGGCCACCCTCGAGGAGCGGGAGGCCTCCCTCGACGGGGCGGCCGTCGTGGTGCGAGCGCTACGCGACTCTCTCGGAGGTCAGCGGTTCTCGATGGGGACGTAGTTGCGCGCCGTCGGTCCCGTGTAGATCTGCCGTGGCCGCCCGATGCGCCTATCGGGGTCCTGTGACATCTCGCGCCATTGCGCGATCCAACCGGGCAGCCGACCCAACGCGAACAACACGGGGTACATGTTGAGCGGCAGGTTCATCGCCCGGTAGATGAGCCCGGAGTAGAAGTCCACGTTTGGGTACAGCTTGCGCTCGATGAAGTAGTCGTCGGACAAGACCGTCTCCTCGAGCTCCTGCGCGATCTCGAACAGCGGGTCGTTGCCCGCGAGCTTCGAGATCACCCGGTCCGCGGTGTCCTTGATGATGCGCGCGCGAGGATCGTAGTTCTTGTACACCCGGTGGCCGAAGCCCATCAGTCGGAAGGGGTCGTCCTTGTCCTTGGCCCGCCGGATGAACTCCTTGGTGTCGCCCTCCGCCTCTTGGATGCCCGCGAGCATCTCGACGACCTGTTGGTTCGCGCCACCGTGCAGGGGTCCCCACAGAGCGTTGATGCCTCCGGAGACGGCGGCGAAGAGGTTCACCTGACTCGAGCCGATCAGGCGGACCGCGGAGGTCGAGCAGTTCTGCTCGTGGTCCGCGTGGAGGATGAGTAGCTCCGTCAGCGCGCGGGCGAGGTCGGGATCGATCTCGTAGGGCTCGGAAGGCACCGCGAACATCATGTGCAGGAAGTTCGCCGCGAACTTGAGATCGTTGCGAGGGTAGATGTAAGGCTGCCCGATCGAGCGCTTGTACGCGAAGGCAGCGACCGTCGGCAGCTTAGCCATCAACCGGTAGGTCGAGATCTCGACATCGTCCGGATTGGATGGGTCGTAGTGGTTTTGGTAGAACGTCGACAGGGCCAGCGTTCCCGCGGAGAGGATCGCCATCGGGTGCGCCTCCGGAGGAAAGGCGTCGAAGAACGGCCGCATGTCCTCCCGCAGGAGCGTGTGCTTGGTGATGCTCTCCCGGAAGTTCGTGACCTGGGCTTGGGTGGGCAGCTCGCCGTAGATGAGGAGGTACGACGTCTCGACGAAGTCCGAGTGCTTGGCGAGGTCCTCGATGGCGTATCCGCGATGACGCAGGATCCCGTTGTCGCCGTCGATGTAGGTGATCGAGCTCTGGACCGAGCCTGTGTTGGCGTAGCCGGGGTCGTAGGTCACCGCACCGGTTTCGTTTCTCAACGAGGAGATATCGACCGCCCGCTCTCCTTCGGAGCCCTCGATCATCCGGCCCTCATAGGCCTGGTCGTCGAGCTCTATCCGTGCGTGATCACTCATAGCGCATCCCTCTTCGCCGTTAGGACAAGACAGCAGGTACAGCCTCCGCATGCGGCAGACAGCCTACCCTGTGGTAACGAGTAGCAGCGACGGGCGCTCCCTCCTCCAGCGAGCCCGCCCGGCGGCAAGAGCGAGAAGGTGGTGAGCGAGCGTGGAGGAGCCGACCGCGGTTGCGGAGGTGTCGGAGAAGACCGCCCTTCGGCTTCATGAGCACCTCGAGCGCATCTACGGGCCCGAGGTCGCGACCGAGGTCCACCCGCGCTTCATGAAGCTGATGGCCGAGGCCGCGGACCGCTGCGCAAGGCGACCGCGGCGCGACCGGGTCGTCGACGAATCGGACGTCTTGCTGATCACCTACGGCGACCACGTTCAGTCCTCCCGCAGAAGACCTCTCGAGAGCCTCCGGGAGTTCATCGAGAAGTACCTGGCGGGGATCGTGAGTGGCGTCCACCTGCTCCCGCACTACCCGTCGAGCTCCGACGACGGATTCGCGGTCGCCGATTACAATGCGGTCGACTCCACCCTCGGGACATGGCGGGACGTGGTGCGCCTCGGTGACGCCTTCGACCTCATGCTCGACGCGGTGGTCAACCACACGTCGGCCTCCAACCGGTGGTTCACGGGCTGGGCGCGAGGCGAGCCCGCGTTCGACGACTTCTACATCTCCCTCGACCCCGAGGCGGAGACCGACGAGGTGGTGCGCCCGCGGGCCACACCGCTGCTCACGCCCGTGGAGACCGTCCGTGGCTTGGAGTGGGTGTGGACGACGTTCAGCCCCGATCAGGTTGACCTGAACTACGCGAACCCCGAGGTGCTGCTCGCCATCTCCGAGGTGTTGTTCACCTACGTGGAGAACGGCGCCCAGGCCCTTCGACTCGACGCGGTGGCGTTCTTGTGGAAGCGGCTCGGCACCGGGTGCATCCATCTGCCGGAGACCCACGAGATCATCCGGCTCTGGCGCACCATGCTCGACGAGGTGGTGCCGGGCACGCTGATCGTCACGGAGACCAACGTCCCCCACACGGAGAACGTCACCTACTTCGGCTCCGGCGACGACGAGGCGCATCTGGTCTATCAGTTCCCGCTCGCGCCCCTGACCCTCTCCGCGTTCCACCTCGCGGACACGAGCACGCTCACCGACTGGTTGTCCGGCCTCCCCCAGCCGTCTCCGCACAACGCGTTCCTCAACTTCCTGGGAGGCCATGACGGCATCGGGCTGCGCCCCGCTGAGGGGCTCCTGACCCCTGGTGAGATCACGCACCTGTGCGACCTCGTGCGCGCTCACGGGGGTGGGGTCAGCTATCGGGCCAAACCGGATGGCTCGATGACGCCCTACGAGCTGAACACCGTGTTCTTCGACGCGCTCAACCCGATCGATCTCGAGGAGCCTGACGAGGTTCGCATCGCTCGCTTCATCGCGGCGCACGGGATCCTCCTTGCGCTGGCCGGCGTCCCGCTGCTCTACATCAATGCGCTGCTCGGCAGCAACAACTGGACCCAGGGGGTCCACGAGACGGGGCGCCTGCGGTCGATCAATCGGAGGAAATTCGACGAGGAGGCGCTCGAGTGCGAGCTCGGGGACGTCACGTCCCTGCGGCGCCGGGTGCTCGATGGCCTCGGGCGACTCGTCCGTGTCCGCCGCGCCGAGCCTGCCTTCCACCCCGCGGGCACGCAGCGGGTCCTCCTCGCGCCGCAGTCGGTGCTCGCGCTCGAGCGGCTGTCACCTGACCGGTCGCGTCGTGTGATCGCGTTGACCAACGTCTCGGGGCGTCCGCGCAGGGTGCAGGTCGAGGGGCCGGGCCCCGATGTCGCGCTCGTCGACCTGCTCGGCTCCCGCAAGGTCCGGACGGACCGAGACGCGTTGCTCGACATCACGCTCGCACCGTACGGCGTGAGTTGGCTCGCAGCGGAAGGGCTTCAGCCTTCCGTGTGAGGGGGGCGCTCCCTGATCGCGACCTCCTGGTAGGAGGGGATCACATGCCCTTGATCGTCACGGGAGAACTGGACGTAGTCGCTCGGCAGCGCCTCCTCGAACCGTGCGCGCTCGCTCGAGCGGAGCCGGGCCATGGCGACCTGGGAGATCGCGAAGGCCATGCGGCTGAGCGCGTCGATGGGCTGATTGCGGTGGATGCGCTCGCCCACGTCGACCTGGGCGATGGCATCGATGCCCACCCTCTCGAGGGTGTCGACGAGCATGCCGAGCTCGACCCCGTAGCCGGTGAAGAACGGGATCGCCTCGAGCAGCTCGCGGCGCCCCGCGTACTCACCGGACAGCGGCTGCACGAGTCCGGCGAGGGGCGGCCAGAACAGGTTCAGCAGCGGGCGGGCCAGCAACTCGGTCACCCTGCCGCCACCGCCCCGCTGCAACTGCCCCCCCTCCGTGAGCGGGCGGTCGTAGAACGCCTTTGCGAAGGCGATCCCGGGATCGTCGACCAGCGGGGCCAGCAGCCCGTACACGAATCGTGCGCTGGGGTTCTCGATGTCCGAGTCGATGAACACCACGATGTCGCCGGACGTCACCGCGAGGCTGCGCCAGAGCGCGTCGCCCTTGCCCAACGCGCGGCCGTGCTCCGGGAGGACCGCGGAGTCGTGGTGGACCCGAGCGCCGAGGCGAGCGGCGAGCTCGGCGGTCCCGTCGTCGGAGTCGCCGTCCATCACGACGAGCTCGTCGATGAGCGAGCCTGACAGCTCCGATACCGCGCGCAGCACGCCTTCGATGGTCGGCGCCTCGTTGCGGGAGGGCAGGACGACGCTGACGGTCAGCCCTCGGGCGAGCTTGCGCTCCGCCAACTCATCGACCGATACGTTGTGCGCGGAGAACGTGCGTGCCTCGAACCACTCGTTGATGGTGGCGGTCATGGACCCCCTATGCCGGCCGTCATCCTTCTACGGAGAACTGGCCCTCCATGCCCGCTTCGCGGTGCCCAGGAACACTGCAGTAATAGGTGTATGTCTCGCCGGCGTCGAGCGAGGTTTCTCCCAACTGGGTCTCCCCGCCCTGCGCCTCGACGACCAACTCGTCACCGGGCTCTTCGAGCACCACGTCGTGGAGGAGGGCCCCCTCGTTGACGAGCGCGAACGTCACGTCGCCTGCGGGGAGGCTGTCGGGCGCCTCGCTGTAGTCGATGTCCACCGCGACGAAGATCGCCGCGTCGTCGGGGATCTCGACCTCCTCAACCACGTCGTTGGGGATCTCGTCCTCCACGACCTCGTCCTCGGGCGTCGGTGGGTGCACCTCCCGCATGCCGACCGCGTTCGCGACGGCCCCCGCGCCCACCACGCCGATGATGCCGAGCGCGAGGCTCACCCCGAGCGCCCGCGAGGTGACGTTGCGCATCCGGGAGACCAGCGCGCCGATCGCGAGCACGTACGCGGCCACGAGAAGAGCGACGAACGTCGCGGCGAGCGCGGGCAACGCGAGGAAGATGCGCGACAGGCTCCACGCGAAGGCCGCGATCGCGCCGAACAAGCCCAGAGGCAGGATCAGCGGGGTGAACACGCGGGTTCGGAAGTCCTCGTTCATTGTCGTCTGTGCCCACCTGTCGAGTCGTCCTGGTGCGGATCGGGGTCGGTCGTGTCCTCCACGGCGGGCGCGATGTCGCGCCAATACAGCACGTCGGGCCCTCCCGTCTCCTCCTCATGATGCCACCGGAAGAACAGCGCGAGGATCACGCCCCAGATCAGCAGGCCGCCACCGACCTTCATCACGAGCCCGCCGATCTGCTGGTCGAGGATCGGGTCGAGGCCCCACAGGGGCGCGGTCGCGGCGTAGGTCTGGAAGAAGTGCGTCTCCCCGAACGTGAGGAACGAGGCGGGCACCGTCGGCACGATGGAGGCGCCGAAGAGATAGGCCATCCGCGTCGGGTAGGGCAGGTGGCCCATCTCCGGAAGTGGGGACAGCACGGGCCACCACAGCATGAGGCCCGCCCCGATCCACACGACGTGGACGCCGAAGTGCACGAGGTCGTTGGTGACGGAGAGGTCCACGAGCCACGGCCAGTGGTATCCCGCGGTCCAAGCGTTGAAGAACACGAGCGCGACGAGTGGCTTGGTCGCGACGGCCCACGCCGCCCTGACAGGTCGAGGTGAGAGCAGGCGCCGGAGCAGCCAGCCCGGTGTGCCGAGGATCAGCAGGGGAGCGGAGATGAACGCGTAGACGAGGTGCTGGACCATGTGGACGCTGAACATCTGCTCCGCGAGCAGGTCGAGTGGCCAGTCCGTGGCGAGCCAGACGGTGACGACGCCGAGGACGAAGTAGAGCCGGTGCCGCCGGCTGGCGGGATTGCCAGCCGCGTACCGGGGCCCCCAGGCGCTGAGCGCGTAGAAGTAGCCGCCCAGCAGAGCGACCGCGAGTAACCACGCATCGGGGTGCGGTTGCCACGAGAAGGCGTCGGGTCCCATCAGCCAGCCGCTATCCCCACGAGGACGATGGCCGCGGTGTAGAGGAGGCCAGCGAGGACCATCCCGGCCCAGAGGAAGCGGCGGAACACCTTCGAGTCGAATCGCAGGTGCATGAACCAGAGCACGACGAGGATGAACTTCGCGATCGTCAGGGCGATCAGCATGGGGATCGTGATCGATGGGGCGATGTTCGCGTAGTAAAGGGCGACCTCGAGTGCGGTCAGCACCGCGAGGATGGCCCCTATCTCGACGTACTCACCGACGCTCGGGTGGTGGGTCGGCTCCTCGGAGGGAACCTGCGCGGGACCACCCTCCTGTCCGGTCACGTCCTGCTCGGAGATCTCGGTATCGGCCATGAGCTCCTACTCCGCGGGGATGAGGTAGACGACGGTGAAGATGACGATCCACACGATGTCGACGAAGTGCCAGTAGAGGCCGACGTTCTCGACGATATCCGTTGTGCGCCTCTCGAGCTTGCCCACGAGGGAGCGAGCCCAAAGCGTGAGCAGTAACAGGATCCCTATTGCGACATGGACGCCGTGGAAGCCGGTCAACACGTAGAACGAGGTCGTGAACGGGCTCGTGGACATCGTCATGCCCTCGGCCATGAAGACGGTGAACTCGTAGACCTGCCCCGAGAGGAACACCGTGCCCATGATCGCGGTCGCGAGAAGCCACGTGCGCATCTGACGATGATTGCCCTGCTGGGCGGCCGCGAGTGCGAGGACCACCCCTAAGGAGGACATCAGCAGGATGAACGTCGACACCGACGTGAAGGGGATGTCGTAGATCGTCGTGGGGTTGATCTCGGGCGCGTCGCCGTACGAGCCCACGTAGAGGATGTAGGCAGCGATGAAGGCACCGAAGAAGAGGCATTCCGAGCCGATGAAGACCCACATGCCGAGCTTCTCGTTGGACAGGCCGAGGCTTGTCTCGTGCTCTGCGCTGGCCGCGCCGGCTTCGGCTGCCATCAGTGGCTTCCTTCCGCGTGGTCGTCCTCGGCCGTGGGCTCGAAGCCCCAGCCGAATAGCCCGGCTATGGTGATGGTGAAGCCCACGAAGAGCATCACCGTCATCGCCACGCCCCCGGTCAGCACCGCCCACCCGGCGATGGGCATGCCTATCGCGACGAGCGCTGGGTAGTAGGAGGGGTCGGGCATGTGGATGTCGTGTGGGTCCGTGCCGTCCTCGAGCTCCGTGCCCTCGGTTCGGTCGGTGGATCCCCCGGCGGGGATGCGCACGCCCTTCTCGTCCTCGGTCACCACGTACTTGCGGTGCCACAGCTCATCGCGCGCGGTCACCTGCGGGACGTCGGCGAAGTTGTAGTGGGGTGGGGGCGAGGATGTCATCCACTCCACCGTCCGCGCGTCCCACGGGTCGTCGGAGGCGATTTG
>SKQL01000121.1 GCA_007119035.1 Nitriliruptorales bacterium | reverse complement strand
TCGCGGCCGACGACGATGTCGCGTTGTCCGCGGGGGAGGAGCATTCCTGCGCGGTCCGCAGCGACGGTGCGGTCGTGTGCTGGGGAGCCAACGATTTCGGCAAGGCCTCCCCGCCCGGTGGCAGGTTCACCTCCGTGTCGGCCGGTGCAGACCATACCTGTGGCGTTCGCGTCGACGGATCCGTGGCCTGCTGGGGCCAGGATGGGTTCGACCGCGCGTCGCCTCCGGAAGGGCCGTTCGAGTCCGTCTCGGCGGGGGCGTCGCACTCCTGCGGGGTGCGCTCGGACCAGAGCATCGACTGCTGGGGGCAGCATCTCGGCGAGGCTCCCCCTGATGATGGCCGGTTCCGGAGCGTCTCGGCGGGCACGGGCTTCTCGTGCGGTGTTCGGACGGACGGGGAGGCGGTGTGCTGGGGCTCGCCGTCGAGCGCGAAGGCCGCTTCGCCCGCGGGGGCGTTCGCGCTCGTCTCTGCAGGCGCCGAGCATGCGTGCGGCGTTCGGTCCAGCGGCACGGTGACCTGCTGGGGCGACGACGCGGACGGTCGTGCGTCGCCGCCCGGCGGGGCGTTCGTGTCCGTAGCGGCGGGAAGCGGGCACACATGCGGCCTCCGCAGCGACGGCTCCGTATCGTGTTGGGGCGCGTCCGGCGCGGAGCGGGCCTCCGCGCCGGACGGTGATTTCATCGCGGTCTCCGCTGGCCTGGCCCACACCTGCGGGGCGAGGGCAGACGGTGGTGTCGAGTGCTGGGGATCGGACCGGTCCTCCCCGCCCCAGGTGGCGGTCGAGGTTCCCGAGCGTGCCCCACGTAAGGCACCGGAGGAGCCTGTGGCCGAAGACGAGGAGCCGTCCACCCCGCCCGAGGTGAGCCGGACGCGGCTTGGGGGGGACACCCGAGCCGGGACGGCCGCACAGGTGGCGTCGTGGGGATATCCCGAGGGGGTGGAATCGGTCGTCCTCGCTCGCTCTGATGACTACGCCGACGCGCTCGTCGGCACCCCCCTCGCGGCCGCGCTCGACGCCCCCCTGCTCCTGACCGACCCCGACGGGCTCGACCGCGCCACCGCCGACGCCCTCGACGACCTCGGCCCCGCGGAGGTGCACGTCATCGGGGGCGTGGACGCGGTAAGCGAGGAGGTGACGAGGGAGATCGGCGACGGCGACGTGAAGACCCTCGTCCGTGTGGGGGGAGCGGATCGGTTCGCGACCGCCGCAGCGGTGGCCGAGCGGCTCCACCGCGTCACCCGCGAGCCCCGGGCGGCGTATGTGGTTGCAGACCCCACCGCGGGCGAGCCCCTGCCACACCCCGAGATCGTGGGCGTGGCCGGGATCGCATCGCTCGAGCAGGCCCCGATCCTGCTCAGCCGTGGCGAGGAGGTCCCCGCAGCGACGCTGCAGGGCTTGCAGGCCCTGGCGCAGGAGCACGTGACGACGGTCGGCGCGGGCTCGACGGAGGCCGGCCGCGTGCTGCTCAGCGAGGGTTTCACGGTCGAGGCGGTCGCCGGCCCCGATGGGCACGCGACCGCAGTGAGGATGCTCGACCGCTCCCTCTCCGCGGGAGCGAGTTCTGCCCGCGCGTGGGCCGTCAGCGGCTCGATGTGGCCGGACGGGGTGGTGGCCGCACCGGCAGCGGCACGCGAGGGCGCAGCCCTCGTCGGCATCGAGCAGGGCTCCGAGGGTGGCCCCGGTCTTGGTGCGGAGTGGCTGGCCGAGCAGGCCGGGGAGCGTGAGGCACTCACCATCGTGGGCGGGCCCGCCGCGCTGTCTGACTCGTTATTGCCATAACACCGTGGGGTAGGTGCGGCGGCTGTGTCGTTCCTGTCCGTCGGGTCGAGAGAACCGGCGGGCGCAGCGTGTCGTGTTTGACATGATCCGCATCTGAATCCGGTGAATCGGGAGTGGCGTGACTGCGGGAATGCTGAACAACCGTGGCGGCATGAACGTCGCCCTCGCCGCCCTGGTCATGGGCGGGATCCTCCTCGCTGGCGTTCCGGCCGGCGCGAGTGAGGCGGAGACCCGCGTCCGGGAGGCGGAGCAGGCGTTCGAGGAGGCAATGGAGCGCGAAGCGGAGCTGACCCGCGAGAGGGACGACGCGCTCGCGCGGCTCGAGGACCTACGGGAGGCATCGGCGGACGCGGCGGAGCAGGTCGACGACGCCGAGGAGGAGCTTTCGGGACTCGAGACGGAGATCGCCGCCCTCGAGACATCGGTCGAGCGGCTGCTCGAGGCGATCGATGACCGGGAGGAGCAGGTCGCCCACCTCGTGCGAGACCTCTACAAGGGTGGGGGTGCGGCCACCTACGAAGCCATGCTGAACTCGGACGCGGTCTTGGACACCATACGGCGCTTCGGCTACCTCCAGGGGGCGCAGCGCAGCCAGAGCGAGATCCTCGACGGCTTCGCCGCGGACCGGGACGTCCTCGAGGTCGAACGCGGCGAGCTCGAGGAGGCAAGGAAGGCGCAGGTCGCGCTCACCGCGGAGCTCCGGGTGCACGAGGCCGCGTTGCAGGAGCAGGTGGCGGAGCAGGAGACCGAGGAGGAGGAGCTCCAAGGGGTCCTTGCGGACCTCGAGGAGGAGAAGGAGCAGCTCCGGCACGCTCTCGCGGAGGCATCCGAGGCGCTCGAGGCCGAGCAGGCGGCGGCCCGCGCCGCGGAGGGCGACGCGGCGGACTCGACGGCCTCCGAGGCCCGGTCCGCCTCCGCGACCCCCGCATCGACGAGTGGCGGCGTCGCGTGCCCGGTCGGGGAGCCACGCGAGTTCAGTGACACGTACGGGGCGGCCCGCTCGGGAGGGCGCTCGCACATGGGCACCGACATCCTCGCACCGCGGGGCACACCCATCTATGCGTACGAGGACGGGGAGATCAGCCGGATGAGCTCCAACCGGCTCGGTGGGATCTCCCTCTACCTACGGGGCGACAGCGGCAACCAGTACTACTACACGCACCTGGCGGGCTATATCGGCGGGCTGTCGTCCGGTCAACGCGTCAGCGCGGGTGAGCAGATCGCGTACAACGGCGACACGGGCAACGCACGCGGCATCCCCCACCTCCACATCGAGGTGCGGGCCGGGGGTGGCAGCAACGTGAACCCCTATCCCTACATGCGCCGCGCGTGCGGCTGATATGACTTGCCGGTGCCTGCGCCGCGCCTGCCCGATTGCTGCCCGCGGGGTGCGGCACGCTAACGTGAGGGCGATGAGACCGACTTCGCTGAGGGCTGCGTGACGCGCCGCGGCCTCCTTGGGCTCGCGCTCTCGGGTGCGCTGCTCGCCTTCGCGGTCTACGGCCTCGGGTCCCAGCTGTCCGGCATCGAAGGTGTGCTGGTACGGCTCGCCGCGTCCGGCTGGTGGCTCGCGGCTGCGGCGACCACGCTGCAGGCGCTCCGCTTCGCCGCCTACGGCGAGTTGTCCCATAGCGTGCTCGCCGCGGGGGGTGAGCATGTGAGCAGGGGCCTCGTCATGCGCTCGACGATCGCGGGCGCGGCCCTCGGCAAGACGCTGCCCGGCAGCACCACGGCGGCGCTGGCCGTCATGGTCCGGGTCCTCAAGGCCAACGGCTGCGACGCGGCGAGGGTCACCGCGGGTCTGGCCGCATCCGGCGCGCTCTCGTCGGTGACGTTGGCCGCGCTCCTGCCCGTGGCGGCCCTGCTCACCCTCCTCGCCGGGGACGGTGGGCGATCTCTCGCTTCCGGTGCGGGCGTCGCGGCCGGCGTCGTGCTCGGCACGGTGGTCGCGACGGCGTTCGCCATCGGTCGACCGGAGAGCGTGTGCCTGGTCGTGGAGCGGGTAACCACACCTTTCGAGCGGGGCCCCCTCCGTCGCTGGGTGCATCCAAAGCGTGCGTCGGCGGTGGTGCGCCGGGGGCTGGTCTGCGTGCTGTCCCTGCTGCGCACCCCGCGCGTGCTCGTGCGGTCGGCTGGCTGGGCGGTCCTGAGCTGGCTGCTGGACCTCGCGGTGTTCCTGTTGTTCGCGGCGACCATGGGGCGGGGGGCGTCGCTTGCCACCCTGCTGCTCGTGTACGTGGCAGGTCAGTTGGTGGCGGCGGTGCCCATCACCCCCGGTGGGGTGGGCGTGGTGGAGACGGCGATGATCGCGGCGATGGTCGCGACCGGGTCACCCGCGGACGCCGCGGCGGCCACGGTGCTCGGCTGGCGGTTGTTCAGCCATCTGCTCCCCATCGCGGCCGGCTTTGCTGTCCTGCCGTCGCTGCGTGCGCCCAGGAGCGAGCCCGTTCCTAGATGACCACGAGCTCGTCGAACCCCCCCGGGAGGTCCATGACCACGTCGGTGAACTCACCGTCGCTGACCACCTTGCGCAGCACCGGATGGTCGGACGTGACCGTGACCGCTTCCGCGAGCTCGGAGGGCAGCTGGGCCGCGAGGTCGCGCGCCTCCTCGGGCGAGAGGATCCCCCCCATTCGTGCAGGTCCACACGCGTGGCCTTCTCGATGGTGGCCCGATCCGCGGCCGGCTCCCTCAACTCCACGCGTTTCACGAACTGAAACCCCCGCGCCCGCCGTTTACATTACCGTCAGGTGGTGATAGGGCAGCCTTGTCTATGTGCGCTAGGGGCCAGCATGCGAATCCCTCCGTCCGCTGACGACGCGTTGGTCGCGCCGCCAGATTTCTCCGAGCCTCCCGTGGAGGACATTCGGACGTGCCCGTGGTGGCGACCCGTCCGGGTCGCGGTCTCGCCCACCGAGGCCGACGACCCGCTGCTCGCCGCGTTCCTTCCCGATCTGCTCAGGGCTTTCGAGGAGCAGGGCCACATCGTCGACGCGGAGGCATCGGACGACCCCGACATCCTGCTCGCGACCGTATCCGTCCCTGAGGGGCCCGGCCCTCTGCTCGACCGCATCGTCGAGCGCGAGCGGCCCCTGCTCGTCACCTCGTCCGCGGAGCGCGGGTTGCGTCGCCGCCCTCCCCACGTCGTCGCGCTCGTCTCCATCGCGGAGTTGATCGGCGATCTCAGCCACGAGGAGGCGGTCGACCTCGGGCGTGTGGCGATGGCGCGGGTCGGGACCCCCCGGCTGGTGTTCGTCGCGGGTGACCGGGCATCGGGGCAGGTGGAGGAGACGACGGTCTGCACCCTCGAGGGCGGGCACCCGAGCGACACGAGTGACCACGCCTCGGTCCTCCGCGACCGCCTCGTGACGGCGGCGTGCGCGGAGGAGATCGGGGGTGACTACACCGTCGTCGACGACGGGCTGTGGTCGTCGGCATGGCGACGGACCGCTGTCCCGGATGCCATAGTGAAGGCCGGGCGGCGAATGGACGACCTAGGGCTGCTGCCGCCTCCCCAGCGCGTCGACAGCTACGTCACCCCGCGCCTCGCGGCCATCTACGAGCGCTTGCTGGGGCTCAAGGGCTTCAGCGAGGGGATGCTGTTCGCCTACGACCCGGAGACAGAGACCATGATGGTGACGGCCTCGGGAAGCTGGGAGGTCGACAAGCGCGCGCTGCGACGTGACGAGGTCGTGCCGGTCGACATCCACTCCGAGCGCCGACCAGTCCGGGTCCTCGCGCCTGAGGGCACCTCACCGAAGGGCCCCTCTGTCGAGGCCTATGAGATGCTCACCCTCCTGCAGGCCGCACCCCGGGTCCGCCTCGCTCGCACCACCGGCGGTGGTTGGCGGCCCGACCCGGAGGGCGACGTCGAGGCACCCGTCGTGCGGGCCGGCATCCACGTGCACGTGGGCATCACCGGCATCGATCCGCGGCGCGTCGAGTCGTTGCCGGCCAACCGTGAGGTCTTCCCGTACGGCTTCGGGTGCGGCACCGATCTCATGCACGACGTCGTCCGGGATGCGGCCAGGCGCTCCAAGGCGATGCGCGACCCCGACGACCCCCGGTCGTTCGTGCGCTGGCCGATGCTCTATCACGGCGACACGCTCGTGGAGCTGTGGCGTCCCGAGCTCTCCGAGCAGCCGCTCGAGGCACTGCTCGACCTGTTCGACGACGGGGGCCTCGCGTACTCCTCCTCGCACATCGAGCAGCCGAGTTAGTCCCCGCTCTCCCGCCTCGCACGCGCCAGACGGCGCTCCCACGTCCTGCCCCGGTAGGCGGCACCCGCGTCGGCGATCGCGGGGACGAGCCCCGCGAGCCGTGCAGCGATGCGGTGGTGCGCGGGCACGAACACCTCCCGGCGGGGGCGGTCGATGACCCGGTTGATGGCGGCCGCGACCCGCTCCGCCTCGACCCCACCGGGGACACGGTGGGGCCGGACGGGAAGGCCACTCGCCGTCTGCCCGAACTCCGTGCGGACGGGGCCGGGGGACACGAGGCTCACCGCCACATCACGGTCGGCCCGGAGCTCGCGGTGCAGTCCCTCGCTGAAGCCGACGAGGGCGTGTTTGGTCGCGGCGTACACCGTCAGGGGCTCCGCGGCGATATGCCCCGCCAGGGAGCCCACATTGACGACGCGGCCGAACCCACGGCGGCGCATCCCGGGCACAACGAGCCGGCAGAGGTCGATCGCGGCGAGGACGTTGAGATCGAACATGCCCCGGACGTCCTCGGGATCGGTGTCGTCGGCGGGGGCGTACCGGCCGTAGCCCGCGTTGTTGACGAGGATCTCGACAGGACCGAGGCGCTCCACCACCCGTGCCACCATCGACCCTCGGCCCGTGTCGGTCGAGAGGTCGGCGGGCACGGCGATGACCATGCCGCCGGCCTCCGTCAGCTCCGCGGCGAGCGTGTCGAGTCGCTCCTCGCTGCGGGCCACGAGCGCGACATGAGCGCCCTCGCGCGCGAGCAGGCGGGCGGTGTGCTCGCCAATCCCCGCGCTCGCGCCTGTGACCACGGCGGTGCGTCCGTGCGCGCGATGGGTCATGGCCGCACCTGCGGGGGCGCGGGCACCGTCACCGCGTCGGGGATGCTGCGCAGGTCGACGGAGGTCGTGTCACCGATGGCGTCGCCGTCGACCTGCAGTGGCAGCGGCTCGTCGCTCGACAACGTCGCCTGGGCGAGGTTGTGCCACAGGCGCGTGGAGCTCAGTCGGCGAACGTCGCCGGCCACCCCGCTCCACAGGACCCGCGCGAGTGTGGTGACGCCGACGTTGGTCAGGCCGAGCAGGTTCATCCCCAGGTCGGGGACCGCGCCGGGCGCGAGGCGGACCGGCAGCCGCCCCAGGTAGGTGAACGGGTCGTTGGTGGTGCACACGACCGTCTCGAGGCGGTCGGCGGTGACGGTGTCCTCGGTCTTGACCTCGATCCGTGGATTGCCGTAGCCGCGCAGGAGCATGGCCAGCGCGGTGGAGAGGAAGGCGGCCTGCCCCAGCACGCGCTTGCGCCGAGGTCGCCGATCCACCCGCCGAACGACCGCGGCATCGAGGCCGAAGCCCGCATTGCACGCGAACCAGCGGGCCCCCGCCATCCCCAGCGCCACTCTGCGGTAGGAGTGGCGTTCGATCCGGAGCACGAGCTCGGAGGCCGCCGAGCGGGCATGGGTGCCGAAACCCAGCCGGCGTGCCCATACGTTCGTCGATCCGCTCGGGAGCGGGGCGATGGGCACCTCGGTCCCAGCGAGCGCCTGCAGCGCCTCGTTCGCCGTGCCGTCTCCACCGAGGACGACCACGAGCTCGCAGCCCTCCGCCAGCGCGTCGACCACGAGTTCGGTTGCGTGCCCGGGAGCACGTGTACCCGCTACGGTGACGTCGACGGCCTTGTCGAGCTCCGCGGCGACCGCTCGGACGGTCCCGCCGCCGCTGCGGGCGGCTATGGGGTTGTGGATCAGTAGCGTTCTCACCACACCTCCGTACCCCCCCCAACAGAGGAGAAAGGTTTCCCCGAACTGACATGGTGCATGCTGGAAGGCGAGGCGCGACGGGTAGGGAGCAGACGATGGAGACGAGGGAGACGAGCAAGCAGCTGCGGGGCTGGCGCAAGATCGCGGGGGCGACGTGGGGGCGACCCGTGGATCCCCAGATCTACGGGGAGCTCGAGCTCGATGCGGGGGGGATGCAGGGCTACATCGCGAAGGCGAGGACCCGCGGGGTGAAGCTCACGGTGACCCATCTCGTAGGACGGGCCTGTGCGTACGCCATCGCCCAGAACCCCGAGGTCAACGTCCGCCTGCGCCCCGGGCGGTCGGTTCCCCGCGGGTCGGTCGACGTGTTCTTCATCGTCGCCGCCGACGAGGGACGTGAGCTCACGGGCGTCAAGGTGACCGATAGCGACAAGAAGTCCGCCGCGGAGCTGAGCGCCGAGTTGCGCGCGCGGACGGGCAGGGTGCAGGCGGGCGACGACGATGGCCTGGGTATGGCCAAGCCCATCCTCGACCGCCTTCCCGTCCCGCTGCTGCGGGTGGTGCTGCGGCTGGCGGCATGGCTGACGAGCGACCGTGATGTCGACCTCCGCCGGTTCGGGATGACCCGGCAGGCCTTCGGGAGCGCGATGGTGAGCTCGCTCGGCATGTTCGGCATCGAGCGCGCATGGGCCCCGCTGTCTCCCTACTACCGGGTGCCGCTCCTGGTCCTTGTCGGGGAGGTGACCCCCAAGCCCGTGGCGGTCGGCAATGCGGTGCAGGTCCGCTCCCGGGTCTGCCTGGGTGTCACCATGGACCACCGTTACCTCGATGGGCATCACGCGGGTCGGTTGGCCAGCTGTGTCCGTGCGTACTGCGCCGATCCCGAGAGCTTCGAGCCACCCCTGCCCCCCGCGGAGTCGCAGGAGCCCCCTATGGAGGTCAAGAGCCCGCGTCAATAGGCGGCCCGGCTCACACGCTCCCTGATCGATCAGCCTCTTGGCGCGGGCTCTAGGGGCCGCCGGTGACCACCTGATGGCGCTCGCGCAGGCGGGG